>JBDRBG010000097.1:0-5194 GCA_043823005.1 Candidatus Omnitrophota bacterium
CTAGGGGTAATCACTTTATACGTCTTGTTATCAGCAATAAGCTTTTTTAACGTTAGAAAGATATCGGAACTAACTCTTTTTATTTTTTTAAGCCCTGCGGGAAAGGGGGGATGATCTCTCTTCCCATTTCCGAGCTCCACCCAATTATAGTTTGACAGAGCATAGTGTGGCAGGATATAATACCTTCCTTAAAATCAATAGATGTTAACGTTGAAATAGTTAATGTTTTGATGGTGTAAGGCAAAAAACTGAAATTAGCATAAGAGAAAAGCTAGATAGCGATACCGGAACCCTTCATTTTGGGAAGAGCTAGATTGTTGTGCGCAACTTTTTCACTTTATACCGCTTCCAAAAGGTAATGCCCTAATTGTCATCTCGAACCCCAATGAAATTGGGATATCCGGGATCTGAAATGTGTATTTTTTTGAAGTGGTATTAGATGCTTTTAAGTACAATAGAGTGGGGTGCGTGAAGACGCGCGCAAGTGTTAATAAAAAAAAAGCCAGAAAGCTGAATATTGATTTTTCCTTTGGCTATGATATAATATATACGGGTTAAATAAAGAAAAAGTTTGAAAAGACATAGAAAAGCAGGAAGGTGCAATGTGATATATAATCTCAGGGAAAGAAGTATATCAAAAACTGATGACTTGTCTTCTGATGAGGGCATCATGGTATGGAAAAATAGGCATCGCTTTTTTATCAGATGCGTCAGTATCGCATTGACGCTATTATTCCTGGATCAACAGGCCGGTTGGTCTCAAAACGGACGTCCTGTTTGGGCTGAGGCAAAGAATTTTAAAACGCTTTATCAAGATCCCATCCCTGAAAAAAGTTTTGATATTCCATACGACATCGCGAACACCCAAGAAGTAACTCTAAATGGCGGAAATGAAACGATTGTGCATATCCAAGACGCGCATGCGTCTTTATCAGCGCAGTATTCAATTGCAAATTTATTAGACTCGCTTGTTACGAACTATGACCTTGAATTTATCGCCGTAGAAGGAGCGGAAGGTTATATTGATACCTCCATTCTTAAATCATGCCCGGACAAAGAAATCCGTAAAAAAGCCGCAGATTTTCTAATGCAAGAAGGCAAAATGAGCGCTGGAGAATTTTTTACAATTACAAATGACAACGATAACATTTGTTTGTATGGTATTGAAGAGGATGAACTCTATTCGAAAAACCTAAAAAGTTTTCAGCATGTCGCTGAAATGCGCGCGGAGCAAACCGGGAATTTAAAAAATCTTCTTCAGCAGTTGTGCCTCTTAGGTGAGAAAATATATTCGAAAGATCTAAACGTTTTAAACAAGAATTCTATCAAACATAGGGACGGGTTGTTGAGTTTTTCAGATTATTGGAAAATTCAGGAGTCTTTCATTGAAAAGTATAGAATTAACGTTTCCGGGTATATCGAAATCTCGAAGCTATTGGAATCTATTAAGCTTGAAAAAATCATAGATTTTCCAAAAGCTAACGCGGATCGCCGCCGTCTCATAGACGAAATTAGCAGTAATATGGCGAAACCGGAACTTGAAAAACTTGTTCTAAAATCGCTTGCTTTTAAACAGAATAAAATATCCCAGGGAACTTTTCATAACTATCTTCTTGAGTTAGCTGAAACAAGAAACGTTTCTTCCGAGGGATATGAAAACCTTATTAATTTTACGAAATATATTACCTTGTACGAATCCGTAGAACTTACCAGGCTTTATCATGAGATAGAAGAGGTAGAAGAAATAATTCGGCAAAAGTTGTATCGAAATAATGAGGAAAAAGATTTGTATAAAATGACTCGCTTGGCAAAGCTTTTAAAACAGCTTTATTCCATGGAACTAAATAACGGAGAGTTTCGTTTTCTTCAAAAGAACTATATTGATTTTTCACCGAAAGAATACGCGCGCTTTATAAAAGAAAAATGTGAAAAATATGGAGTAGTAATTACCGGAGAGTATGATCTTTCAGAAATAGCCCTTAACTTAGATGGAGCTATGAAGTTTTATGTCGATGCTGAAACAAGAAATACTGCTATGTTCAGGAACACTCTCGGAAAAATGCGGGAAAAAGGTAAAAAAGTTGCCGCGCTTATAACGGGAGGCTACCACACAGAAGGCCTCACTGAACTTATGCAAAAAGACAATCTTTCTTACCTTGTTATTGAACCAAAGTTTCAGGAAGGTAAAGAAAGACCCTACATCGCAATACTCACCAATAAAAAAAGACCTTATGAAAAAATTCTTGAAACCGGCAGATACACACTTGCCGCACAATTGTTTTTTTACAATCATAACCTATCGGAAATAAAACCTGTTTTATTCGGTATATTTGGGGATGTTGTGCTGAAAGGCAGAGATCTTAAAGCATTTATGAAGAATTGGCTTGAAAAACGAAAGAGTTTTTGCCAGGAGCACGTTATTCCCAATCAAAGCGAAATCAAAGGGCCATGTGTTACGAACGAGGAATTAGAAGAATTTTTTAATACAGTTAACGGAGAAAAAATTGGGACTAGAGCCGTAATCGCGGAAAAAGATGAAGATAAAAGCGGTAAGCAAAAAATGAACTTTGTTACGCTTTATGGCCAGGACGAAACTTTTCATTTTAATCCAACCTCAGAAAAAGACAGAGAAATATTTAAAAATAGGGTTTCTGGAGGCGAAGAAAGAGGAAAAGATTTTTTTGGCGTGATTCAAGAGCTAAAAGCGAAAACAACAGAAAAAGAAGACATTGCCAAGCTGGTAGAACTTGAATTAAACCTCAAAACTTCCATAGATTCATTCAATCGTGATGACGAGTTGGATGAAAAAGCGTTGGCAGAATTAAAAACAAATAAAGAGGATCGCGCAAGAGAAGTTGTCGATGTTTTGACAGGCCGTGAATTAACCATTTATAACGTGCGCGAAATTTTGAGAGATTTAAAAACGCGCAATGTAAAACTTTCACAAAATTGGCAAAAAAATGGAGACTTGGTAGAGGCTGTTGAAAATTTTATATCGCTTGTAGCCAAACAGCAAAAGCAAACAAAACTTGTTCAAGCGCCGACAGAAGAATTTGTTCCAACAAAACCCGATACCCAAAAGAAGAAAATAGAAGTTGCTGAACCGGAAGTAAGAGAAGACCTTTCGGAGCTAGAAAAGAAACTTATTTCTCTTACAAAGTTTGAGAAAAAGGAATACCGTCCAGGGCAGATAGATGCAATGCGCGAACTTAAAAAAGGTAAACTTGTAGAGCTTAGAACCGGCGGCGGTAAAACTCTCACACTTGGCGGCGCGGCGCTTTCGCGATACAAAGAGACGGGTGACAGGGTTTTAATTCTTACTCACGAAGATGAATTAACCATGCAGGCTATGGAAAAAGACGAGATGGGTCGGATTCTTAGTTTATGCGGCGCGAGGGTAGGCTTTATCCTCCCTGACGGTAAAGATGAAAAAGGCGTTATTTATGAGAACGGGGTAAAACTTGAGGACCAGTCCATATCCGTGGAAGATGTCTACAAAGAGTGTCACATTATTTATGCTAAAGCTGAAAGAATTGTCCATAGAAGCATGCATGAAGAGTTAGGCAAAGCTCCTAAAGCATTAAGAACCCATAAATATTTTCCTCTTTTTGATGAAGCGGATCTTATCCTTGTTTTTGGAGCTAAAACACCGTTTGTTATATCTGGAAAAGATATGGTTGATTGGGCACAGCGTTTGGAAGTGCGCAGGTTTATAAAAGAGCATATGGTGGAAGACATATTGGGTAACGATGATCTTTTCTATGAGAGAGGAGAAGATCGAGAGGTTTTTTTAACGCATAAAGGAGAAACTTTTGTCCAAAAAAAGCTTGCCCAAATAGACCATAATTATGAGGAAGTAGCTGACATAGTAAAAGTGTATGGATTTAGTTTTGTCATAGACGCGCTTAAAGCGCGCTTATTCTACGAGGAAGGTGTTCAGTTTTATTATAAACGAAAAGGAGACAAGAAGGACGGAGAAATTATTGGGCTCATTGTGCGCGATGAAAAGACCGGTGCGCCTAAAGGAAATATGAGTCTGGGTGAAGGTATGCAACAAGCTGTAGAAATAGCCGCGGGCATGAAAGATAAATACATTACGCCGGAGAAGTACACTTTAATGTCACAAACGATAGATCAGTTTTTAGCTGACAAAGGTTTAATAACAGACTTCGCGGGCGCGACGGGAACGGCTGAAGAAAAAAGTTTTAAAGATATATATCCGAACAAAGAAGTGAAACATATTGAAGGTATTGCCCGTAAACTAGATATAAGCGCGGGTCATACCGGGTTTAAAACATTTGAAGAAAAACGCGAGGCTTTGATTGAACGTATAAAATACAGACAATCCCAATATCAGCCCGTTGGTATTAAGGTGCAAACAGATACTGATGCGGATGATCTGAAAAAGTTTTTAACGGGTAAAATTAAAGACAAGAACGTAATTGTTAATGTTGCTAACGGTAGGGATATTTCCGCGTTCAGAAAAGCAATTAGTCAGGCCGGGTACGCGAACGTGATTACGATTTTTACGAATATAGCGCATCGCGGTGTGGACATTGACATAAAAGGCTGTTACTTAAACAAAAACGGTACTAAAGGTGCGGAAGTTCCGAGAGTAAAATGCACGGACGGCAAAGAAAGGATGCCTGCTCTTCATATAATATCGGCGTATCTTGATGAAGAAACAGCTTTTGAAACTCAGACTCAAGGTCGAGCTGACAGAGGAGTGGAAGAAGTTGACGTAGGTTCATGGGAAGGTCTTTTTTCTTTTGATGAAAAAATCTTCAGGGATCACCCAAAACTATTGGCAAATGAAAAAGAACTATTAGAAAAAGCTGTCGCAAAACTAAAAATAGTCACAAAACGAGATCTGTTTGAACAGCTTAAAGAAAAAGAAAACTGGCAAGCTGAGATAGACGGTATTGTAGAGCATATAAGAGACAAAATTATATCCGAACAAAACCGAAACGATAAGCAATCAAGGGATTACGAAAAATTAGTTTTTGGTTATCAGAAAAGATTTGTTAAATTACTTAACCTTACGGAATTAGGGAAAACCTGGGCTAATTATAAAGAATTTTTGGGAAGCATAGGTGCATACACGGTTCTTGAAAACAATTTAAAACAAAAACTTTCTGATCCCAACGCCGAAGAGTTAGATGCAAAAGTACTGTTAGCGAAAAAACAGCAGTTG
>JBDRBG010000098.1:0-7676 GCA_043823005.1 Candidatus Omnitrophota bacterium
CCCGCTTAAAATAAGCCAGTTAAGATGCGGAGCAAAAAGCTTAAACAATAAAGCATGCAAATAAGGCACAAACGGTCCATAAACATACACTATATCCTTATAAAGAAGTTTCCCTTCTGAAAGCATCAAAGGAACATAAAGTTCCCTTCCTGTATCTATTATCAAATCACCCCATTTGAGCCACGTAAAATCCAAAAGATACGCAAAACATCCAACAATTATAATAATTAAAAAGCTGAATTTAAGATTAATATATTTTTGCAACTTGCACATTAAGTCTATTATTTTTTTTCTTGTCATACTACTGCTTTTTCCCCCTTAAGACCAAAGTCATACCATACGTTACAGTAAAAATTTCGCATACCGAGAAACACTTGTTTGCCATTTCACTCAAAGACTTTTTTCTAAAACGAGAAGGATGAACATCATCTGTCCATGCCTTGCAATTACCCTCAAAGATAGGAAAATAAATCGCTTCTATCAATCGCCACAGACAACTACCATAGTTAGGAGTTATTATTACTATTTGCCCTTCATCTTTCAAAACTCGACTCATTTCAAATAATGCTCGATCGGGAATCTTAAAATGTTCTATAACCATTGAGCAAATAATTAAATCAAAAAATTCATCTTCAAAATGCAAGTGATATAAATCCTCTAACAACCACTCCCCTTCGGGATATTGCTTTCGACAAAAATCAATACTTTCTTTCTGACAATCTATTCCAATTATCTTATAATCATCGGTCCACCCCCCACTCAATGATCCATCCCCACATCCAGCATCCAATATACACGCACCTTTTCTACATTTCATTATCATGCAATCAATTTCAGATTTGATATCCAAGTTATAACGCCTTTTAGGAAATTTATATCTTCTTTGAAAGTTTTCAAAATAATAAGCCCCACTTAATTCTATTTTTAACCTCGGAATTTTCTTCGTCATTTTAAAAATCCTTCTTTTAGTTTTCATAAAAAAACAGATTCCCCAGAACACTTTGATATGCTTCGCATGGTGTCCAGCATTGGGGACATTGTTTGTCCTTTATTTTTTCGCGCGCTTTTTCAGCCAATGAAGAATTCCATATCGGCTCTAATTCAAAATCAGTACTTCTTAACGCTCCCAGTTTTTCTCCAAACCCGCTGCACGGATACACTTCCCCGTATGGATCCACAAAACAGGACGCGTTCAAAGCCTTACAGGGTAAAGGTGTTCTGCTTTCCGAAAGATATTCAGACACACGATTCTGATATATATTTTCAAGAAACGATTCTCTTGAAAACGAAACACCTTTATGCCGCTGAAAATTCCGTATAGCCTTGACAGCTTTTTCTTTATCAAGAACAGGGATATCCACATTATTATAATAATGCTCGGAAACATGTGAAATGTTGAGATGAATATCTTTAAATGAAAACCCAGGTATAGCTTTTCTTAAACTCTCGTACGTCTCCTCCAAATAGTCTTCATTAAACGCAGATATAGTTAACCCTAGAAACACTTTAAAATTACGTTTTTTTATAGATCTGAGTTTAAGAAAAGTATCTATAGCTTTTTCCCACGCGCCGGGAAAATTTCTTATTTTATCATGCAGGTGAGGCGGACCGTCAATACTCACGGTCACCACAAACATGGATTTTAAGAATACAAGTGCATCCTTTACAGTCTTAACTATTTTTTCCGTTAAAATGCCATTAGTAGGAAAATCAAACAAATACAAATACGGCAAATTATCCGATATTATTTTTATGATATCAGATATATCTTCACGCAGAAAGATCTCGCCTCCGCTCACGTTTACCCATGAAAAATAAGAATTGTTTTTAAAAAATCTTTCTATCTCGGCTGTACGGAGTTCCTGATTGACTTGAGCTGATTTCTTCCAGATCAAGCACATCCGGCACTTACAATTACATTTATATGTAAGTATAAACGTAAGTTTATAAGGCCTTTTTAGCGTACTAAAATTCGACGCAATTATGTTTTTAGCAAGTTTGATCTGTCTTATCATTATACTCTAGTATCTCCTTTGCCTTGTCAAAGACCTCTTGGACTGTGATCTCTTTCATGCAAACAGGATCCTTGCAAAAAGTCTGTTTAGCGTTAAAATTCGTAATACACGGAGAACATTCGAGCTTCTTATAAACAGCAACTGACCTTTGACTTCTGGGCCCGTACAAAAACGGCGTATTAGGGCCATACAGCCCGATAACCGGTGTATTCATCGCGCTTGCCACATGGACTAAAGACGTATCATTTGCCACGACCAGTCCGCATAAAGACACAAGATAAGCAAGTTCTCTTACACTCAACCTGCCTGCCAGCTCCAGAGCCGGATAATGCATAAGATGAAGCACCTTTCTTATCAAAACTTTTTCATCCTCAAGGCCGGTAAGAAAAATACACACGTTACATTCTTCCGCCAATCTGTCAGCCAGCTCAGCGAACCGTCTGACATCCCATCGCCGTATAGGAATATTCACTCCTGTACCGACATGTATGATCACAAAAGGCCCTTTAGCGGAAACATTATTGTCATTAAGCAGTTCTTTAACACGTGTTATATCCTGCTGTTTTATTGGAATCGGCACAGGCACAGCCCCTTCACATTTTATGCCGATCTTTTCAACAATATCGGCAAATATCAGCGCCATATGTTTATCATTAAGATAAGGAACTTTAAATGTCTGGATAAAACCTATCCCCTGGCCCTTTGTATCAAACCCTATCCGGATCCTGCTTATAAAAACCGACAAAAGCGCTGTTATTCTCGCAAACTGGTCGAAATCAAGCACAATATCTATATGTTTTTTTCTTAAATATCGCAAAATTTGGATTATACTTCTCAAAAAAACAGCATATCCCGAAAGATCCAAAAACAATTGTTCATCAACCCATGGATTTTCTTCTAATATCTCCTGATTACGCTTAAGTGTAAGAAAATAGATCTTTGCGGCCGGATACGTTTCCCTCAATTTTTTCATAAGAGGCATCATCATTACAATATTACCCAACCCCCATGTTTTTATTAAAAGTATATTTTGAGGATTTTCAGGAATGTCTTTATTTTTTTCAGAGAAAAACCGCCGCAGGTTAGAAAACATACCGAACAAAAAACAAAGCGGAATTCCTATATAATAATCGACTTTATGTATAAGACTTATTCTCATCTTATCCTATCTAAACCTTGGATTTACCAGACTTGTTTCATATTCGTCACAATAACGGCAGTAATCACTGAATATCTTTTTGCGATGCAAACGTCTTAATCTTTGCATTTTCTCGCCCTGCCATATATTGACTAACGTTTCTTTATTTACGTCACCCACTACCTGTTTCGCGTCATAATCCGCACAGCACGGTACAACTCTGCCGTCCCATAACACTACTAAACTGCCTCTCCACAATTCACGGCATGGATATATCCTGTTCCGGCCCTTCTGCTCAAGCCGGGGTATGATCTGAATACGATCGGCTATACCCTTCCATTCCTTTTTATAATCCCTGACCACGTTCTCAGTTTCTCCGAAAACTACCATATTAAGATCCACTTTTAAAGACGATTTCTGTTTGTCCCTTTCGCTGATAAAATTGAGAATTTTTTTCTTTATGTCCTGATACGGCACTTTTCTTACTTTTTCATATACCTCGGCAGTACCGTCCAGAGAAAACGTCAACCTGGTAAGCCCGCAATGAAGAAGTTTATCTGTTTTTTCATCATCAAGCAAAACTCCGTTAGTAGTCATCATTGAACGTATACCCTTATCAGTGGCATATTGGATCATATCAAAAATCTCGGGATGTAAAAGCGGTTCACCCCATTGAAAAGGCAGAACAAATTCAAGTTGAGGGTTCTCATCAATCACTTTTTTAAACAAATCAAACCGCATATAACCTTTATCCCGTCTCATTTCGCTTTTTACCGGACACATTGAACAATTAAGATTACAATGATTAGTAACTTCAAGGTTCACACTGGTAAGCCGGTACCCTTTTTTAGTCCGGAAAGAATAATACAGTTCATTTAGCACCGCGTTTTTAACAGCGCCTAAGGTAGGATATTTAAGGACTAGCAGATCTTTTAACTCCGCTTTCCCCAAATAAAATTGTGCGACAATAAAACATATAATTTCTATGATTTTTTTTTCTAAGAGGGCCACTATGTCCTTTCATAAGCATATATAACTTTAAAATAAATATATTACTATATAAACGCTATAGATTTTAACAGAAGACCTGCTGTAATTCAAATGAAAATAAGGGGACTGGTTTCAGCCAGGGTTTACGCTACTGCAGGGAACCTGTCCCCATCTGGAATATGTATTTTTTCGATACTTTCAAACCAGTCCCCTTATTTTTACAACCTTCAACTGTCACCCTGTATCGTCCTAAAAAAGTTGACACTTTTTTTAGCGAATAGCGTTTAGTTTTTCCTATACGCTAACCGCTATGCGCTATCCGCCATAAGATGTTCACTGATCACTGTCCCCGCGTCTTCAATTTCTTAAACACCGCACATTTGATCTCTTTAGGCACACACCCACTTATAAAAAGACCGTTATCCGTATATTCCTCTTTTTTTATTATGCCTTTTTCCCTCATCGCTTTAGCAAGCGAATAAAACCCGCGGGGAAGCATAATCTCTATATCTTCCATCCCCGCTTGAGTAAATATGGAAATTTTATCTTTAAGCTCATCGATCCCCTGTACTTTTAACGCAGAAACCAGTATAGAATCGGCAAATTCTCTTTTTATTTTTTGCTGAACAGCTTTTTTCGGCACTTTATCTATTTTATTTAATACAGTAAATAAAGGTTTATCCTGCACACCAAGTTCTTTTAAAACTTTCAATACCGCTTGTTTTTGTTCCTGCAAACGATGGTCGCTTATATCAATAACATGCAGAAGAATATCAGCGTTAAACACTTCTTCAAGAGTAGCTTTAAAACTTTCCACAAGATGATGCGGAAGATCCTGCACAAACCCGACTGTATCGCAAATAACTGCTGTCTTATTATTTGGAAGCACTAATTTCCGCACAGTCGAATCAAGAGAACTAAACAACTGATCCTTTGCTTTTACACGGGAACAAGTAAGCGCGTTAAAAAGAGTGGATTTACCTGAATTTGTATACCCGACAAGCGCGGCCGTTAAAACAGAAAACTTTTCTCTCTGAACACGCCTGAGTTTTCTCTGCGCCGTAATCTGTTTTAAAGTACGTTTTAATTTTGCTATTCTTTCGCGTATACGTCTTCTATCAACTTCCAGTTTTTGTTCTCCGGGGCCTTTAGTCCCAACGCCACCGCCTAACCGCGAAAGCTGAATGCCTTTTCCGCTTAAACGCGGCAAAAGATACCCAAGCTGAGCCAATTCCACCTGTACTTTACCTTCATTTGACTTTGCCCTGTTGGCAAAAATGTCCAGTATAAGCTGTGTCCGATCAATAGTCTTTTTTTTAATTAGCTTTTCAAGATTTTTCTGCTGTGAAGGCGACAGATCATCACTAAAAACAACGACATCAACCCCTGTTTCTTCTGCAATCTCCGAGATTTCCTCAACCTTGCCTTTACCTATAAAAAGAGCGGACGTCAGGGTTTTTCTACGGCAAATAATGCATTCATCTAAAATCATCCCGCAAGAAGAAACAAGACGCTTAAGCTCTTCTTCCTTGTCTTCAAGGTTCCATGAAAATTTTCCCGGCACGTCTACTGTAACCAGTAATGCCCGTTCCTTTTTAGCTACGGTTGATTTAGTAGTAGTCATTGTATTGTTATCCTCAAGACTTCCGTCATTCCCGCGAACAAACTGTGTCATAATTCAAATTTCGTCTTTGCGAGGGAGCGTAGCGACCGCGGTCCTCCAGAGGCGGATCCGCCTCAGGCCCTCCGGAGTGTAGTCTAGGCTGACAAGCGCACCCTTCCGTCATTGCGAGGAGCAAAGCGACGCGGCAATCTCTCCCGCAACTTCCCCTGCATCCTTATCCGCATTAATCCATGTTATACGCTTATCCGCCCTGAACCAGGTAAGCTGACGTTTCGCGTATTTACGAGTATTTTTTTTAAGTTCTTCTTTTGCTTGATCAAGACTGATTCTCGCATCAAGATAATCTTTTACTTCTTTTATGCCAAGAGCTTTGCCCGCAGTCAGACTAAGATCACGAAAAATAAGTTTTTCTACTTCACCAACTAATCCCTGTTCAAACATATGTTCAACTGAATCGTTAATACGCAAATATAAGATTTCCCTGGGCAGGTTTAACCCATACAGCCTCAAGTCATATTCTCCTGCTATCCCTGGTTTTGTCTGATCTTTTTTTTCATGAATAGTACTTCCGGTAAGATGATACACTTCAAGCGCGCGTATAATTCGCCTCGTATCATTAACATGAAGTTTTTCAGCAGTAACAGGATCGATCTCGCAAAGACGCTCAAGAAGATATTCTTTACCTTTTTGAATCGCTATTTTTTGCATGTTACGCCTGAAAGATTCGTCTTTTGCCGGAGAAGAAAATATACCATCCACAAGCGCTTTAACATAAAGCCCTGTACCTCCGGCAAATATGGGCAATTTTCCCTTCGCAATAATAGACTTTATTGCTTCAAGAGCCATATCAATAAACCTGGCCGCGTTGAATTCTTCTTCCGGAGGGATCATTCTGACAAGATGATGAGGTATATGTTCTGTTATATCCTTGCTCGGCGGCCGGGTCAGGATATCCATATCCTGATATACCTGCATTGAATCACATGATATTATCTCACCGTTAAGTTTTTCTGCAAGTTTAACAGCAACATCAGTCTTGCCGGATGAAGTCGGCCCGAGGATAAAAATAATTTTGTTCATATAGTTAACACGGATGCACACGGATTATACTAAAAATCTTTACAATCAGATACACACAGATCAACTTGTTCTATCCATACACTAACCGTTTAATCTCTAGTTTAGCTCCACCAAAATTCACTAAAATTCCAACTCTATATTTCGTTGCCTTTAAATAGCTATACAATTGTTTTTCAAAAAGTTTAGGCATCAAATCCACTGCTTTTAGTTCAATTATCACTTTACCTTCCACAAGATAGTCTGGTTCATAAACCCCAACTATTTTATTTT
This sequence comes from Candidatus Omnitrophota bacterium, assembly GCA_043823005.1. Lineage (GTDB taxonomy): Bacteria > Omnitrophota > Gorgyraeia > Tantalellales > Tantalellaceae > JBDRBG01. Next base: position 7,118 of record JBDRBG010000098.1, read on the forward strand.
TAAAGATTATTTTTATTCTTTCTTTTTCCCTATAATCAATTCCTCTCTTATCAAACTCTTCCTTTAGAGATTTATGGTAAATTATCTCTTTAAATCCCGGACCTAAAACATTATAAATCTCAAAAAGAGCACCTCTAATCTTATATGTAATGTTTTCACACTCAAGTTTTCCCATATTTCCCCGCTATCCGTGTTGATCCGTACCTCCGCTATCCGTGTTGATCCGTTCTCCCTTCAACGTATACGGGCTGGCGTCCTGTATCTTAACGCGAACAATAGTACCGACCACACTTTCATCTGCGGGAAAAACACACGGTGTGTTATTGCGCGTCCTGCCCATATATTCTTTATCGGACATACGGCTTTGCGATTCAACCAGCACTTCCTGTTCAGTACCTATCATTGCTTTATTTTTCTCAAACGATATTTCTTTCTGAACAGCAAGAAGTTCATTGTTCCACGCTTTTTTAGTCTTTTCTTCGACATCATCAACAAACGATGATGATAAAGCCGGCGGCCTGGGCGAATATTTAAACACAAAAGCGGAATTAAATTTTAT
>JBDRBG010000099.1:0-6797 GCA_043823005.1 Candidatus Omnitrophota bacterium
ATCGGAAGTTGTAAACATTCGGATATAACTATATTCAGTTTTCATCCGATAAAACATATAACAACCGGAGAAGGCGGAGCGCTTTTGACAAATGATAAGAATCTTTATGAAAATGTTTTGAAACTCAGGACGCATGGGATAGTAAAAGATGCGAGTATTCCCTGGAAATATGATATCAGTGAATTTGGGTTTAATTATAGGATAACGGATTTTCAATGCGCTTTAGGCATATCGCAGCTTAAGAGACTGGATAAAATGGTGGCTAAACGCAGACAAATGGTTGAATCTTATAATGAAGCATTTGAAAATATAGCGGAAATAAGGCTTCCATATGAAAGGTCCGGAACAAAAGCTTCATATCATCTTTATGTGATCAGGACCGGATATCGGGATAAATTATATGATCATTTGAGAAAACAGGGTATATATTGCCAGATAAATTATATGCCGGTACATTTGTTTTCTTTATACCGTAAATTTGGATATAAAAAAGGAGATTTTCCTGTTGCTGAAAAGTATGCTGATGAATGTCTTAGCCTTCCGTTGTATTCATCTTTGACACAATCGGACCAGGCAAGAGTTATTCAGCAGGTAAAACAGTTTTTTAAACATGAGAAATGAATTGATAAAAAAAATATGTCTGGGTACGGTCCAGTTTGGTATGGATTATGGAGTGGCAAATAAAAGGGGTAAAGTTCCTCCTGAAGAGGTCTTTGATATTTTAAAATATACAGCGCGGCAAGGTATAGGTTTTTTAGATACAGCCGGTGCTTATGGAAAAAGTGAATCGCTTATAGGCGAATGCTGCCGCAAGGAGATGCTGGAATTCGAAATAGTATCAAAACTTTCTTCTGTGGAACAAGGTTCAGCTGAAGCAGAACAGTTTATTGATAAGAAACTTAAATGCACTTTGTCTGATCTGGGAAGGGAAAGCCTTTATGGATATCTTATCCATAGTTTTAAGGATTTTGTCCGAGACCCGGACATTTGGGATATATTTCAAGCTCTGAAAAAAAGAAAAAAACTAGGAAAAATAGGATTTTCTCTTTATGCCAGAGAAGAAGCAGAGTTTTTAGAAGACCGGCAAATAGCCTTTGATATTGTACAGGTTCCTTATAGTGTGTTTGACAGGAGGTTTGAGCCTTATTTTGAGAAATGGCGAAAAAAAGGGATCAAGATTTTTGCGCGTTCGGTTTTTTTGCAGGGCGCGGCATTTATGGATCCGGATAAATTAAAAGGCATCCTGGGAAAAGCCGGGGCGCGGTTAAATAGATTAAATGAACTGTCAAAAAGATATAAGATTCCGCTTCATGCTATATGTTTAAATTTTGCGCTTTTAAATCCTGATGTGGATCATGTAATTATTGGCGTGGATAGTCTAGGGCAGGCAAAAATGAACTTAGCGGCAGTAGACTATGCGTCTGAGATACAAGATATTATGCAAGATTTGCGGCAACTTGCGATTGAGGATGAAGATGTCCTTTTACCGTATTTATGGAGTAATTATTTAATGAAGAAGGGAATTCTCTAAATGCAAAACACTAAATCCTAAATAAATTATAAACTAAAAACTGAAAATACAAAACTTTATATGCAATGTATTTTTCAATTTTGGGTTTAAGATTTTGGATTTATTTAGAGTTTAGGATTTAGAGTTTAGGATTTTTGAAAGTGGAAAATAATATGATATGTGAAAAAGATAAGACAGCAACAGCAATAATACAGGCAAGAATGGGCGCTACAAGACTTCCGGGTAAGGTTTTGCTCAAAGTTTTGGATAAGACTATTTTGGAATATGTTATTGAACGCGTGAGTAAAGCCGAGTCAGTGGATAGGATAATTGTCGCAACTACTATTAGCCGACAGGATCTTGACATAGTCAAACTTGCCAGCACTATAGGTGTAAGTGTTTTTTGCGGGTCTGAATCAGATGTTCTGGATAGATATTATCAGACTGCTCGTTTATTTGAAGCAGAACATATTATCAGGATAACCTCGGATTGTCCGTTGATTGATCCGGGTATTATAGATATGGTTGTAAATCATTATTTTGAAACAGGGGCCCAATATTGTTCAAATGTACTTAAAGAGACTTTCCCTGACGGACTCGATGTAGAGGTTTTTGATTTTAAATCGCTCAAACGGTCATGGGAAAAAGCAGAGCTTTTATCCGAAAGAGAACATGTTACCTCATATATCAGGAAAAATCCCGAAGTTTTTAAACTTAAAAATGTTGAAAGTACAAATGATTATTCCGGAAAAAGATGGACATTGGATTGTCCTGAAGATTATAGCTTTATAAAATCTGTTATAGAAAACTTATATCCTGTAAATCCGAATTTTAATTTTTCGGATATATTAAATTTTCTGGACAATAATGCTGATATTGAACAATATAATAAGGATATAATCAGGAATGAAGGATATATAAAATCACTGGCAAATGATAAAAATCTTAGAGGAGAACTGTCTTGATACAGAAAAATAAGACCATACCTTTATCTGTGCCTTCAATATGCGGGAATGAATGGACCTATGTTAAGGAATGTCTTGATACCGGATGGGTTTCTTCTGTGGGCAGTTATGTGGATCGTTTTGAAAGCGTGTTGGCTGAATATGTTGGCTCTAAATATGCCGTGGCAATAGTAAACGGTACTGCGGCTTTACATTTGAGTCTTTTAGCCTGCGGTATCGGACCGGAAGATGAAGTGATAGTTCCCGGGCTTACATTTATTGCTCCTGTAAATGCTGTCAGATATTGCGGGGCATTTCCTGTTTTTATGGATTGTGACAGGGAAACACTGTGTTTGGATGTTAATAAAACGAGAGATTTTATTAGGACAGAATGTATTAAAAGACAGGATGGTTATGCTTATAATAAAAAGACTAAGAAACGCATTAAAGCGATTATTCCTGTTCATGTTTTCGGGCACCCGACGGACATGGACCCGTTACTTGATATTGCTGAGGAATATAATATTAATGTAATTGAAGATGCTACGGAGAGTCTCGGGTCTGAATACAAGGGCCGCAAGACAGGTTCTTTCGGAGAAATCGGATGTTTTTCTTTTAACGGTAATAAAATCATTACTACGGGCGGCGGAGGTATGGTTGTGACTGATAAGAAGGAGCTTTCTGACAGGATCAGGCATCTGAGCACTCAGGCTAAAAAAAACTCTTTTGAGTATGATCATGACCTTATAGGGTATAATTATCGGCTTAATAATGTGCAGGCAGCTATAGGGATCGCGCAAATGGAAAATATAGAAAAATTCATAGAGATTAAACGAAAAAACAGTTCTTTATATAGAAGTTTATTTTCAAATATGGATGATATTAATTTTGCGGGGGAGAGACCGGAAGTTAAAAGTAATTTCTGGTTTTACACTTTACGGGTTCCGGCGCAGGATAAATATTCTTTAATGCAGTATTTGATCTTAAAAGGAATAGAGGTAAGGCCGCTTTGGAAATTAATACATACTTTGCCTATGTATAAAAAAAGCGCAGAGACATATCTTATAGAAGAAGCTGTTAATGCTTATGATACTTGTATAAATCTTCCGTGCAGTGTGAGTTTGAAAACAGAAGAAGTAGAAGTTGTAACAACACATATTAGGAGTTATTTTGAAAGTAGATGAAAAAGCCGTATCAGAGGATAGCATGGATATGAATAAGGTAATTGAAGAGCCTTCTTGTTTTACTATTAATAGGCGAAAGAGGATACGCGAGGTTTTTAAAAAACAAATTTTTAATGACGAGAAGTTTATTCTTGTTGTCGATGATGATGATAAAGTTATGGGTATTGTTACTGATGGAGATTTCCGCAGGTCTGTGTGGAACTCTGTGTCTTTGGACGATAGCGTGGATTTGATCGCAAACAGAAATTTTATATATTTGTCAGAAAAAGACGACAAAAATAAGGTTAGAGAGATTTTTGAAAAAAAAGAAGTTAACCAGATTCCGATACTAAAAGACGGGATTTTAGTAGATCTTATTTTCAGAAAAGCTTTTAGCAAAAATGAAATTAAGCCGGAAAAAGAAAAATTAGATGTCCCTGTTGTTATTATGGCGGGAGGCAGTGGTACAAGGCTTGATCCGTTTACGCGCGTATTGCCTAAACCCTTGATACCTATCGGTGAAAAACCTGTGATCGAAATTATTATAGATAAATTTGTTGAAAGTGGGGCGCAATTGTTTTATTTGTCACTTCATCATAAGGCCAAAATGATAAAAGCGTTTTTTGAAGAAGTTGTAAGAACATATTCTATTTTTTTTATTGAAGAAGAAAAGCCCCTGGGTACAGCCGGGGCTTTAAGGTTTTTAAGGGGGAAGGTAACAAAGCCTATCATTGTTTCTAATTGTGATACGATAATTGAGGCAGACTATAATAAAATTTTGGATTTTCATAATAAGAATGAATATTTGCTGACACTCGTTGCTTCAATGCATCATCATGTTATTCCTTATGGCGTGTGTGAGATCCAAAACGGCGGGGAATTAGCCGGGCTAAAAGAAAAACCCGAATATGATGTTTTGATCAATACCGGGATGTATATTGTTTCGCCCGGAGTATTAGATTTTATTCCTGAAGATAAGAAATTTGATATTACTGAACTTGTAGACGTTCTAAAGCAAAACAAATTAAGAGTTGGTGTTTATCCTATTCCTGAAAAATCCTGGATAGATGTGGGGCAATGGGAAGAATACAGAAAAGCCGCAAGAAGTATGTAGGGGGGATTGAGCGCAATGGAAAACAATGAAATCTTAACAATAATTCCCGCTCGAGGGGGAAGTAAAGGTCTTCTTCATAAAAACATAAAATTATTGAGAGGAAAACCATTGATCGCGTGGACAATAGAAGCCGCCGGGAAAAGCAAATACACGGGCAGAATTGTTGTATCAACTGATGATCAAAAAATAGCTGAGGTGTGCCATGAATATGAGGTTGAGGTTCCGTTTTTAAGACCGAAAGAACTTGCGAAAGATGATACATCTACTGTTGATGTGGTTATCCATTTGTTGGATAAATTAAATAGAGATGAAGGATATTCCCCTGATTATTTTGTTCTCTTACAGCCGACATGTCCGCTTCGGACATATTACGATATAGATGCGGCATTTGAAACATTGGTTAACAGTAATGAAAACGCAAATGCTGTTGTAAGTTTAAAAGAAGCTGAGGATAGGCCGTATTGGATGCGAACATTAAATGAACATGGTTTTGTTGATTGTTTTATTGAAAGTGAGCATAATGCCAAAAGAAGGCAGGATCTGCCGGTTACATATGTCCTGAATGGGGCTGTGTATTTATGTCGGACCGATATTTTTCTGAAGGAAAGGACATTTTTGCCTAAAGGGACTCTGGGGTATGTTATGCCTCGATTTAGATCTGTGGATATTGATGATCTTTTGGATTTTAAAATAGCGGAGTTGATATTGTCTGAAGAAAAAGAGCAGGATATGGATTTTAAACATGACGGAAATTAATATGAAGATTACACAAGAATTATACAAAAAAGCGAAAAAAATAATTCCCGGGGGTACACAGCTTTTGTCTAAAAGGCCGGAACTGCATTTGCCCGAAGCATGGCCCGCTTATTATAAAAAGGCAGAGGGGTGTAGGATTTGGGATCTGGATGATAAAGAATATATTGATATGAGTTATATGGGAATCGGTTCCTGTGTACTCGGGTATGCTGATCCTGACGTGAATAAAGCTGTCAAAGATGTTGTAGACTCAGGGTCTATGAGCACTTTAAACAGTCCGGAAGAAGTGGAACTGGCAGAACTTTTATGTGAACTTCATCCATGGGCCGGGATGGTGCGTTACAGCCGTACCGGAGGCGAAGCTATGGCAATGGCTGTACGCATAGCAAGGGCAAAAACAGGTAAAGATAAAATTCTTTTTTGCGGATATCACGGATGGCATGACTGGTATTTAGCGGCGAATATCGCGGATGATAAGGCTTTAAACGGGCATCTTATCCCGGGATTAGAGCCAAGCGGTGTTCCTGTAGGATTAAAAGGCACAATGGTTCCGTTTGAATATAATAATATTGATGGTTTTGAGGCGTTGATAGATACTTGCAAAGGCGAGATTGCCGCGGTTGTTATGGAACCTGTAAGGAATCATTATCCTGAAAAACCTTTTTTAGAAACAATAAGAGAGATTACAGAAGAAAAAGGAATAGTTTTGATATTTGATGAGATTACCGCGGGCTGGCGGTTAAATTGCGGAGGATCGCATTTAAAATTTAATGTAAATTCTGATATAGCTGTATTTGCAAAAGGTATAAGTAATGGGTATCCGATGGCCGCTGTTATAGGTACTTCTCGCGTTATGAGCGCGGCTCAGGATAGTTTCATAAGCAGTACGTATTGGACGGAAAAAATAGGTCCGACAGCTGCTATAGCCGCGATAAAAAAGTTTAAGAAGAATAAAGTTGAGAAACACCTTATTGACGCCGGAAAAATGGTGCGAGAGGGATGGGCTGTGTTGGCTAAAAAACATGGACTTAATATCAGTGTTTCAGGTATAGCGCCTCTGGGGCATTTTTCATTTAAATATAAAGAACCTCTGGTGCTTAAAACTTTATTTACACAGTATATGCTGGAAAAAGGGTTTCTTGCTTCTAATGTTTTTTATGCTTCTTTCGCGCATAAGAAAGAACATATTGATACATATTTAGAAGCAGTCAGCGGAGCATTTAAGTTTATTGCAGACGCTATTAATCAAGGCGATGTGAAAAAGTGCTTAAAGGGACCTGTTTGTCAGTCAGGATTTAAGAGGTTAACGT
>JBDRBG010000100.1:0-6199 GCA_043823005.1 Candidatus Omnitrophota bacterium
TTGCCCAAGGGGCTAAACAAAATAATGGGGGCTGTGTTATAGTCGCAACAGACGCGGGGATAGCTGTTGATCGATCCGCGAAAAGATTTCTTGCTGATAAAAGTTTTGATGTTCTTATAATGGATGAGACTTCAAGGGAAACCTTAACAGGAGCGCTTGTTCCTTGCCAGTATCTCGAAGATACCGGAAAAATGATTATGGTAGGGGATACAAAACAACTTGAACCTTTTAGGGATTTTGATGATGAAGCGAAGTTTAAAAAAAGCGGGGTATCTCCGGAATATGTGGAGTTATTTTATGAAAGTATACTCGCGCAGTCTGAAGGACAGAATATCAGTGATGAAGTTATGCTTTCAACAAATTGGAGAAGTCATCCTTTGATAAGCGGTCTTATTTCAGAAGTGTTTTATGGCGGGGATATAAACAGACGCGGATGGGAAGATTTTTCAGCGGAAACATTACAGTTGAAAGTAAGTGATATAGGAGATGATGATGAAGCTACATATGAAGAGCCCATAGGCACGAGTTTTCAAAATACAAGATCAGCGCTTGAAGTTATGCAGCTTTTGGATGAGTTTATCCAACAGAGAAAGATGGATCCCAAAGAAATTACAATAGTGGTTTTTTTTAAGGCGCAGGAAGAACTTTTAAATTCGCTTATACGAGCTAAATATGCGAAAGAAAATTGTGTTAAGGTTACCACAATAGACAGTTTTCAAGGAGGCGAGAACAAGACGATTATTGTGGATTTTGTGAGGAGTAATCTTGAGGGAGAAATGGGGTTTATCTCAAATGTAAACCGATTGAATGTAACATTGTCCCGTGCTGTTGAAAATATGGCAATTGTCTGGGATTCAAGAATATTTCTTAATGAGCCGGATGTTGTTATGGAAGAGGAAAAAGAAATACGGGAGGTTTTAAAAAAGATTTACAAGTATTATATGGACGAGGTTTGGCAGTTTTTCCCGGATGAGGGAGTGCAAGGTAAGGCAAAAAAGAACGGCAAAATTAAAGTTAAAAAGAGAGAAACTCAAAAAAAAGCAGCGATACAGCCGCAATATCAGATGCTGAAACAGCAAGTAGAAGAAGAAACATTTCAATTAGCCAATGGGTTGTTTAATTTAGCTTTGAACTGCGAAGAAGATGAAAAGATTTTGTTTGCTTTGGATGAAAATTTAGGGAGAGAAGGAACAATAAATCTTGTTTTAGGGATTATTAGGGAACTAAAGGAATTTTATGAAGCAGGAAAAGGCTCTCAGGATATATTCAATAAAATTATTATAGAAAGAGGAAAAGGCGAAACCCTGGCAAAAACTGTTTTAGAATATACCGGGGAAAAAGGAAAAAATAAAATAAAGATAAAAAAATCAAATGTTATTATGGTAACAAAAACAGAGAATCAGAAAAATTGCCTGGGTTTTGCAGGTGAAGCTATAGTAACGTTTGTGGATGACTCGGAATTAGAAATAGACAGCTATTATCCGTTTATTGAAATAACCTTATTTACTTTAGTAAAAGCCTTACATTGTAAAGGGATAAGAAAATATGATACAGCAAAGCTTTTGGAAATATATAAAACAATAAATGCTGAAATGGATGACGACAAAGTAATCATACAAAGGTGTATTGAGAAAAGAAGTGTTGTAATAAAGCTTGTACCAGCTGACCCAATAGAGTATGAGGCATTAAAAGATATCTATGATAGCATTAGGCGAGTTTTAAAAGCATCTTAATAAAAGGTGACTGGTGAGATTGATCGCGGCAATCCTTTTTGTCTTTGCGAGGGAGCAAGAGCGACCGCGGCAATCTTTGGAAGCGGGAAATTAAAACAAGGATATTGCTTTCGCGACAACGGCACAAATGGCCTTTTCGTTCAGTCGCAATTTTTTAACGCTTTTTTTGAACTTTTCAAGGTGTTAAATGAACTCGCCCTCACTGTTTGTAAAGGAGTTCGGGCTCAAACATCATTTAACAATAATCCTTAAAAAGTTGTAAAAAAAGCTAAAATTGCGATTCACTCAAAGGCCAATTGCACCATTTTGTAATAGTCTTGTGCGAATTTTTTCCGGAACTTCCTTGAAAGATGGTAGATTTCGTCTTTGCGAGGCAAAAAGCAACTGCGGCCCGCCAGAGGCGGACCAGCCTCTGGCGGGTGCACTCAACATCAGTGGCACGCAAAGACGTTATGACACAAGCCTGATTGTGAGAGGCGAACTACGTAAGTCTTGAAGCAACCTTAGCTAGTCTGGGAGCTAAAATTTGTTAAGAATCCTAAATTAAGATAAGTCCTTCTAAATAAAGAGTTTATATAAAGCGTCTGCAAGTTGGGACATTGCTTTTAGGTGCTATCCTGCCTATCTCAATACATACACAGGTAAAAGCTCAAAAAGTACGCTTAAAGGCATTTTATGGCTTTTTAGGCATAGTTTTGAACTGGTTTTGCCTATTCAGGGGATAATTTTACCTGAAAAATTTACACATAAGCACAGTCCTTTTGTGGTAAATACTCTTTTTTCGTAAGGCTTTTACCTGAAAGGCGTTGCGAGGGCAATGGGTTTGTTGGCTTGTTAGGTGTTTTAAAAAGCTTAAAATTTTAGAAATTTTCGAGAAATGCAAGGGAAAGACTATAGAAAGCTAGTTTTTGAGGCGATAATGATCGGGGGAAATGTTTTGTAAATTTTTATTGACAGAACAAAGGAAATTAAGTACAATAGCGTAATTGATTATGGCAACAAAAAGCTAGAAGGGGCTTTAGAAGTATAAAGCCGCAACAACACATAGATTAATATAATAATGAGAATATTTTTTAAAACCAATTTTTTTCAACGGGTTATAAGCGGCATTTTGGCGGTTGCTGTATTTTTCTCGGCAATTAATAATGGTGTGAACATGAACTCTGCATGGGCGTTCGAAGTTTTGCCTGTGGGGAATTCGGATGTTTTTTCTATGTCTCATCGACAGCCTCAGATAGATCTTTTGGCGCGGAATTCTTTTAATCTTCCATTGAATCTCGGGACTATTCAGGATCAAGATATCCGTAATACAGATAATCTAATTGTACATATTCAGGATGCGCATGCTAATTATGCGTGTCAAAGAACAATTTCTGATATTATTGCGTATCTTATTAGTACATATGGAATCAGTAAAGTTTATCTTGAAGGCGGAGCAGGGGAATATGATCTTGCTCCTTTTTACAAAATAATTCCTGCGGAATTGCGGGCACGGGTTTCTGACTTGTTTTTACGGCAGGCTGAAATTAACGGTGCTGAATATTTTGCAATAAACTATCCCGGAAAAGCAGAACTTGCCGGGATTGAAAATAAAGAACTTTATCTTGCCAATCTGGAAGTTTATAAGAATTTTCTTGAAGCTAAACCTGATGCAGATATTTGTTTAAAGCAAATGGAAGGTGTGCTAACTGCTTTTAAAAACAAGGTCTTTTCAGTACAGCTTCTTGAATTTGATTCTAAATATTCTGAAGGTAAAAGCGGAAAGCTGAAATTTAAAGAGTATATTAAATATCTTTTATGCACGGCGTGTGAATATCCGGACATAAAAGAAAACAGCAGAGATTTTACTAATATTAATGTTTTAGCTGAGATCATAGAACGCGAGGAAGATATAGATTTCAAGAGCGCTAACATTCAGCGGGATGTGTTAATCGAGCTTTTAATTGGAAAATTTCCCAAATCAAAACTAGAGCAATTTTTGGAAAAATTAATATCTTTTCGCAAAGGACAGAGTTCAGAAGCTGATTTTTATACTTATCTAAATGAAAAAGCTGTTGAAGTTGATGTTGATATCTCAAAAAGCCTTCAGGAATTTTCAAAATATATTGATTATGTGAAAATATATGCTGAGATTAATCATAGCGCGTTGTATGAAGAGATAACATTGCTGGAAGAGTCTTTACGTAAGAGGATTAGCACAACTGACATTCAGCGTAAATTAATACGATTATCCAAAAATCTTGAATATATTAAAAATCTCTTAAATTTCAGCCTGTCCAGAAAAGATTATGAATATTATCTAAAAAACAACAATGAATTTAATGTTGAAAATTATTTGGATTTTTTCAATAAATATGCGGATGAATTTGGTGAGCAGTTAAAACTAAATGCAAATCTAGCAAGAATAGATGACTATCGGGCTAAAGTCATTGATTTTTATTCGTATTCGTTTAAGCGGGATGAGGCGTTTGTTGGGAATATAAAAAAGAGATTGCCGCGCTCCTCGCATGGCTCGGAGCTCGCAATGACGGAGAAACTAACGACAAACGACGAACGACGAACGACTGTTTTAATTACCGGCGGCTTTCATTCTGAAAACCTTTATAAGCTATTCAAAGAAAACAATATTTCATATGTGTCAATATTGCCCAAATATGAGGGGACACAAGGAAGAAATGAGTATTTTGATATTTTATCAGGCAAAAGCACATCTTTTTTCAGAGAACTGGATGCGGCGCTTTCAAATCTTCAAATAGCAAGTAAATTAAATCATGGTTTAGGCGAAAAAGTATGGGGAGAACGGAACATAAAGCTTTATGAAGCTATGATATATGTTCAGAGTCTATTGGAAAACGGGAGTCAAGTAGAAATATATGACGCGGAGACAGGTGAGATTGTTTTTTGTTATGGTGATCCGGAAGAGAAAATAAGGATTTCTAAAAACAGGTTTTTTTATGAGATCCATGAGAAGTTTATTGATGAGATAATGGCTCCGGATGAGGAAGGATTTAGGGATCTTACAGGCCAGGAAACAATCACAGCTCAAGAGATGATAAAGGTAGTTCTAAACAGTCTTCCGGAAAACGATCCTGCCGGGGATTTTTTAGAGAAAAAAGCGCAGGAGATTTCATCGTTTATTCGTATTTCATTTAATCTGGTAAAGACAGAGAGATCTGGCCATGCCGGCAAAAGGGGGATACGAATAAGACCTGATCTTTCTCAGGATAAAATCAAAGAGGTTATTTTACACGAAATTTTTAGCGGTATAGTGAATAATCATCTGGCAGTTGAGCAAATAGAACGGCTGATTAGGCAAAACGCCGATTCAATTGAAATTCACAAGATTCTGCAGGATCCGGTCAACAGATATCAGGAATTTAAAACTTTATGGGAAATGGACAATACAAGCGAAATTCCGAGAGATTACGCGGAGAACAAGAATAACGAAGAAAAACAAGCCGGAGAAGTAGACCCGGAAGTCAAAAGCTTGTTTGAAAAGGAATCTTATCTAACTGATAATGAGAGAAAACGGATAGTTACTTATGTTATTAATATGCATAAGGGGTATGACAGGGCAGTTGAAAAGATCAGAAGAAGGGCAGCTGACCAGGCAAGATATGCGGTATCAATAAGAGAGATAAAACGTTTTGCGTATGATTTTAAGAGAATATTTTTGAAATTGACGGGAGAAGAAAAATCCAGAATAGAAGCATTTCAGGAGGCGAAGAAGTTTGCTGAAAAAAATGTTTATTATGATGCTTTAAGTCCGGAAGATTTACCCGGGAAAATAAAAGGCTTGCCAGAAGATCCGGATGTAAAGATACTAAGGAATGCGTTAAAAGAAAGCCAAAAAGATGATGATAAACAGGAGAAAAAAAGAGCTGAATTAGAAGTTGATATTTACAAAAGGACTTATATTAAACTTAAGCGCGTTCTTCAAAGCGGAATACCTGCTTTATTTATTAAGGCAACAGATTCTCTCCAGGCATTTGAAACAGCTCTTTCTTATTATCTTAAGGTAAACAAGAAAAACAGCCGGGTTTTTTCAATGCAATGTACACCTTACAGTAATACTGCACAGCTTATAGGGGGATATGTTCCAAGGGAAAGAATCGAAAAGGAAAAAGCATATCAATTAGTCAGCACTTTTATAAATGATGATGCCCAAATTAAAGAGATATTAACTAAACTTTTGGATAGAGTCCCTTTAAAAAAAGAAATCGACAATTTTAAGGATATTTATAAGGAAGGGGCATATGATGGTCTGGTAATTGCTGCGGCAATGATAACGGCTTTTCCTCATAATTGGAGAAAAAAACTGGAATACAAAAAAGGCCTTTTAGCCCGACTGATAGATGAATGTAACGCAAATAAGGATAAAGAGTTTATTTTAAATCTTGAAAATATAGAGGCTCTTCCAAAAGGAGTAAGCGCACAGCTTAATAATTTTTTATCAGCAGGAGAAA
>JBDRBG010000101.1:0-2235 GCA_043823005.1 Candidatus Omnitrophota bacterium
AAAACGTCGTCAAGCGCAGCAGAAAAACTGGCGCAATGCCAACCCCGGATACTTTAAGGGCCGTTATGAGCATACAAAAGAGTGGCGGCGGACAAATCCTGGGTATCAGAAGCGCTGGCGGGCTAAAAATACCGCTCGGCGAAAAATTTTATAGGGTCAGACCTAGACAATTGACACTTTAAATAGGAGTTGCTATAAACTCAAGGACAACAATAAAATAGTGTCTGTCCCCATTTTCCGTCGCTATTTTTCACATTCCGGCATATCCTCACGCAATAGGAACGAAAAAAGTGAAATGAATCACATTTCTTGACCCTAGGCCTTGTGTTTTTCTCCTCTTTCGTGTATATTATGTACTATGAAAAGGGATATTTACAATAATCTCATAGAATGGAAATCCTCTAAAATAAGAAAACCTCTGATTCTTAGAGGCGCACGTCAAACAGGTAAAACCTATATTCTTAAAGAATTCGGACAAAACGAATACCAGAATGTTCATTATTTCAATTTTGAAGAAAACCCAAAATTAACGGATTTCTTTGAACGAGACCTTGATCCTAAAAGAATTCTTTCAGACTTATCTGTTTATTGTAAACAGGCAATTAAACCAACGCATGATCTAATCTTTTTTGATGAAATTCAAGTTTCGAATAAAGCGTTAAATTCTTTAAAATATTTTTGTGAAAATGCCAATGAATATCATATAGCCTCAGCGGGTTCTTTACTAGGTATTAAATTATCTTCTCCTGGATCTTTTCCTGTCGGCAAAGTAAACTTCCTTAATCTTTTTCCATTAACATTTTTTGAGTTTCTTAATGCAATCAATGAGTCCAGATACCGCCAAATATTAGAGAATATTACAACTTTTGACTCTTTGCAACTTCCCTTTCACGAAGATCTGGTAAGACTTCTTTGCAAGTATTATTTTATAGGAGGAATGCCGGAAGCCGTAAAACATTATGCTGCTTCAACAAACTGTACTGAAGTAAGACAAATTCAAAAAGACATAATTGATTCTTATATTCTGGACTTTACAAAACATGCTCCTCTCCACGATATTCCAAAACTTACGCTAATCTGGGATTCTATACCGGCACAGCTTGCTAAAGATAATAAAAAATTTATTTTTTCTTCTCTCCGACAAGGAGCAAGAGCACGGGAATATGAAAATGCTCTTATTTGGCTGGATGATACTGGATTAATTTATAAAGTAACCGCTATTGAAAACAGTCAGTTTCCTCTTAAACAATACGCAATTAAAACCTGCTTTAAGATCTATGCTTTAGATATCGGCCTTTTGGGCGCAATGACTAACATTCCCATAGAAACGGCTATACAGGGCACCAGCCTTTTCAATAACTATAAAGGTTCTTTTGTTGAAAACTATGTGGCCCAGCAACTCACTGCTCTCCTAAATCAAAATATATACTATTGGCGTAGTGAAAACGCAAAAGCTGAAATAGATTTTCTATGTGAAATAAACGGACAGATATATCCCCTTGAGGTTAAAGCCGGCATAAACCCGAAAAGTAAAAGTCTAAAATCATATGCTGATAAATTTTCTCCACCATGCCTTATCCGTACAACCTTATTAAATTTCAAACAAAATGGCGACATTCGCAACATACCTCTTTATGCAATATCCTTATTGCCTAAACTAATCCAATAGATATCTCCCATAAAAGCATCCTTTTTTTTTGCCACCGAAACCAACCAAAACTGTACTTTTGAAACATGGCAATACCTTAAGTACTATTGAGTAGTATTGTCTCACAAGTACTTGATTTTTATGGGGCATCAAAAAGAAAAAACCCCCACGTTTAGTAGAGGTTCATTCGGATTGGCTGGGATGCCTGGACTTGAACCAGGAACAAATGATCCAGAGTCATCCGTGTTACCAATTACACCACATCCCAGCGTAAATTCTTAAATTCTTAAATTCGAAAAAAATATTATACTATAATACCGGATAAGGTTCAAGAAACAATAGACTTTGCGCCGTTGACTCAAGAGATTGCCGCGGGCCTCGTCTGCCTCGGTCCTCGCAATGACGAACAAATGAGGTTCACCGTCAGGAGACGGCTCCTACTAACAACCAACTGACGCCTAGCGACCCGCTACCTTTTTCCAGGTGTCTCTCAGAGATACTATTCGGTTGAAAATCTTGTTCTTATCAGTCGAATCTTTTGTATCTACACAAAAATAGCCGAGTCTTTCAAACTGGAAAGTCGACCC
>JBDRBG010000102.1:0-5561 GCA_043823005.1 Candidatus Omnitrophota bacterium
CATTGATATAGTGCCTTTTGGAACAATTGCTGACGAAGATTTCAAAATAACCTGGCCTCCCGAACATGAAATAGTCATGAGCATCCTTGGGTTTGAAGAAGTATATGAATTTTCAACTATCATCAGGATGAGTAAAAGTCCGGAACTTGATGTGAAATTCCCCTTAATACCCGGGATCGCGATTATGAAAATATTATCATGGCATGAGAAATATCCTGAAAGGGGAAAAGATGCTGAAGATTTGTTGTTTATTATGAAAAGTTATGAAAGGGCCGGGAATGAGGAGCGACTATATGGAGAGGGGCTACGGGGGTCTCGATTTTATAAAAAAAAAAAGATGCAAGATATAAAGAGAAAGAAGGTCTTTTATGAAGGGAACCAAAGGGGTCTGACCCCTGGAAGTTACGAGAACCGTTCCCGAAAGTCCAAAAACGAAAAGAGGGTTGTTTGATGAAACAGCTATTAGCAGGCTTGGCAGCAGCAAGTTTTTTATTAATACCTTTTAGTGGATATGCTTATGAGGATGGTGACTGGCAGTATTGGAATACAGAAAGTATTGAGGTTAAATTTACTGATAAAATTAACGCCTATGTAGAGGAAGAGTTTCGCTTTGGCGATAATGCCAGCGAATTTTATTATCAACATAGTCACTTACAACTAAATTTCAAGATCACCGATTGGTTCACAGTAGCTCCGGCTTACAGGCAGGTATTTGAATTATATGCTAAATCAAAAACAGAAGATGATTGGTTTACCGAATATAGGCCAATGGTCGATGGTACCGTTAAATGCAAATGGAAAAATTGGGAGCTTTCTAACAGGGGAAGAATTTCATACCGGATGTTTGATATTAATAAAGATGATGTATGGCGATTCAGGAATAAGACAACTATCAAGAGCCCCTGGAAATGGACAAAACTTAAGATAAACCCCTGGGTGGCAGATGAGATTTTTCTGGAAGAACATCAAAGCGGCATATACAGGAACCGTTTTTATGCGGGGATAGGATTGAAATTAATCGAGCATCTTGAGGGAGATGTGTTTTATCTCTGGCAATCTAGCAAAAAAGGCAGCAGTTGGACTGATTACAATGTAATTGGAACAAAGCTTAAAATAGTATTTTAAATAAAGCTACGGGGTCATAAAGCTACGGGGTCAGGCCCCCGGAAAAGGGGTCAAGTCTTATACTTGTAACTTAACACCGCACCCCCTTAAGCAACACCGTTAAACCAACCAATGTTATCAATATCGGCCTGCCCGGGGCCCGGGGAGCCAATTTTAATCCCCCTGAGGTACCCTGGAGGGATTTTTTTTGTGATAGTATGCCCGAGTATTTTTCCCCGCTTATTGACAATGAGTGATATATATGATATATTTTATGCGTAATGCGTAACGCATAATGCGTAAAAAAGGAGGCGTAGTGAGGAACCCGTTTGTATTCAGTAAGGAAGTAGAAGGGAAAAATTTTTGTAACAGGAAAAAAGAGATCAAGGAATTATCAGGGTTTGTTCGAAGTTCTCAAAACGTGATGATATTTTCACAGAGGAGGTTTGGTAAGACGTCGCTTATCAAAGAAGTGCTAAGACAGGCCCGGAAGGAGGGAATATTAACAGTATATGTTGACCTGTATGCAGTGTTATCAGAAGAGCAGCTGGTAAAAGCCTATTCTGAAGCAGTATCTAATTCGTTGTTAAGCAAGACTGAAAAAGCTTTTAAAAACGCGGGGAAATTATTTAAACAACTGCAGCCGGTGCTGACACATGATGACGAAGGCAAACCTGTCTTTAAGGTTGATATTGACAGGGCAAAAACGATTCCTCTGCTCGAAGATGTTATCGACTCAGCAAACCGCACCGTTGAGAAAAAAAGAAAGAAGGCGGTAATAGTATTTGACGAATTTCAACAGATAGGACAGTTTAAGAACGATAGGGCAGAAAAGATATTGCGGACACATATACAGAAACACCAGAATATTTCATATTTTTTCATGGGCAGCAAAAAACACCTGATCATGGATATGTTTAACAATACAAATAGACCGTTTTATAAATTAGCCGCACCATATCCCCTTAAAAAGATCGGGAAAACGGAATTAGTTGTATTTATTTCGGAAAAATTTAAAAATGAAGAAAAAAGAATCGATGAAGATACCGCTTCTTCAATAATAGAGATCTGCGAATGTCATCCCTATTATGTGCAGTATTTATGTTATGTTATTTGGGAAAATACAAAGACAGGAGAGATTATAAATTGCGGGAAGGTTGCAGACGGGATTAAGGTTCTTCTGGAATGGACATCGCCGACGTATGAGGCCACATGGGGTCTGTTGACAACAAAACAGAAAAAGGTAATGGAAACCGTAGCTAAAATGTCAGAAGAGGAAAAAATCTTTTCCGCAGAGGTGATAAATAGATTTGGACTGGGAGCGCCGTCATCCCTGCAGCGTTCGCTGAAAAGCTTAATTGATAAGGATTTGGTAGATAAGGAAAATGATAAATATACGATCATTGATCTGTTTTTTAAGAAGTGGATCAATAAAAAAATACAGTGATATCATTGCTTCTGTTTTAAAAGTATGAAAAACACTGCAGAGCTTTTGGGAAACCTGGTGCCGGGAGGCGGATATTTTAAGGCGACAATAAAAGAAAGTACTGTTGCGCTTAAGCTTTTCTCCGATAACCTGTATGCTGTTCATATACGGATATGTCATCCTTATCCTTCTATCTGGCGGAAGAAAAAGTATTACCATATCACGAAGAGAGAAAGGTATTCGCGGCTGGATGAGTGGATCTTTGAACATCTTTTAGATAATAATGAATATGCCGTCTATCTTGATCGTTACCGTCCTATGGTTCGGAACGGAAAGATCAAAAAGGATATAGATGAATATATTATGGATAGGCATTATCGTCCTGAGGCAATAAAAATATTGAAACAGAAGAAACATTTTGATCAAGCGCTCTGGACGAAGAAACATATACGTCTGGAATATCGCCGGCGCTCAAATTTATATTGGAAAAACGGAGAAGAATTCAATTATGATTATCGCAATCCCATTGAGAGTTTATTTATTCTTAAGAAAAATAGCGACAGGGAAGTACTCGGAGTAGGGGGTGCCGGAAGTTCCGGTCAGAGACAGATGAATACTTTCTTTACCGCGGTTTTTTATGTTTTGGGCAAAAAGAAACGTATTTCGAACTATCTGTTTGAGTATGACGGCTTTAACCGGTTTAAATACGTCGGATGTAGATATCGATCCGTATTAACTCCGGGATTCGGAAGTAATTTCGATTTAGATAAACGTTTCATGCTGGAGATCTTAAAAAATGGTTTTTATTGGAAATAACGAATGGCTTAATGGGGTAAAGACAATTATTAAAAGTGACGAAATTAAAAAATGAAAGGTGACAAGTTTTTAAAGGCATAGATTGTTGTTTTTTAGGGGGGAACAATGAAAAGAAAAATTGAATTTGATAATGAAGAGAAAAAAATTGGGAATTTTCTAAAAAAACATCCATTTTTAAAAGAAATGTGGTTTGAAAGGGAAAAGATTTTTGACGAAGCATATAAGAAAGAAGCCAGGAGCGAAGCTAAATATAACAAAATAGCCCAAGAAGCAGGATTAGAAAGTGTAAGATTTGCTTATAACGAATATTGTTTTGGAATAGATGTTAATGATGTACAGTTGCGAGGGACTGATATAAGCAGGAAAAGATTAGTTGTACATGATTATATGCTTAATCACTCTGAATAAGATATAGGGCAGACGTTTCTGCAATATTATATTTAGACTTTGTTAAAGAATGTAGTATTGTTAAGATATCTGCGCGTAAAAGGGGTCAAATCTTGATTTTAAACTTAAAGGTTCTTGCCGAACTTTCAACCTTTCTATAATAATCTTCACCTTTCCTCGCATCTAGCACATTAAGACAATAAATGTTATCAATATCGCACTATCCGGGGAACCGATGACCTTAACCCCTTGCGATCAAAAAGATCGTAAGGGGTTTTTGTTTTTGAAGCAAAAAAATGATATACTCGGGTAAAAAGGGAGGTGTAGTATGGGGACTTCGGTATTTATTGCCAGGATCTTCGGTCTGTGTTATCTAGTCGTCGGAGCAGGCCTTATGTTTAACCGTAAGGCCTTTCAGCGGGTAATGGACGATTTCTGTAAAAATGCAGCCTTGGTCTTTTTTGCCGGGCTGTTTGCGCTTGTTATCGGAGTTGTAATTATCCTGACCCATAATGTATGGGCGAGAAACTGGACCGTGATAATTACAATTATCGGTTGGCTCGGACTCATCAAAGGTATATGGATAATTGTCTTTCCAAATACGGTGTCCAGGTTCATGCAAGCGTACCAAAAAAATGAAAGACTGTTAATAGTTCATTCAATTGGCGCGTTTATCTTTGGCGCTGTTTTGACTTTTTTCGGATTTTTTGCGGGATAGGACATATCTCTTCACAATAAAAAAGGAGGAGCATCCATGGGCGATAAAGGTATGAAAGATAAGAATAAACACAACAAACAAATAAACAAAGCAAAAGACATAAAAAAAGAAGCAAACAGGAAAAAACAAGAAAAAGGTATATAGGGACGTTTTCGATTTCATTCGGGAACTCATAATTTCCTTATTTCCAGGCCTGTCCCCGCAGGTAAAACTCGATTCAATCGACCTACCCGGGGGTCAAATTTCTAATCTCTAATTTCATCTAATACCACTTAAACCTGATTAGTATTGTTATTTCTAATGGTAACCGAGATGGGATTGTTCACTATGCTCCTACCCGGGCCCCTCCGCCCGGTGTGGATCCTCCCGGTACGGAGCATAGTGAACAGTCCCATCAGCCATCAGAAAAATGTTTTCGTTTTGAGCCATAGATACAATACTGATTAAGTTAAAGCCGTATAATCTCTAATCTCCTCAAATCTTCATTTCCTCCAACCTGTTCCAATATCCGCCATTTCCCAGTCATCTGCATATTGCTCACGTATTAGCAAACTTTATATTGACCTAAACATACATTTGTGTTATACTGACAAACACAGTATTTATTATATTAACAATAGTTTAAAGGACTATGAAGTACACTTATTATATGAACATGCACTATACCCGAAAGATGTGGCTAAGGCTGATATCGATCATAGTGGTATGCCTGTTTTCGATCAGTAACGTGGCCTGGGCTTTTCCACAAAAAAGTATCCGGATCATCCATACCGGTACTCTGCAGGTACAATCCATATTCGACCCCATTACCGACATTGCGGGGAGGGAATATGAGATCCAGATCAGGATAGAGACCGCTATTGTGCTTGCGATGCTCTCGAACGATAAATTCGTATCATGCCCGGACATGAACGCGGCTCTTGATAAATGGTATGCCTCGCTTATACCTGAGAAAAGAGAACGCATGTTGAACGTGATCTCCAACCCTCTTAAACAAGATGATTCCGTGTCGATCGATATTGAGTTATTCCGGCAAGACCCTGAAAAGCGCAAGTTCAGGATAGTTTCTACATGTAAAAGTATGGCCGATATCCAGCGCGATGAAAGCAG
>JBDRBG010000103.1:0-37036 GCA_043823005.1 Candidatus Omnitrophota bacterium
AATGAATTAGAAGATCCGCTTTTTTCTGAGATGAATAAAAAAGCCGATTATATCGGACAACGTGTAGTGCCGCCTGTTGAGCACTATACTTTATTTACTTTACAGGATATGTATGAAAATGAGAAAGAATTTAGAAAAGATAAAAAGAATTACAAAAGCAGATGTGATTTATTTAAAATAGGTACAGATAAACCTCAATATATTGTCAACAGTGTTGTGTCGTCTATGACAAGGCTTAATCTTGAACCCGAAAATGTAATGGTTCAGCTTCCTCAAGGATTTGAAGAAGAGCACAAAAAACAATTGGACAGGCTTGTCAAAAATGCGCCGGGCATAAAATTTATGATTATTGATACTCAAGGATTAAAAGGAAAACGTAATCGGGCTAAATACCGGAGAATGATATATACCATGATGCTTTTAGCAAGAAAACTGGGCGGGGAGAAAACAAAGTCGGAAGAGAACTTAAGGATAATTGATCTTTTGAAATATTTTGTAAGTTCATTTTTGCCGGATATGACGAATAAAAATGCGCTGATAGCTGAATACATAAATGGAATAATGCTTAATGAAGCTATTAATATAATAAAATTGGTACTTTCATATAAACATATGGAACACCACAAAATGCCGAACCGTAATATAACGGCAAAAACGCTTATGTCAGCATAAGAGATTGCCACGACGCTCGTTTCCCTCGCGCCTCGCAAAGACGTATTAAATTTGTCATTGCGAGCTTCGAGCCATGCGAGAAGCGCGGCAATCTCCTCATGCACCTGTATCGTCCTGAAAAAGTTGACACTTTTTTGACACAAAACCGTTATCCACCTACCAGAATTTTTCACCACAGAGGCTCAGAGTCACAGAGCCATTTAAAAACTAAAAATATTTATTTTTCTCTCCTCTGTCTATTTCCTCCTCTGTGCCTTTGTGCCTCTGTGGTGAATTTTTGTGTTTTCGGAACCATTCACTATCGCATTACCCCAGAAGTGTAGCTTTTTCAGGCATGTCCCCGTATTTTGATTTTTATCCGAGTTTGCCGCGCCGCTATCGCTCCTCGCAAAGACGGAACTTACTCGTTTTCCTTGCTCCTCGCAAAGACGAAACTTACTCGTTTTCCTTGCGCTTTGCGAAGCACTCCGACAAACGACTAATTCCTAACGACCAACGACTATTTAACCCCATAACCCACAATATCTTAGCTATATTTTAATTGCGTTGACAGCTATGTATATTATAGATATAATTGTGAGTACTATAGATTTATATATGTTTATCATTATATTATAATAGAGGATTTAATATAATACCCTACAAATGAGAGGAACTCGCATGGAAGAAAGAAATGAGATAATAGAACAAAGGTATAAAAACCTGGAAAAACTTAAGGAATGCGGCATAAGTCCTTTTGGCGAAAGCTTTTGCGACATTCAAAGTATAGGGCCTTTAAAGCAGGATTATAAAGAAGCGGCTAAAGTCAGGATTGCCGGCCGTATAATGGCCAGAAGGGAGCATGGTAAAAGTATGTTCCTGGATATTAAGGATTTTACCGGCAGGATACAGGTATATTTGAGAAAGGATACGATCGGAGAAGATAAATTCGCGATATTAAAGAGCATGGATATCGGAGATATTATCGGAATAGACGGAGAGCTTTTTAAGACAAGAACAGGCGAAGATACCGTACAGGTAAAAGAATATACATTTTTATCTAAATCACTGCTTCCTTTACCGGAAAAATGGCACGGTCTTAAAGACGTGGAAACGCGGTATCGTCAGCGATACGTCGATCTTATTGTAAATGATGAGGCTTGTGAAAAATTTAAAAGAAGAATAAAACTTATAGACCATATCAGAGGCGAGTTAAATAAAAAAGGGTTTTTAGAAGTCGAGACTCCTATGATGCATCCTATCCCGGGCGGCGCGGCCGGTAAACCGTTTAAAACACATCATAATGCCCTGGATATGGATCTTTATCTCAGGATCGCGCCTGAGATATATCTGAAAAAGCTTCTTGTCGGAGGGTTTGAAAAAATATATGAGATTAACCGGTCTTTTCGGAACGAAGGTATTTCAACAAGACATAACCCTGAATTTACTATGATAGAAGTATATGAAGCATATTCTAATTCAGACGGAATGATGAAACTGACGGAGAATATAATAAGGTCAGCTGCTCAGAAAATATTAGGCACGGAAAAATTCATGTATCAGGGACGTGAGATCGATCTTTCGGTTTGGAAAAAGGTCTCGTTTGCCGAACTTATGGAAAAGAATTTTGGGATTAGAGTAAAAGATCCTTTGGAAGAATGGGTCAAAAAGATCAAAGCCAAGGGTATTGAAATAGAAGGAGATACTGTAAGTAAGACCCAGATAATTAATATAGTGGGTGAACTTGTGGAACCGGAAGCTGAGACTCATCCTGTTTTTGTAGTTGATATGTTCAAAGAATTAAGTCCTCTGGCTAAAGAGCAAAAGGCGAGTCCCGGACTGGTGGAAAGATTTGAACTTTATATCGGCGGGATGGAAATAGCTAATGCTTATTCTGAGCTTAATGATCCTATTGATCAGCGTAAAAGGTTTGAAGAACAGGTTAAAGCGGATCCCGAAGCAATGGTGGACGAAGATTTTGTAAGGGCGCTTGAATACGGTATGCCGCCGGCCGGCGGGTTAGGTATTGGTATAGACCGGCTTGCTATGATCCTTACGGATTCAGCAAGTATACGTGAAGTTATACTGTTTCCGCATATGCGGCCGGAAGGAAACAGTGAGTAGCTGCAAGGATAAAGGAAAAAGTCAGAGATTGCCACGGGCCTCATTTGCTTCGGCCCTCGCAATGACAAAAAGGGTTGTCATTCGGAATGGGTCATAATACACTTTTTGTCTTTGCGAGGGAGCTCGAGCGACCGCGGCAATCTAAAATTTGTTGACAGTTGATGAGTTAGTTCGTTGAGGGTTAACGGTCAACCAACTAACTATCAACCGTCAACCGATGTAACAACACACAATAATACTATGTGGACATTATTTTTAAGTGTAAAATATTTTTTATCAAGACGTAAAGAAAGGATGATATCTCTTATAGCCGGTATTTCGGTTTTAGGGGTAGCTTTGGGTATAGCGTCTTTAATAATCGTGCTTTCAGTGATGAACGGGTTTGATATAGAGGTCAGGGATAAGATAATCGGGACTTATTCGCATCTCGTGATAATGCGTGAGGGCGGGATATCCGATCATGGTTCCTTGATTTCTGATCTTGAATCCATGGATGGTATTACGGATGCTTCGGCTTTTATTAGCGGGCAGGCTATTTTGAAAAAGGATGATACTGTAACAGGAATCCTTTTAAAAGGAGTTTCAGCGGATAAAGAATCAAGAGTTACGGAAATCATGGAATATATAGATAATACCGAACTGGAAGGTGACAGAATCGTTCTTGGCAGTGAACTCATGAAAAGCCGGGGTATATCTAAAGGGGACATTATAGAATTAATAGTGCCGCGTTCATTAACGGATCTCAAGAAAAAAAGCGTAAAGGTTAGCGGGATTTTTAATTCCGGCAGGTATGAGTATGACGCTAATATTGCTATAACAGGACTTGAAACCGCGGCCGAACTTTTTGATATGGATGAAGTAATAACAGGTATAGCCGTACATTTGGAAGACGGTATGGCCGCGGAAAAGATAAAACATGATCTGCAGGCCAGGCTGGGATATCCGTATATTGTAAGAAGCTGGATGGATATGGACCGCAATCTTGTTTCTGCGCTTGCTCTTGAGAAAAAAATGATGTTCGCGATATTGCTTCTGGTGGTTATAGTAGCTTGTTTTAATATCGCGGGCGCGCTTATAATGATGGTAATGGAAAAGACAAAAGATATAGGTATACTTAAAGCTATAGGAGCTAATTCACGCGGAGTAAGTGTGCTTTTTCTTTTAGAAGGCGCTTTAATAGGATTTACCGGAATAATTTTAGGGACCGCGGCCGGGATTTGGATAGCAAAAAATATTAATACAATTACGGAATTTATTGAGAAAACAGCAGGTATAAATATTTTTCCCAGTGATGTATATTATTTTACGGAAATACCGGTTAAAGTAAATCCCGGGGATATTACTATAACTATTGTAATGGCCGTAATCCTTGCGCTTAGCGCGGGAGTGTACCCCGCGATAAAAGCGTCAAGATTAGATCCTGTCGCGGCAATCCGGTATGAGTAAGAGAGTTGTTAGTCGTTTGTCGTTAGGGGTTAGTAGAAGTAAAAATCCGAGGACATGCCTGAAAGGGACACACTTCAGCTATAAACATGTTATGAAGTGTGTCGTTTACAGGCGTGTCCCCACTGGGTAGCCAATAGAAAAACAAAACATGATAACAGCTGAAAATATACAAAAAGAGTTTAAACAGGGAAAGAACGCTGTTCACGCGGTGAGGAATATAGATTTGCATATAAATAAAGGCGAGCGTGTTTATATACACGGGCCGTCAGGCGCGGGCAAATCGACTTTTTTGCATATACTGGGCGGATTGAGTGTGCCTTCAAAAGGCGGGGTAATATTCAAGGGCAAAGATATTTATAAGCTTTCCGATAAACAGAGGAGCTGTCTCAGGAACATAAATTTTGGTTTTATTTTTCAGTTTTATCATCTTTTACCGGAATTAACCGTGCTGGAGAATGTTATGATGCCTGCAATGATCAGAGGCGGAGAAAAAAATAAAAACATAAGGCGGCGCGCTTCAGTTCTTCTTGAAAATGTAGGGTTGAGCGCCAGATTAAAACACCGTTCTTCTTATCTTTCCGGAGGCGAAGCGCAAAGAGCGGCTGTGGCAAGGGCTTTGATAAATTCACCTGAGATCTTGTTTTGTGATGAGCCTACAGGTAATCTTGATTCTGAGAACGGACAGAAAATATATGATTTGCTTATAGATATTAGCGATAATACAGGTATGAGTGTTGTGGTTATTTCACATCAGCAAATAGATAGAGAACGTTTTCATAACGAATATGTTATGCGGGACGGTAAACTTGAAGGGATTTTGGATTTTAAAAAGCAGGGATAAGGGGTTTGGAACGAAAGGATAATTGATGGGACGTAAGATTTATTTAAACGGCGAATTTGTTGATAAAGAAAACGCGAAAATCTCTGTTTTTGATCACGGTGTGCTTTACGGAGACGGTGTATTCGAAGGAATACGGTCTTATAATAGAAGAGTATTTCGTCTTGAAGAACATATGGATCGTTTATATCAAGGCGCAAAAGCGATAAGGCTTGATATCCAGATGGATAAAAAGGTTTTTCAGGATAAGATAGTGGAAACACTTAAGCTGAATAATCTGGAGGATGCTTATATTCGGGTTGTTGTAACAAGAGGGACCGGGGATCTTGGGCTGGACCCGCGCAAATGTGCAAAACCCACTATTTTTATAATAACGGATAAAATAGTTCTTTATCCTGAATCTTTTTATCAAAACGGACTGGAGATAATAATCGCCAAAACCCGCAGGAATCATCCAACTACTCTGGATCCAAGGATCAAGTCGTTGAATTATTTGAATAATATTCTCGGAAAAATAGATGCCATTGACGGGGGTACGCAGGAAGCAATAATGCTTTCTATCGACGGTTATGTGGTAGAATGTACGGGAGATAATATCTTTCTTGTCAAAAACGGGAAACTTGTAACTCCTTCGTTTGAGCTGGGAGCTCTTGAGGGGATAACTCAGCGGGCTATTATTGAATTAGCGGATAAGCGGGGAATGAAAACAGAATATCTGAAAATGCGGCAGGAAGATCTTTTTGACGCAGACGAATGTTTTCTTACGGGTACTGCCGCGGAAGTTATTCCTGTGATCAAAATAGACGGCAAAGATATTGGATCAGCAAAGCCTGGAGAAGTTACCGGAAGGCTTAGCCGGGATTTAAGGGAACTGACTAAGGTGAATGGGACAGAGTATTAGTTATGGGCAGGGTCGCAATGCGGTGTTTCCGTAATAGCGCTATCCGTCTTTGCGAGCTTCGAGGCAAACGAGAAGCGCGGCAATCTCTGAAACAAAGTATAGCCCGGTTGTATGTAATTTGCGACATACGAAAATAACACGAGTAAAAGTCGGGAACATGCCACGCTGACCCCGAACAGAAACGCAGTCGGGACAGGTTTTCCGCAGAAGTGTAAACTCTGGCTGAAACCAGTCCCATTAATTTTTATTTTTATTCGTCATTGCGAGGAGCGCCGTAGGCCGACGCGGCAATCTCAAAAATGTAAAGGCCTGTTGTATTAGATATACGATATGATACATACTATCAAATAACACGAGAGGATAAAATGAAATGTGATATTTGCAAAAGAAGAGAAGCTACAGTGCATCTGACTGAAGTGATTAATAGTAGCGTTACTAAACTTCATCTTTGCGAAGAATGCGCTCAGGCTAAAAGCGCGGAAATGCAGTCACATTTCGGGCTTTCGGATCTTCTTTCAGGGCTTATGGATTTTGAGCCGTCTATATCCGGAGAAAAAGGCGGGACACAGACGCAAATAAAATGTACGGGTTGCGGCATGACATATTATGATTTTCAAAAGATCGGAAAACTGGGATGCGGTAAATGCTATGAAGTTTTTTCCGAAGAACTGGGAGAACTATTGAAGAAAATACACGGATCAGATAGACACAGAGGTAAGATACCTGGTTTGGACAAAAAACCGGTCAGGACAGAAGTGGATCTTTGTCTTATGAAGGAGGAACTGCAGAGATATATCAAAACCGAGGAATTTGAAAAAGCCGCGGTTTTAAGGGACAGGATAAAGGAATTACAGAATAAACTGGAAGAATAGGATTTATGATAATGAAAATAAACGATCTTGTCGGAAAAAAAAGCGAATGGATTAGAGGTGACGGTCCAAAATCCAATATTGCTATATCTACCAGGGTAAGAATAGCCAGAAACGTAAAAGGACATGTGTATTTTAATCGCGCGAATGATAATCAACGGCAAAAAACTCTTGATACCATGGTTTTGTTAATAAAACAAAGCAGTTTTTTGAAAAGCGCATTGTTTGTTAAAATAGGAGAGATCCCGGATCTTGATAAAGATTTTCTTGTGGAACGGCATTTGATGAGCCGGGAACACGCGCTGGATTCCGCGCGTAAGGGTTTGGCAGTAGAGGAAAAAGAGATAGTAAGCGCTATGCTGAACGAAGAGGATCATCTCAGGTTACAGGTTATGCAGTCAGGGTTTAATCTTACGGAAGCATGGCGTATAATTGATTATATTGATAATGAACTGACTGAAAAAATCAAGTTTGATTATTCCGATAAATTCGGATACTTGACATCATGTCCTACAAATACCGGAACCGGGTTTAGAGCTTCTGTAATGCTTCATTTGTCCGCGTTGGTAATGACCGGACAGATTGATAACGTATATGAAGCTCTTTCAAAGTTGGGTCTTACTATGCGGGGATTTTACGGGGAAGGCACAGAGGGACTGGGAGATTTTTTTCAGATATCAAATCAGGTAGCTCTCGGACATTCGGAAATGGACATTCTTGATGATTTGGAGAAGATAATTAACAAAATAATATTAAAAGAACAGGATACTCGTGGAAACCTTATAAAAAAACGCAAACAGGAAATAACGGACAGGATATTCAGGTCATACGGAACTTTAAAAAGCGCGAGGATAATAACTTCCAGTGAAACTATTAAACTTTTGTCCGCTATTCGGTTGGGCGTGGATTTGAAATTGATAGAGGAACTTACTATTCCTATGATAAATGAAGTGCTGCTTATTACTCAACCGGCGCATATGCAGAAGATAAACGGAAAAGAGATTTTACCCTATGATAGAGATATAAAACGGGCTGATCTTATTCGCGGAAAATTGGGTGTTAGCGATAATAAATAGTGAATGGTCGTTGTTGAATGGTGAATGGGGTTTTGTCCTGACATAGCTTGGATGGCAAATGCAAAGTATTTTGCCGGAATGGCAAGCATTCCGTGCTCAAACAATTTGCCCTCACTTGGTTCGGGCAAAAACTGCGCTCAGAACGCTCGCCCTTCCAGCAAAATAGCGGTTGGTGAATAGGAAAAAGGGAAAACATCCCATCCGTCTTTGCGAGGAGGAACGAAGTGACGATGCGGTCCTCCAAAGGCGGATCCGCTTTCGGAGGACAATCTCGATAAGAATAAGGAAAAAAGATGAAGTCTGATTGTACGTGATGTGCGATTAGCGATAACTAAATAAGGAGGAAAGGGAAAAATGCCTGCATTTAACAGATTTACTGAACGCGCGAGAAAAGTAATACTTTTGGCCAAAGAGGAGGCCAAAAGGTTTAACCATGATTATATAGGGACAGAGCATATTCTGCTCGGTCTTGTTAAAGAAGGAGAAGGTGTGGCCGCCGCTGTTCTGGCGAGTTTAGGACTTGATTCGGATAATATCCGTGTTGAGGTCGAAAGGCTTGTTCAGCCGGGGACGGCTAAACTGGCAGCAAGAGATATACCTTTTTCTCCTAGAGCCAAGAAAGTTATAGAATTAGCAATGGATGAGGCTCGGAATCTTGGTCATAATTATATAGGGACCGAACATATATTGCTCGGGCTTATCAGGGAAGGAGAAGGGGTAGCCAGCCAGGTGCTTATGAATATGGGGTTGGATCTTAAAAGTGTTCGCGAAGAGGTTTTGAATCTTTTAGGATCATCTGTTCCCGGATATAGTGTTGCCGAGACAGGTGAGATGAAACGCAAGAAAAAGACAAAGACTCCGGCGCTTGATTCGTTCGGCAGGGATCTTACTGATATGGCAAAACAGGATGAATTGGATCCGGTCATAGGCAGGAGCAAAGAGATTCAAAGAGTTATACAGATTCTGAGCCGAAGAAAAAAGAATAATCCCGTATTGATAGGAGAAGCCGGTGTTGGTAAGACAGCTATAGTAGAAGGGCTTGCTCAAAAGATTGTTTTAAATGATGTGCCGGAAACGCTTAAGGATAAACGCCTTATAATTCTGGATTTGGCGATGATGATAGCAGGGACTAAATACAGGGGTCAGTTTGAGGAACGTATAAAGGCGGTTATGAAAGAGATAAAAGATTCGCCGGAAGTCATTGTTTTTATTGACGAGATACATACTCTTGTGGGTGCCGGCGGAGCAGAAGGGGCCATAGATGCTTCAAACATAATGAAGCCTTCTCTTCAAAGAGGGGAAATACAGTGTATCGGCGCGACAACATTTGATGAGTACCGGAAAAACATAGAAAAGGATCCTGCTTTGGAAAGACGGTTTCAGCCCGTAATGGTAGATCCTCCCAGTGTCGAAGAAACAGTAGAAATATTAAAAGGGTTAAGGGATAAGTACGAAGCTCATCATAAGGTCAAATTTTCGGATAAAGCTCTGGAGGCGGCGGCTAAAATGTCTGACCGGTACATAAGCGCGCGGTTTTTGCCGGATAAAGCAATAGATCTTATAGATGAAGCCGGGTCTAAGGCAAAACTGTCTACAATGGTAATGCCTGAAGAATTGAAAGAGTTTGAAAAAAAGATCGAAGAATATAAAAGAGAAAAAGAAGAGGCTGTGAAAAATCAGGATTTTGAAAAAGCCGCGCGGTTTAGAGATTCTGAACGTTTGGCCAGAGAGGAACTGGACAAAAAAGTGCAGTCCTGGAAAAACGTCAGGATTCAGCAGGAAATAGTTGTTTCTGAAGAGGAAATAGCGACTATTGTTTCTGACTGGACAGGTATTCCTCTGATAAAAGTCGAGGAAAAAGAATCGGAAAAATATTTAAAGCTGGAAGAAGAACTTAAGAAACATGTTATCGGACAGGAAGAAGCTATAACTGCTATTGCGCATGCGGTCAGAAGGTCCCGCGCGGGAATAAAAGACCCGAATAGGCCCATAGGAAGTTTTATTTTTATGGGGCCTACAGGAGTAGGAAAGACTCTTCTGGGGCAGAAACTCGCTGAAGTCATGTTCGGTAATGAGGACGCGGTAATTCAGATTGATATGTCCGAATATATGGAGAAGTTTAATGTTTCCCGTTTAGTAGGGGCTCCTCCCGGATATGTGGGTTATGAAGAAGGAGGCCAGCTTACTGAAAAAGTACGGCGCAGACCTTACGCTGTGGTTCTTTTGGATGAGATAGAGAAGGCGCATCCGGATGTTTTCAACATACTTCTTCAGCTTTTAGATGAAGGGCGTCTTACTGATTCATACGGAAGAAAAGTAAGTTTTAAAAATACTATTTTAATTATGACATCGAATATCGGCGCGGATCTTTTAAGAAAACAGGGAGCTATTGGTTTTAAAACACAGAAAGAAGAAGAGTCTTATAAGGAGATGAAAGAACGTCTTTTGGATTCGGTTAAAAAAGCTTTTAAACCCGAGTTTTTAAACAGGATAGATGATGTGATAGTATTCAGGAGTTTAAATCGGGATGATCTGAAAGAGATCGTGGATATAGAGGTGCAGGAGGTTCAGGACCGGATGAATGATAAAAACATAGAGATTATTATAGACAGTAAGGCTAAAAATTTTCTTATTGATAAAGGCGTGGATAAAGTTTTTGGGGCGCGGCCTTTAAAAAGGACTATTCAGCGTTATCTGGAAAACCAGCTTGCCGAAGAATTATTGTCCGGAGCATTTAAAGAAGGCGCGCAGATAAAAATTACCTATATAAAGGGTAAGTCTGAACTCAAATTCGTAAAAACATCGGAAGAAGCAGTAATACAGCGGGAGAAGAAATAAGGTCCTGCCGGATAAAGGTTATTACCGGCATTCGGATTGTGTCATAACGTCTTTGCGAGCCCATGAAATGGGCGAAGCAATCTCGATTTCTCTTCGTCTTTGCGAGCGTAGCGAAGTAATCTCGATAGAAGTAAAAATATAAATTTTATGGGTAACACATATTATTGTTGAGATTGCCGCGTCGCGTTGCTCCTCGCAAAGACGGGGGGAAGATTGCCGCGTCGCTCGAGCTCCTCGCAAAGACAAAATTTGAATTGCGATACAACCTAATTGTCGGTACTGTTTAATAAAGATTAAAAGACGCGGGACTTAACAGAATATGAGAGGTAATTTTTTTAACCGCAGAAAAAGACAGCTTAATGTTTTAGCGATTTTTATCGCGATATTTTTTTGCGCGGGATATTTTTATCCGAGATGTACGAAACATCTTGCGGAACAAAAAATACAAGATTTTTTAGAAGATAAAATAATAGTAGATATAGGCGGAATAAGCGGAGGCATTTTTAACGATATAGTTTTGCGGGACTTGAAATGTTCTTTTTTGAAAGAGAATACTGACGGGTTTCAGCTTGGCCGGGTAGAAATACACTATCGGTGGTGGTGGAAATTCGCGGAAATGCTTGGGTTTGAAATCAAAAGCGAAGGAGATTGTCTCGGAATAAGAGTATATTTCAGTGAAACGAATCCTTTTTTTGAAGGGTTTGTTAATCTCTATAAATATCCGGACAAAATCAGGGTTTTAGGATATTTATCTCCGCGGATTTTTGAGGATATAAAACAACGAAAAGTCGCGGGAACGCTCTTTGAAAAAAAACAGGGGAAGTATGAATTTGATTTCTTGTGGAATAACGAAAGAAACATTACAGGAACGATTGATATGGTTTCCCGTACAATAGAGATGGGCCTTAATCCTTTGCCGAATAAAAAAGGAGAGATTAAGGTTTTGTTTGAGCTGTCTGAAGAAGATAAAATATGCGGATATATTCGTTTGGATAAAGTCGATCTGGCCGGTGTAGAAGTGATCGGAGATATTTGGGCGGATTATATGTTTGGAAAAGATCCACGGGTTTCTTTAAAGGTGAAAAATCTGGTTGTGAATAAAAGATCTTTTTGGGATATAGCGGTTAATGGCGGATATAACGTATCGGAAAATGTGCTTGTTTTTGATGAAATAACGT
Source organism: Candidatus Omnitrophota bacterium (assembly GCA_043823005.1). GTDB lineage: Bacteria > Omnitrophota > Gorgyraeia > Tantalellales > Tantalellaceae > JBDRBG01. Next base: position 11,922 of record JBDRBG010000103.1, read on the forward strand.
GGGGTAAAGGTATCAGGATTAAAGGGTGTGTGGGGCTAACGGAAGGTTTTCCGTCTGATCTGACTCTTTCTTTCAAAAAAGTCAGTTTAAACGATACAGTGAAAATGTTTGGTGAAATACGGGATCCTTTGGAGGGTTTAGCCGAAGGGGAAATAAAAATAAAAGGATTGATAAAAAAATCGGATGTAAAGGGGCGCATATATATAGGACAGGGAGTGATGGGAAATATGGAATTTCGTTCTATATTTTTCACATTGGAAGGACAATTACCGGTTATACGGGTCACGGATTCCCGGATTGTTAAAGACGCGGGATACATACTGATAAGCGGAGAAATGGATTTTAGTAAAATGAACGAGACTAAAGTATTTGAGAATCTCATTTTTAATACTGACAATAAAGTCGCTGTTTGGGAAGACTGGCAGATTGAAAAAGAGAAAAATTTTGATCAGGTAGAAGCAAAAAAAGACAGGCTGATAGTTACTACTACTCTGGCGGATACTGATTCTGAAAAAGATCCGTCAAATGAGGTTACGCAGAAAGAACTTGAGTTTAAATATGAAATCGATACAAAAAGCAGTATTAAACTTAAGTTTGAAGAAGAAAACGATTTTTTAGGCTTGGAACATAAGATAAAGTTTTAGTTAGTCGCTAGTCGTTTGTCGGGTGCCGTTGGTTGGTCGTTAGGCGGAGATTGCCGCGGTCGCTCTTGCTCCCTCGCAAAGACGGGGGAGAGCGATAGTCGTTGGTCATTAGGTTGATAGTTGACGGTTGGTTCGTTGATCGTTTTAAAAGTAAAAGTCGGGGACATGCCCTTTAAGCGCCTGTCGGTGCGTTCTAGGTTCCAGGCTCTAGGTTATACACATGAAGTCTGGACCTTACAGGCGTGTTCCCGCTGTGTGGTTTTTACATAAAACCCATGTCAGAACGGGTAGTGGTTAAGTCACAAATGAATCAGGTAATAGAACGCTGAACTCTGTGGTGAAAAATTCCGGGAGTTGTTCAACGAATTGTAGTTTATTGGTCGTAGTTCGCAGTTGGTCTGGAACGAACTGCTAGCTGCGAATTACGAACTACAATATTAAAAAGGATCAGGATAATGAAGCGGTTTATGAAAAAAATCTTTCTTTATGCCAGACTTAAAACAGATAGATTTTTTATTTATGTCGGGGGATTAGCGGTGCTGTTGAGCCAGACTTGTTTCTGGTCGTTTACTCCGCCTGTGCGCAGGCGGCAGATTCTTGATCAGATGAACAAGATCGGAGTCGAGAGTTTTGCTATAGTTTTTTTGATAAGTCTTTTTACCGGTATAGTGCTGGCGCTTCAAAGCGCTTATCAAATGCAGAAAATATCCGCGGAAATATATATTGCTTCGCTTGTAGCGCTTTCTGTGACGAGGGAACTTGGACCGGTATTGACCGCTTTAATCGTTGCCGGAAGATGCGGCGCCGCGATAACAGCTGAACTCGGTACTATGAGAGTTACAGAGCAGATAGAGGCATTGGAGACTCTGTCTGCTAATCCTGTGCAGTATTTAGTAGTTCCCAGATTCGCGGCTCTTTTAGTCATGGTGCCGTTACTTACGATTTTTGCTGATTTTTTCGGAATAGCGGGAGGATATTTGATAGGAGTGGGAAAACTCAATATAACGCATTCAATGTACTTGAAAATGACCTATGATCCGCTTGTTATAAAAGACGTGGTGACGGGTCTGATAAAAAGTATATCGTTTGCTATGATAATATGCGGAGTGGCTTGTTTTGAAGGATTACATTCAGAAGGCGGCGCCGAGGGTGTGGGAAGAGCTACTACTGCCAGTGTTGTGAGAAGTTTTATATTGATAATCATGGCGGATTGTTTCTTTACGGCATTGTTTTATTTTTTTATGCGGTAGCGTAAGAGGTGCGCGACATGATCGAGCTTAAGAATATATATAAAACATTTAAAGGGCAGATGATCTTAAAGGGTCTTAACCTTACTGTTAATAAAGGCGAATCTCTGGTAATTATCGGCAGATCCGGATGCGGGAAAAGTGTTACTTTAAAACATATGATCGGATTATTGCGTCCGGATTCAGGCAATGTTTTTGTCGAAGGTATTGATATCGCAGAGTTAAGTGAAAGAGAACTGAGCCGGATGCGTTTAAAATTCGGGATGCTTTTTCAGGGCGCGGCTCTTTTTGATTCTTTAACCGTGCTTGAGAATGTAGGGTTCCAGCTTTTTGAATATACGGATATGCCGCTGGATCAAATAAAAAAGCGTGTGGCTGAATGCCTTAATTTGGTAGGATTGGAAGGAATCGAAAAGGTGAAACCGGCCGAGCTTTCAGGCGGGATGAAAAAAAGGGTCGGGCTTGCCAGGGCAATATGTATGTCTCCGAAGATCATACTTTTTGATGAGCCCACAACCGGGGTGGATCCGATTATGGGAGATATCATAAATAATCTTATAAAACATCTCCATGCCGCGCTTAAGACTACTTCGATAACAGTGACTCATGATATGAAGAGCGCTTATAAGATAGCTGATAGGATAGCGGTATTATATGATAAACATATAATCGAGGTCGGAACGCCTGATGAAATAAAAAAAAGTAAAAATGAAATAGTACATCAATTTATAAGCGGCGATGCAGAAGGCCCCATAACTATGGCAGATAAATAGTGGTTGTCGGAAAGGCCGCGGAAAAATTCAAAACACGGAACATATGGAGGTAAAACTGTATGTTTAGAAATGAAAAACTGGAACTAAAAGTCGGACTTTTTATAGGCGCGGGTATGTTTACAATGTTTTTAATAGTGTTTTCTATAAGTGATTTATATGTGTTTAAAAAGGGCTATGATTTATATATTAAGTTTAATTATGTAAACGGTGTAACTGAAAGCGCGCCTGTCAGGCTGGCCGGAGTGGATGTCGGAGAAGTGAAAGATATTACAATTTATTATGATGCTAACGCGGGAAAAACCAGGGTAAAAGTATTGGCATGGATAAACGGGGATGTGCATATTGAAGAAGACGCGGTAGTGAGGATAAATACTCTGGGGCTTTTAGGCGAGCAATATATAGAAATAGCTCCCGGTACGGTGAAACGGTTTCTTCAGCCCGGAGACGAAATAGAAGGGAAAGATCCCGTAAATGTGGGTAGTCAAATAGAGTCTATGAGCGAAATCGCAGGGTCTATTTCAATTATAGCTAAACAGCTTGAAAAGGGGGAAGGTACTTTAGGGAAACTTTTGACAGATGACAGTGTATATAAAGATTTGAAGATCGTGCTTGGCAGATTGAGCAGGGGGGAAGGTACTTTTGGCAGACTTTTGGCAGAAGACACAATATACAAGGATCTTGAGGTGGTTTTTGATAGATTAAGTAAAGGTGAAGGTACGATAGGAAAACTTTTGGCAGAAGAAAAAGTATACAATGATCTGGGAGAGTTTGTAAGTGATGTTAAATCGAATCCATGGAAACTTTTGCGAAAACCTGCAAGACGAAAGACAGAAGATAAGTAGGCGCGGGTCTATATGTGTTCGCCTTAATACACATTCGTCATTGCGAGGCACGAGGCAGACGAGTGCCGTGGCAATCTCATGAAAAAGGATAAAGCGGAAATTCTGATACTGGATTGGACAATTTTTTTTATTTTTTAACTTTTTATTCACGGAAAGGAAGTGATTAGTATGACGGTAAAATTTATCAGGATCTTTTTTTTAATGTTAAGCGTTATAAGCGGTTATTATTTTTGGCCGTTATTGATGGGAGCCGTCTCTGGCGGCGCTCTGGTAGGCGCGGGCATCGGTATGATCGGCGGATTGCTTTTAATTCTTGTAGAGGTAAAGCTTAGGAGCGTATCTTTACGAAATCTTTCAGCCGCGGCATTTGGCCTTATTTTTGGTTTTTTTATGGTATGGATGGTTACTTTAATATTAAAACTTATACCGATTGATGAAGTTTATTATTCAACATTGCAGGTTATATTTACGCTTATTTTCTGTTATTTAGGTATGGTTATCGCGATTAAAGGCAAGGACGAATTTAATATAGTTATTCCGTATGTAAAGTTTTCAAGGGAAGATGAACATAATAAGCTTTTTATTCTGGATACAAGCGTAATTGTGGATGGCAGGGTTACCAGTATATGTGAAACCGGATTTTTGTCCGGGAAACTTATAGTGCCCCGTTTTGTGCTGCAGGAACTTCATCAACTCGCGGATAGCGCGGATGATATTAAACGGTCAAGCGGCAGAAGGGGATTGGATATGCTGGATAGATTGAAAAAGATAGATGGTGTGGATGTGCTTATTCACGATGAAGGCCTTTCTGATGTCAAAGGTGTAGACGCGAAGCTTGTGCGTTTATCCAAAATATTGGATTGTGAGATAATAACTAATGATTTTAATCTGAGCAAGGTGGCTAAACTTGAGGGCGTAAAAACTTTGAGTATAAACGAGCTTTCAGGAGCTTTGCGTCCCGTACTTTTGCCCGGAGAACGTATAAATATTATTATCAAAAAAGAGGGAAAAGAAAGGAATCAGGGAATAGCTTATCTTGATGACGGAACCATGATAGTGGTAGATAATGCGAGAAGGTTTATCGGAAAAAGTGTGGATGTTGTTGTCGCGAGTGTATTGCAGACCTCAGCAGGCAGGATGATATTCGCCGCTTTTTCGGAAAAATTAGATCAGAGAAAACCAAATAATTCATCCGAGGATAAGAAGAAGTGAAACTTGTAAGAGGAAGGTATGGATATAAAAATCGGTATAGGTTACGATATTCACAGGTTAAAACCCGGCCGGCGGATGGTGCTCGGAGGGGTTCACATGGATTTCATTAAAGGTCCTGAAGGGCATTCTGACGGCGATGTTCTTTTACATGCTGTTTGTGACGCAATCCTCGGCGCGTTAGGTAAAGAAGATATAGGGTTCAGGTATCCTGACACGGATCCTGAATATAAGAATATTTCCAGCGCGGAACTTTTGAAAGATACGGCAGGGTTAATAAGAGAAGAAGCTTTTGAAATAATGAATATTGATAGTGTGGTTATCCTGGAAGAACCTAAGGTAGGTCCGTACCGCGAAAGAATTATTGAAAATATAAGCGGCATTCTCGGCGTTTCAAAACAAAAGATAAATGTAAAAGCTAAGACTTCAGAGAAAACAGGAGCGGTCGGAGAAGGGAGCGCGGTTGAAGCCCAGGCTGTAGTATTATTGCGCAGGAAAAACTAAAAATTAAAATCCGGGAGTTTATTGTATGGCATTTTTTTTTAAGATAATATTTGCCCTTGTTTTTTTTGCGTCCGTTTATTATGTGTTTGTACGCGTCTTTTTCAAAGATAAAATAAAGGCGGCGATGGAAAGGGATCCGGCGGCGGCGAATTATGCTGAAATAATTTTTACGTATGCCGGAGTGCACGCGCTTGTATTTTACGGGATTGCGCGATTTTTAAAAAGATTATCCGTACCTTTTCTGCCGCGTTTTATTTCTCAGTTGGCCAGGTGGTTTACCGGGATAGAGATTCATCCGGGAGCTGAAATAGGAAAAGGAATTTTCATAGACCATGGTATGGGGGTGGTAATAGGAGAGACAGCTATTATAGGTAAAAATGTTACTTTGTTTCAGGGCGTGACACTAGGCGGAACAGGAAAAGAAAAAGGTAAACGTCATCCGACGATTGGGAATAATGTGGTTGTCGGCGCCGGAGCCAAGGTTCTGGGGAACATAACAATAGGAGAGAACGTACTTATAGGCGCGAACGCCGTCGTAATAAGGGATATCCCGGATAATTCTACGGTTGTTGGTGTGCCCGGACGTGTTGCCAGAAAACGGGGAAAACGTATTCCCGGAGGGATTAATCTTGATCATACTTCGCTTCCGGATCCTCTTCAGCAGGCACTCGAAAGATTACAGCACGAGATTGATCATATAGAGAGTGAAATCGGGGAATATCAGGAGGATAAGAAAAAATCAAAGCATGAGGGTGATTAATAGTCGTTAGTCGGGTGTCGTTTGTCGTTGGTGGTTATAAAAGTAAAAGTCGGGGACATGCCCTTTAAGCGCCTGTCGGCGCGTTCTAGGTTCCAGGCTCTAGGTTATATACATGAAGTCTGGCCCTTACAGGCGTGTCCCCACTGTGTAGTCTTTACATGAACCCCAAGCCGGAACGGGTAGTGATTAAGTTACAAATGCATCAGGTATTATGAATATATACAATACACTTACAAGAAAAAAAGAAGAGTTTGAACCTTTGAAAAAAGGTAAAGTCAATATGTATGTTTGCGGGCCGACGGTTTATGATGTTCCGCATATAGGACATGCTCGCAGTGCTTATGTTTTTGAGATAATAAGAAGGTATTTTTCTTATTCGGGGATGGATGTCTGTTTTGTAAGAAATGTCACGGATATTGATGACAAGATAATAAAAAAAGCGCTGACAGAATTAGAAGAAAACGGTAAAGACGCGTTTAGCGGAGCGCTGAAAGATAAAGTAAAAGATGTTGCCGCCAGGTACCTTGATGTTTATCATTCTCAGCTGGAAAAATTAGGAATAACTCCGCCGACAATAGAACCAAAAGCTACTGATAATATTCCGCAGATGATTGTGTTTATAGAAAAATTGATTCATAAAGGATATGCGTATGAGCGGGCCGGAGATGTATATTTCAGTATTGAAAAGTTTAAGGATTACGGAAAATTGTCCAAACGAGCGATTGAGGATATGATGCACGGAGTGCGTATAGGCCTTGATGATAAAAAAAAACATCCTTTAGATTTTGCTTTGTGGAAGAGCGCGAAACCTTACGAACCTTCGTGGGAAAGTCCCTGGGGCAAGGGCCGTCCCGGATGGCACATAGAATGTTCAGTGATGAGCACGAATATTTTCGGAGAACAATTTGATATTCACGGCGGCGGACTTGACCTTATTTTTCCGCATCATGAAAATGAGATAGCTCAGGCAGAAGCGGTTACGGGTAAGACATTTGCCAGATATTGGATACATAACGGGTTATTGACTGCGCGGGGTGAAAAGATGTCAAAATCGTTAGGTAATTATATTACGATTTTGGATTTTTTGGCAAAATACAATGATCCGGATCTTTTGAAAATAATCTTCTGGTCAAGTCATTATCGCAGTCCAATGGATTATAGCGACGAAAAAGTCAAAGACGCGAAACGTTCGAAAGAAAGGATAATGATATTTTTAGATAAGGCAGATCGTTTTTTGAAAACCTTTTCGAAAGAGGAGATTGAAACCGGCAATTCAGCTGTAATCGCGCGAATGTTCGAAGATCCTGAGATTAAAAAATATAAATCCGGATTTGAACAGGCGATGAACGATGATTTTAATACTCCGCAGGCTATGTCAGTCATGTTTGAATGTGTGAAACTGGGGAATGATTGGCTTGCTGATGAAGTTATGGATGCTGATCAAAAAATCCATAAGATAAAAAACGTAAAAGATATGGTTCTTTTGATGGCGGAGATTATGGGCTTAAGTTTAAAAGCCGCGGAGATGGATGACGCTTTGATCTCAAAGATAGAAGAGCTGATTTCTCTTAGAGAACAGGCGAGAAAACAAAAGGATTATGCTTCTGCCGATAAATTGCGTAAAGAACTTACAATAATGGGTATTGTAGTAGAAGATACTTCGGAGGGGCAGATATGGCGAAAAAAATAAAACAGGGTTTTTTTATAACTTTTGAAGGACCCGAAGGCAGTGGAAAAAGTACGCAGTCAGCTCTTTTATGTAAGGATCTTTTGGCGGACGGATATGAAGTGATTCATACCGCGGAACCCGGTGGTACGGAATTGGGACATAAATTAAGAGATATTCTTTTAGAAAAAGACAATATCCGTATAGACAAAAGAGCGGAACTTTTACTTTTTGAGGCAGACCGGGCCCAGCATATAGAAGAAGTAATAGCCCCCGGGTTGGAACAAGGCAAAATAGTTGTTTGTGATAGATTTAATACAGCTACATTCGCGTATCAGGGATATGGGCTGGGAATGGATATGGATTTAATCTTAAAGATAGATGATTTTTCAGTAGACGGGATTTCGCCGGATCTTGTCTTGTTATTGGATATAGATACAGCGGCCGGGTTAGAACGCGCGTCTAGCGGCCGGTCAGCTGACAGAATGGAAAAAAGAAGTATATCTTTTCATGAAAAGGTTCGTCATGGATATTTGGATTTAGCTAAAAAATCTCCCTGCGCAATAAAAGTAATACAGGCAAATGATACTATTGACCGGATTTACCGATTAGTCAAGAAAGAGATCTATGATTTTATTGAAAGACATAAAGGGACAGAATAACGCTGTTAAATGTTTATTAAACACTTTGGGTTCCGGAAGGATAGCGGCGAGTTATTTGTTTTTCGGACCGGAAGGAGTGGGCCGGGCTTTGACAGCCAGGGCTTTTATTCGGGAGCTTATAGCTTCCTGTCAGAAAGATAATGAACAAGCTTGCGGAGTGTGTCCTGTTTGCCGAAGGGTAGAAGCAGGAGAACATCCGGATCTTATATGGATAAACCCGGATAAGGGCGAAAGTATAAAGATCGAGAAGATCCGGGAGGCAAAAGAACGTTTAAGTTTAAGGCCTTATGAAGCGCCTTTTAATGTGTGCGTGATAGAAAACGCGCATATGATGACGGTAAATGCCGCTAACGCTCTTTTGAAACTTATGGAAGAACCGCCGGGCGAATCTGTGATAATCCTTATTTCCAATAAAAAAGAATTATTGCTCGCGACAGTACTTTCCAGATGTACTGAAATACGTTTTAGGTATCTTCCTGTTGATACTGCAAAAGAAATCATTCTGGCGTGTTCTGAAGATATTAATGATAAAGAGGCTTATTTTTTGGCCCGTATTTCACAGGGATCTCCTGGTAAAGCGCTGGAAATGCGCGAGCAAAAGACCTTTGAAAGGAAAAAAGAAATAATCAGGCTTGTTGAAACTATTGCAGGGGAGAGTACCCCGTTTTTAATGGATTGGGATACTGAAAATAAGGAAGAACTTTTAGAAGATATTGAGATGATAATAATATTGTTAAGGGATATGGCATTGAAAAAAGAAGGTATGCCGGAACAGGTTCTGGATAAGAGTGTTTTTTCTGATAGTATTACGGATATTTGGAAAGAATATAAGATAGAGGATATTTATAGGATAGTCGAGCGGTTGATAAAAATAAAACGGGCGCTAGAATCAAATGTTAATCCAAAAATCGCGGCACAAGTATTGCCGGGGGAGTTAGTCGTTGGTTAGTTGTTGAATTAGCGTTTAGCGGATAGTGTCCAGAAAAACCACAGAGAACACAGAGACACTATTTAGTTGGTAGTTGATGGTATAGTTATAAAAGTCAGGGACATGTCTGTAGGAGATAACCTGTCTCCAGATGGGGACAGGTACCCCTGTAGGAGAATAGGCCCATGCAGGTACCAGTCCCCTTATTTTTATGCTTATAGGGCTAGGGCGTGTCCCCACTGTGTGGCTTTTACATAAAACCCAAGTCAAAACGGGTAGTGGTTAAGTCATAAAGGCATTAGGTGTTAGGTGAAAAATTCTGGAAGAACTGTATAGCGCAAGTGTATATGACATACGATATACGAACAAGTGACTTAATGGTCAAAAATAGAACGGAGATAAATGATGACAGCTAATGAAACGATAGAAGTACAGCTCAGAAGTTCGGGTGAAATGAAAATGTTTCATAGCGGAGGCATGAAATTCGAGGGAGGCGACAAGGTAATCGTTGAAGCAGACAGGGGCCTTGAATATGGTGTGGTTGTTGGAGTAAACGCGAAGACTATAAGTCAGCCTAAGGATACGCCTTTGCGGAAGATCATACGAAAAGCAAACCCCTGGGATGAGAAACAGATAACTAAAAACAAGGCAAAAAATAAAGATTTAATGCATGTTTGTGAAAAAAAGATAAAAGAACATAAATTGCCGATGAAGCTTGTAGACGCGGAATATTCTTTTGACAGATCCAAAATAATATTTTATTTCACTTCGGATAACCGTGTGGATTTTCGTGAGCTGGTGAAGAATTTAGCCAGTATTTTCAGGGTGCGCATTGAATTGAGGCAGATAGGAGTAAGGGATGAGGCCAGGATGCTGGGGGGGCTTGGCCCATGCGGAAGAAAACTCTGTTGTATGTCCTTTTTGAAGGATTTCAATCCTGTTACCATCAAAATGGCAAAAATTCAGAATCTTCCGTTAAATCCTTCTAAGATCTCCGGGCTTTGCGGAAGACTGATGTGCTGTCTGGGGTATGAACATAAGAACTATGAGGAAATGATGAAGGTTATGCCCAAAGTCGGTAAAGAGATAAAGACAGATCAGGGTAAAGGCAAGATAATAGGGATTAACCCTTTAAAACGTACGGTTACTGTTGATCTTGGAGAGGGTAAAATCAAGGATTTTGAAATTGAAAAATCAGCGGAGGAAAAAAAATAGATTATGGGAAAATTTTATGTTACGACACCTATATATTATGTTAATGCGGATCCTCATATAGGGCATGCGTATACACAGGTTATCGTGGATACGCTGGCGCGTTATCACAGGATGATTGGAAATGAAGTTTTTTTTCTTACGGGTACTGATGAACACGGCAAAAAAATAGAAGAAGCGAGCCGTAAAGCCGGCTTAGAAAAAGGCAGGGAAAAAGAATTTGTCGATAATATAGCCGGGAACTTTAAGAAAGTCTGGGATGATCTCGGCATAAAATATGATTATTTCATACGTACTACGGATAAAGACCATAAAAAAATAGTACAGGAATTCTTAACCCTGATGAAAGAAAACGGGGATATTTATCAGGGTGAATATGATGGATGGTATTGTACTCCCTGCGAAACTTTCTGGACCGAGACGCAGGCGGAGAACGCTGTATGTCCTGATTGCGGACGCGAAGTGGAAAAAATAAAAGAGAAAAACTATTTTTTCAAGACAAGCAAATATCAGGATTGGCTCATAGATTATATAAATAACAATCCCGGATTTGTGATGCCGGATTTCAGAAAAAATGAGGTTTTGGGATTTTTAAGGGAAAAATTGAACGATTTATGTATATCACGTCCGAAAGAAAGAATGTCATGGGGAGTTGAACTTCCTTTTGACAAAGATTATGTTGTTTATGTATGGTTTGACGCGCTTATAAATTATGCTTCAGGCCTGAAAGCCTGTAAGAAATTCGATAAATTCTGGCCGGCTGATTTTCATGTTATAGCTAAAGATATTCTGCGTCATCACGCGGTTTATTGGCCTATAATGCTTAAAAGCGCGGGATTAGAACTTCCCAAGACCATATTTGCCCATGGGTGGTGGAAAATGGGAGAAGAAAAAATGTCTAAGTCAAAAGGAAACGCGGTTAATCCGGTAACTCTTACGGCTAAGTACGGGATAGACCCATTGAGATATTTTCTTTTGAAAACAGTAAGTCTGGGGCAGGACGGATCTTTTAGTGAAGATTCTTTAGTCGGGATATATAACAGTGATTTGGCGAATGATTTAGGAAATCTTTTAAACCGTACGCTTACTATGGTGGAGAAATATTTTCAAGGGATCTCTCCTGTTGTTTTAGATGATTCCGGAGATGAGGATCAGAGGACACGCAGTGATGCTCTGAAAAAAGAGATTTGCGGTATTTTGCGCGAGGTCAATCGGAACATGTTGAGCAATAAACTTCTTTTAAAAGAAGCTCTTGACGCAATAATGATAAATGTTGTCGGGAAAGCTAATAAATATATTGAAGAATCCGCGCCCTGGAAATATTTTAAAGAAGGAAATATTGAAGCAATAAAACTTATTATAGCGGATTTATTAGAAGTTCTGCGTGTAACAGCTATTGGTATGGCGCCTTTTATTCCGGAAACAGCGCAAAAAATATGGGAACAGCTTGGTCTTTTCGGAAAAATTGAAGAAGAAATTGATGCGGTTGAATTAACCGATGATGGGAAGGGGAACGACCCCGATTGGCGCAGGTTTCCGGCAGGCATAAAAGTAGCTAAAGCAGACCCGTTATTTCCGAGAATATCTTAATTAGTGAATGGTGAATGAGGAGATTGCCGCGCTCCTCGCATGGCTCGGAGCTCGCAAAGACGTTATGACACAGCCTGAATGACGAATTTAATACGTTATTTTCAACGCGAAACAAACGAATAAGTTCCGTCTTTGCGAGACGCGAGGCAAACGAGCGTCGTGGCAATCGCGAATAAAAATCAAAATACTTGGACATGTCTTTAAGCGTCTGTTGGCGCGTTCAAGGTTCCAAACTCTAGTTTATATAGAAAGAAATAAATTATGCGGTTAGTAGATACACATTGTCATTTGGATTTTGACAAATACGATAAAGACAGGCAAGATGTGCTGGAAAGAGCGCGGGAAGCCGGTGTTGCGCGAATAATAATTCCGGGTACGGATGTGGCAAGTACGGAAAAGGCAATAGCCCTGTCAAAAAAGTATTCCATGATATTTGCCGCCGCAGGTATACATCCGCATGAAGCAGATAAGATAAGCGCTAAAGAACTTGCTTTTTTTCGTCAGCTTGCCGCCTCAGACAATAAAATCGCAGCAATAGGCGAGATAGGGTTGGATTACTACAGAAACTATTCAGAAAAAGCTAATCAGATAAAAGTTTTCCAGGAATGTTTAAAGGTGTCAAGGGAACTGGATTTAGCGGTTATTCTTCATAACAGGAACGCGGATAAAGATTTTTTATCTATTCTTAAAGAGGAATCACATTCAAGATCCGGCGCAGGGATAAAAGGGGTAATGCATTGTTTTTCAGGGGATGTTAATTTATTGAATGAGATTTTATCACTAGGGCTTCATGTTTCTTTTGCGGGAAATATTACTTTCAAAAATGCAGAAAAAACAAAAGATATAATCAAAAATGTACCGGAAGACAAACTACTTTTGGAAACAGACTCGCCGTTTATAACGCCGGAACCGTTTAGAGGAAAGCGTAACGAGCCCGCGTATGTAAAATATCTTTTGGATGTATATGCCGGTATTTATTCTTTAGACAGGGCTGATATCGCCAGAATAACCACGCATAACGCGAATCAGCTTTTCAATCTGGGGTTGGATGAAAAGGCCGTAATAGCTTATCCTATAAGAGATTCTCTTTATTTGAATATAACGAATAGATGCACGAATAGATGTACTTTTTGCGCCAGAGAATATTCTGATTATGTAAAAGGGCATAATCTTAGACTTGAGACTGAACCGTCTTTCGATGAAATAATCCGGGCTATCGGAGATCTTTCTAAATATAAAGAAATAGTCTTTTGCGGATACGGGGAATCGACTATACGTTTAGATATCATAAAGAAAATAGCGGATTTTGCCAAAAAAAAGGGCAAACAAGTACGACTTACTACAAACGGCCAGGCTAATCTTATTAATGAGAGGGATATTACAGGTGAATTAAAGGGATTTATTGATATGGTCTCAATAAGCCTGAATGCTCGGGACGCTGATGAATATGACCGGATATGCTGTTCGACTTTTGGTAAGGACGCGTACTCTTCGATGCTTGATTTTGCGCGCGGGTGTAAGAAAACCGGAATAAAAGTAGAACTGACATGTCTTGATATGCTGGGAGAAGAAGGTGTTTCCGCGTGCCGCAAAATTGTCGGTGAAATAGGAGCTGATTTCAGGTTAAGGCATCTTGATGTTGTGGGATGATAATTAGTTGTTAGTCCAGAGTAGGGGCGGGCCTTGTGCCCGCCCGAAAAAGAAAAAAGTGAAAAAGATAAAGTTAAACCCTAAATTCTAAACCCAAAACTCTAAATAAACTCAAAAGACCAAAACTGAAAATGTAAAACTATGAAAGAGATGGATTTTTTTGGATTTGTAGCTTTGAGTTTGTAATTTATTTAGAGTTTTGGGTTTAGAGATTAGGATTTTTGCCTATGTCGTCTTTGCGAGGAGCGCAGCGACGCGGCAATCTCGAATAGCAATAAATCTGGATTTAGACGCATGAGAAAAAAACTTTTTGATATTATAAAACACAACAAACTTTACACTGTTTTAGCAGTATTTGTTCTTTTGATAAATCTTTTGATTTTGGCAGACCGGTTGTTAGTGGTGGATGAACAATCAAATATTAATGCCGAAGAAGCGCGGAAAAGTACAGCGGAAATACTGCTTTATGATGAAGATGCTTTTCGCGAAAGACAGGAAAAACTTGAGAAACTTGCGAATGAAGACCCTCAGTTTTATATGTTTTTAGCTCTTGTTAATTTTGCCGTATTTTTTACTATATTCGCGGGAATAATTCTTGATATCGGACTGGTTACGGCAAGGATAAGAAAACAGCCTTTTGTTATAAAAGGCCTGCCGCAGGAGTCCCCCGGATGGAATGTCGCGGATGTTTTTCGTGTTACTTTAATATTTCTTTCGCTGGCATATTTGTTTATGCTTCTTGAAGGTGTTCTTGAAAAACGTTTGGATATTTTTTTAAACAATAATTTCCGCATGATCTTTAATACGGCAATTATGAACATTGCTTGTATAAGTGTTATTTTGTTTTTTGTAATAAAAAAATATGGACAGGATTTAAAAACAATTGGATTAAATTCAGCTAAGTTTTTCAAAAACATTTTTTACGCGGTTACAGGATATATAGCTTTTGTGCCGATTCTTATTTTGATTTCCGCGGCGACATTTTTTATATCACGGTTTTTTAATTATACGCCGCCGGTACAGACTATAGTAAAACTGTTTATTGAGGAACAGGCGGCTTCTGTTTTGTGGATTTCAGCTATATTCGCGGCTATTTTCGGTCCGATCGCGGAAGAAATATTTTTCAGGGGTTTCATGTATAGAGCCTTTAAGAAGAAGATAGGAATATTGGGGTCGATGTTTGTTACTGCGGCGATATTTTCATTATTGCATACGCATTTAGCGGGATTTGCGCCTATAATGGCGTTGGGACTTTTACTCGCCTTTCTTTACGAAAAAACAGGATCTCTGGTCGCTCCGATAACAGTACATATAATACATAATCTCGGTATGGTCGGGTTGGTTTTTTTAATGCGTTATATTGGGGTGTGAAATAGTGAATAGTCGTTAGTGGATGGTAAACAGTGAATAGCAGAGTCGTTAGTCGTTGGTAGGGGCGGCCCTTGCGTCCGCCCGAATAGAAATCGAGAAATGGGGGGGAAGGAGAAACATGAAATACGATACAATTCGCTGGAAAAATAACAGGGTCGAACTTATAGACCAACGGCTTTTACCCGCAAAAAAAGTATATGTTTCTTGTGAAACCGCTAAAGATATATTTGATGCTATAAGGAAAATGAAAATAAGAGGAGCCCCGGCAATAGGTGTGAGCGGCGGATACGGCGTTTATTTAGGTGTACGGAATGCTAGATCCGGGAATTATGGGATATTTAAGAAAAAAACGGAGCAAGTTGTAAAGTATCTCGCAAGTTCCCGACCTACTGCGAGGAATCTATTTTGGGCTCTGGAACGGATGTCTGAGTTGGTTCTCAAGAATAAAGGGGAAACAGTCAGCCGGTTAAAAGAACTTGTTTTGGAAGAGGCTCATGCGATATGCGAAGATGATAAAAAGATCTGTCATTTGATAGGAGAGAACGGAAAAGTGTTGATAAAGAACGGCGCGAGAATACTTACCCATTGTAACGCAGGAGGACTGGCTACAGCCGGATATGGCACGGCTCTTGGGGTGATCTTTTCCGCCAGGAAGAAAATAACAAGGGTATATGCGGATGAAACGCGGCCTGTACTTCAAGGCGCGAGGTTGACTGTATGGGAACTGGTATCAGAAGGTATCCCGACTACTCTTATTTGTGATAATATGGCGGCATCATTGATGGCAAAGGGAGAGATAACAGCTGTTGTCGTAGGCGCGGACAGGATATCAGCTAACGGTGATACTGCTAATAAAATAGGCACATATAATGTTGCTGTTTTGGCGGCTTATCATAAGATTCCGTTTTATGTTGCCGCGCCGGTTTCAACCTTTGATCTTTCGATTCCCACCGGAAAATATATTCCGATAGAAGAAAGATCCGCTGAAGAAGTAAGGAAAATAAAAGATTGTTATATCACTGTCAGAAAAGTGGATGTTGTTAATCCTGCTTTTGATGTTACTCCTCGCGAACTAATAACAGCAATAATTACTGAAAAAGGCATTATTCGTAAACCGGATAAAGTAAGGGTGGCGAAAGTGGTAAAAAATAGTCGTTAGTCGTTGGTTGTTAGTCGGTAGGGGCGAAAGATTTTTCGCACTGGGAAGAATAAAGAATGTAGGGGAGGCCCTTGCGTCCGCCCGAATTTGTTTCGTCATTGCGAAAGGCCGAGGGAAACGAGCGCTGTGGCAATCCGAATAAAAATAAAAATTGTAGGGGCGGGTCTTGCGCCCGCCCGAAATAAAAAATCCAGAAGGAAAACCACTTGTCTCCAGATGGGGACAGGTACCCCTGCAGGAGAATAGTCTCTTGCTGGTACCAGTCCCCTTATTTTTATGTTTATTGTTTATTCAGAAAGACAAAAAAAGAAGAACCATGGAAGAGATGAAATTTATAAACAAAATACGAAAACGCGCGGGTAGTTTGCCAAAAGGCGTGAAACTCGGTATTGGCGATGATTGCGCTGTTATTGAATATAGTAATACGCATTATCTTTTATGGGCTTCGGATATGCTGGTTGAAGATACGCATTTTATTTTAAAAGGAACGCCTTATGAAAAGATAGGATATAAAGCTGTTAGCGTAAACATAAGTGACATTGCCGCTATGGGAGGAGTGCCTAAATATATTACTATTAATATAGGTGTTCCTGCAAATATGAAAGAAACTCAAATACATGATATTTATAAAGGGATATTTAAAATCTGTAAGGATTATAAAATAACTGTTCTGGGCGGAGATACTAATGCTTCGGACAAATTTGTAATAAGCGTTTCAATAATGGGTCTTGTTGAAAAAAAGAACCTTGCAAAACGTTCCGGAGCAAAAAAAGGGGATCTTGTAATTGTAACAGGACCTGTTCGGAACGGAAAAAAAGAACATCTTAGTTTTGTCCCCCGGCTGAAAGAAGCGAGATATCTTACGCGAAAATATCCGGTTAGATCAATGATAGATGTTTCTGACGGTATTGCGCCGGATTTGGGACGTATATGTCAGGAGTCCGGAGTCGGGGCAAATGTTTATAGCGAAACAGTGCCTCTTTCAAAAGGTCTTAGCCTGGAAGACGCTCTTTATTACGGAGAAAGTTTTGAATTGTTATTTACTATGGCAGTTAAAGACGCGAAAAAATTATTTAAAAATATGGGAAAAGCAGGAAACAAGACGCTGTATTTTGTTATTGGTGAAATAACAGAAAAAAAAGAGGGGATAAAACTTGTTGGAAAAGAAGGGCATGTCAGCCGGCTAGAAATGAAAGGTTTTGATCATTTAGGCTGACGGTGAACTTTTTCCGTCATTGCGAGGTGCGAGGGTAACGAGTGCCGAAGCAATCTCAAAAAATGTAAGACAAGAAAATGAAGAATGTGAAAACAATAACAACATATTCTCCTGAAGAGACTATAGAAATAGCCGCGTCTCTTGCTAAAAAGCTTAATAAAGGCAGTTTTGTTGCTTTAATAGGCGACTTAGGGACAGGTAAAACAATGTTTGTAAAAGGACTGGCAAAAGGCCTGGGAATAGCGGAATATTCTTATGTGAACAGTCCGTCTTTTGTGATAGTTAAAGAGTACAAAGGAGAAAAAGACCTGTATCATTTTGATGTGTACAGGCTCGGAGGGCAAAGTTTTTGCGATACTCTGGATTATGAAAAATATTTTTACGGCCGGGGAATTACGGTGGTTGAATGGGCGGATAAAGTCCGGGATATTCTGCCTGAAGAATATCTGGAGGTTAGAATAGAATATGGAGATGATTCGGAAAGGAAGTTTTATTTCAAAGCTTTTGGGGAAAAGTTTGAGGAAGTTATTGAAGAGTTAAACAGTCGTTAGTCGTTGGTCGTTAGTAGTTAGTAGGGTCGAAAAATTTTTCGCCTTGATAAAAATAAAAGTTGCAGGGGCGGGGCATGACCCGCCCTGAATGGGATAAAGGAAAAGGTTAGATTGCCGCGCTCCTCGCATGGCTCGGAGCTCGCAATGACAGACTAATCCGTCATTGCGAGGCACGAGGGAGACGAGTGCCGCGGCAATCTCAAAAAAATCTCAAATTTTTTAGAATAAAACATAAACGCAAGACAGGATTTTACAATATGAAGATATTAGCGTTTGATACATCAACAAGATTTTTAAGCATAGCCTTACTGGATGATGATGTAGTAATATCCGAGTTTCATAAGGATGTCGGCATACAGCACAACAAAATGCTTATACCGACAATGAAAAATATGCTGGATGACACAGGGTGGCACATTCCGGATATTGATCTTATATGTGTGGGCACAGGGCCCGGTTCTTTTACGGGTCTGCGTATTGCTATTGCCGCGGCTAAAGGAATGGGCATAGTGTTGAACAATAAAATAAAAGGCGTTCCTACAATGGATGCCATGGTTAGGAATGTGGACGAAAAAGTCGAATATGCCGCGCCTTTGCTTGATGCCCGGAAGGGAAAAATATATACATGTATATATAAAAACTCCCAGCAAGGTTTTGTGAAACAAACAGGCTATCTTTTGCTTGCAATAGATGAACTTATGTCCGAGCTTAAGAATAAAGTATTGTTTTTTGGTGACGCAGTATCTGTGTACAAGGATAAATTAGACGCAAGTTCTTTTTCTGAATATAACGAAAATATTGACTGGTATCCCAGGGCTGTTGAAATAGGCCGTATAGGATTAAAAAGATCTCTTGTTTCCGGCGGAGATGATATAAGAGATCTGACCCCGTTATATTTGCACGCGAAAGAGTGTAATGTGATTAGTCGTTAGTCGTTAGTCGTTCGTCGTTAGTCGTTTGTCGTTTGTCGTTCGTCGTTTGTCGTTTGTAGGGGCGAAAGATTTTTCGCCCTGATAGAAATAAAAGATGTAGGGGCGGACCTAAGTGTCCGCTCTAACGAGTGAAAAGGATAAAGGAAAAAATTTCGGTATAAATAAAATGAACACTACATACAGGCCCACATGGGCTGAGATAGATTTAGATGCTGTTAGATATAATCTGGACAAGATGCGCGCATTTATTTCTGAAGACGTAAAAATAATGGCTGTTGTCAAAGCAAATGCTTATGGACACGGGTTGTGTCAAATAAGCCGCGAACTCACTTCGCAGAATGTCGATTATCTTGGTGTCGCGACTGTTGATGAAGCTGTTTGTTTAAGGGATTCAGGTATTGATCAGCCTATACTTGTATTAGGGTCTGTTCTTGAAGAGGAGGCTCGGGTCGCGGTTAAAAGAAATATCACTCTTACATTATGCAATACAGAATTATTGCAGATACTGGTTGATATTGCTAAGACTAAAGGTCAAAACCCCAGGGTGCATATAAAGATCGATACAGGTATGGGCCGTATTGGTATTTGGCACGAAAGTGCTCTGGATTTTATTAAACAGGTTTATTCAAAAAAAGAGATAGAAATAGAAGGTATATACACTCATTTTTCCTCGGCTTCCAGGGATAAAATGGTGACGAATTTGCAGATAGATTATCTGGAAAAAATATTAGATGAAACAGAAAAATTAGGGATAAATTTAAAATATAAACATGCGGCCAACAGTATTGCAGTAGTAGATTGGAAAAGATCACACCTTAATCTTGTTAGGACGGGCATTTTACTGTACGGGGTTTATCCAAAAGAAGCTTTTCGCGAAAAATTCAAGATAAGGCCTGTAATGCAGTTAAAGACTAGGATCGTTTATTTAAAAGACACTCCTCCCGGAAGATCAATAAGTTACGGAAGGACGTATATTACTCAGAAACATACCAAAATAGCTACTATACCTATCGGCTATGCTGATGGATACGGCAGGATACTTTCCAATAAAGCAGAAGCTCTTTTGCGAGGCCAATACGTCAAAGTAGTAGGCATGGTCACAATGGACCAGACGCTATTGGATGTCGGCCATATAGAAGACGTTAAAGTAGGCGATGAAGTAGTGCTTATAGGCACGCAACAGGGAGCAGAAATCCCGATTGAAAAAGTCGCAAAACTCGCCGGAACTATCCCCTACGAGATTCTTTCTTCCATAAAAGACCGTGTTCCCAGGATTTATAAGCAGGGGGTAAAAAAGGGGTCAAGTCTCAACTAAGAACTTTACGGATATGCTTTGCCGGGGTAGGGACAAAAGGGGACGGTTGTATTTTAAATGTTGGGATTGCCGCGTCGCTGCGCTTCTCGCAATGACAAAAAAGTTTGCTTCTCGCAATGACAAAGAAGTTTGCTTCTCGCAATGATATGAGAAAGAATGGAGATATAGGGTGAAATCTAAAATTGTGATAGTCGTTTTTGTAGTCACCCTTACCTTAATCGGTGGGGGTTTTTGTTTTTCCGAGGAAATTTATTCGGCAAAGGTGAACGATATATCAGATCGGGAATATGAAAAGGCTGTTATTGAGTTGATTGATAATGCGGAGGAGTCGGTTGTTATTGGGATGTATCATATCAGTACACAGTTAGATGTGAATAATCCGGTTAAGCTATTGTTGAATGATTTAGTTGAGGCCGAAGATCGGGGCGTGCAGGTAAGGATTTATTTGAATACAAAGTTTCCGGATGTGAGTTATGAAGAGCTTGTAGGAAAAGATGAATTTAAAAGGCTGAAGGAAGCGGGATGTGAGTTGTATTTTATTCCGCATGGACGTAAGCTGCACGATAAGGTTGTTATTGTGGACAGTCGTTTCGTTGTTGAGGGAAGCATGAATTGGAGTGTTGTCGCGCTTAGGAATAATTTTGAGTCGGCGACGCTGATTGATTCACCTGACCTAGCGAAGGAGAAAATCGCAAGGCTGGAGAGGATTTACCGCCAACAGAGAGAAAAAGAAGAGGTCGGTGAAAAAGAAAGAAAGCCTCTTTACGTCGACAGTATTACTGATAAGGTAGAGGTGAAAAAGGCTTTACTTGAGGATGAGAAGTATTTTCCGGGGATGCTTAAGGCGAGTGACCGCAGGGCAATGGATCTTTACCTGATACTGCTTGCATATAGCCAGAAATTAAAGAAAAATGAATTTTTCCTAAACTTAGAAGATACAGCGTTGGGGTTGAGACTGCCGGTGTCCTGGGATGACGAATCATTAAGGCGTCAGGTAATAAGGGCATTGCGGACGCTGAAGGATAGATATAATCTTATAGAAGTAGAGTTTTATCACGCAAGTGACGCGTACATAACCATCTTACCCGTGGCGGGAAAGAGTTTTACGATAGAGACAAATATTGTTGATTCGCATGATAAAGAGATTCCGCAACGGCTTAAATTTCTGCTCCTGGTAAATGCGCTTTTAGAGAAAGAGGGCAAGGATTTAGATTCGATACCGCAGAAAGAGATCATGCAGAGGTTTCATATTGCGGAACGGACATTGGAGAAAGCATTAGCGGATTTGAGAAGACAGTAGCAGGGAAGAGGGGATGGTTATATTTTAAGGTAATTGAGTATTGGGTTCTCATAACTTTAAGTAAAGCACAAAAAGTATGTTATTATCGCTGGACTTTTCCACTCCATTTGTGTATACTTAAGGTTAAGGTGTTGTAAGGTGTTTACACCAGTCTATTTAATATGCATAAAAAAAGGGGTGTGAAATCATGGTCAAAGTATCTTTTGGACAATACATCAAGAGGCTACGACTAAAGAAAGGTTATGGGTTAAGATCTTTTGCAAAAGAGATTGGATGGTTGCCTTCAAATTTGAGTCATTTAGAAACAGGAAGAATTAATCCCCCTAGAGAAAAAGAGGTTCTTTTGAAAATTGCAAAGAAATTAGAATTAAAAAAGAATTCAAAGGAATGGAATAACTTTCTTGATCTAGCCGCAAATACACCGGATAGAGTTCCTGTTGATATTGCAGACTTTATAAACGATCAAGAGTTAGCCCCCGTAATGTTGCGAACTGTAGCTAACAAAAAATTATCTAAGGCTCAAATAAAAAAACTTATTGAAGATATTAAAAAAATGTGATATGAAAAAACTAGATATCAAATTCTATGACATACCAACCTTAGAACAAATCGCAAAAACCTTTACAGACACCTATCATAAGACAAAAACATTAGAAGTAGACATTGATTACATAATAGAGAAATGTTTAGGGTGGACTATTGAAGCAAGAGGTTCTTTAGTTGAAAATCATTGCATTGAAGCTTTTGTTACAAAAAATAAGGTTATTTATGTTGATGCCTACCTTATGGATTGTAAAGAAAGAAAATATAGATTTACTCTAGCCGAAGAAGTAGCCCATTATACAATTCATCGCATAATATATGCTGATTGTAACAATCTAGAAGAACATCTAAATATATACGATCGCATAACTGCAAACGAATACTGGCGCATGGATAGAAATGCCAAGTATTTGGCGTCAGCTATTTTAATGCCAGCAGAAATATTTGAAAAACGAGCATTTGAATTATATGAAAAGATAGACAAAAAAAAGTATAAAACAAATGAAGCTGTCTTATGTAAGATTACCCTTGATCTATCAAACGATTTTAATATTAGTGACATAGCGTCAAAAATAAGATTTAAGAACTTAGGGTTACATAGAAAGCTAATAACAATTTAAAACGCCTCCAGGGAATTCAGGGGAATTCTGCTTATCCGCGACTTAGAAATCCAGGTTTTCATGCCGGTATCTACCAATATAGCCTTATCAGTTTCGCGTAAGATGCGGACTTGTGTGCCGGAAGCAGGGCTCGGATCAGAGAGGAATTCACAAAACAGTCTTGCCATATCGTATCGGATAGTGTATAATTTTGGTGTATCCGATATGACATGAAGGAGGAGTCAAATGACGATAAATAAAGTGTTAAATGACAGGATAATAAAGAAGAAGAACGAGTTGGACAAATTGCGGCCTTTTTCAAAAGGTGCTTTACGGAATCTGCGCGAACAAATAATAATTGAATGGACTTATAACTCGGATGCTATAGAGGGTAATTCGCTTACCTTAAAAGAAACCAGACTGGTGTTAGAAGACGGGTTGACTATAAGCGGGAAGTCATTAAAAGAACATTTTGAGACCATAAACCACAAACAAGCGATTGAATTCGTGGAAATCCTGGTTAATAAAAATTCTAAGATAAACTGTCATGCAATAAGACAGATTCATTCATTGATATTAAGCAAAATCGACGATGAGCAAGCCGGAAAATACAGGGATGTAAAAGTTTTTATATCCGGGGCAAAACATGTATTTCCCGAGGCGATTGAAGTGCCCGCGTTAATGTCTGATTTTGGTAAATGGTTAAGCGGTAAGAATAGAAAGAAAAACATTATTGAATATGCCGCTGAAGCACATTTCAAATTAGTTGATATACATCCCTTTATAGACGGGAACGGCAGAACAGCAAGACTTTTAATGAATTTGATCCTTATGAAATATGGTTTTCCTCCGGCAGTTATTTTAAAGGTAGACAGAAAAAAATATTATGATTGTTTAGAAAAAGGCCATAAAGGAGATTTAGAAGATTTTTTTTATTTTATTGCCAGATCAATTGAAAGATCATTAACTATGTGGCTTGAAATGCTTAAACCGGCAAATAAACAGAAACCAGACACTAAATATTTGCCTATACGGGAAATTTATAAACATACACCTTACAGCCAGGAATATTTAAGTTTGTTAGCCAGAAGAGGTAAATTAGAAGCAGTTAAATATGGAAGGAACTGGTATACTTCAAAACAGGCTGTAAAAGCTTATATACAAGCCCAAAAACCATAATGGGGACGGTTCTGAAATAAACCATAATGGGGACGGTTCTGAAATTGATCCCACACCTGTCCCAGAATCAATCCCAGGGGTGTCCCTTTTAGGGATATCCATAATAACCATGGTTAAAACCTGCTAACTATAATCTTGACAATAAGTTCCGTTATGTTATACTGATACACATATTTTTGAACAAAGGGCTTGTTGCGCTCTATAGTATATAATATTATTTTCTATTATATAGACAATAAAATATAAATCTAAAAAAAGGAAACCAATATGGCAAAGCTTACAGGAGCTCAGATATTAATTGAAAGCATGAAAGAAGAAGGCGTGAAACATGTGTTCGGGTATCCGGGCGGGACTATTATACCCTTAACAGATACTTTTTATGGGCAAAAGAGCATAAACTTTCATTTGACGCGTCATGAACAGGGCGCAGTGCACGCGGCAGACGGATACGCGCGTGCGACCGGTGAGGTAGGAGTATGTATTGCTACTTCAGGTCCCGGAGCGACTAATCTTGTTACAGGAATAGCTACGGCAAACATGGATTCTATACCGTTAGTAGCTATTACCGGACAGGTGAAACTTTCGCTTATAGGTAATGACGCTTTTCAGGAAGCGGATATGGTGGGCATAACAAGGCCTATTACCAAACACAATTATCTTGTTGAAGATGTTAAAGATCTGGCAAGAATAGTTAAAGAGGCGTTTCATATCGCTCGTACGGGCCGGCCCGGTCCGGTGCTAATAGACCTTCCTGTAAATATTCAGGTAGAAAAAACTGATTTTAAGTATCCTCGCAAAGTCGAGCTCTTGGGATATAACCCGACGTATAAAGGGCATATGGGACAGATTAAAAAAATAGCTAAAGCAATTGCAGGGAGTAAAAAACCTGTAATATATGCGGGCGGCGGCATTATTTTGTCCGGTGCAGACAAAGAACTTACTAAACTGGCCAGAAAAGCAAATATTCCGGTAACTACGACTTTAATGGGACTCGGAGCTTTTCCGCAGACAGATGATCTCAATCTTGGTATGCTGGGTATGCATGGTACAGGATATGCTAATCATGCTGTGCAGGATTCTGATCTAATAATAGCTATCGGAGCCAGGTTTGATGACAGAGTGACCGGAAGGATAGATGCTTTTGCTCCGAACGCGACAGTTATACATGTAGACATAGATCCGGCAAGTGTTAGTAAAAATGTGCGTGTTGATATTCCGGTAATAGGCGATGCTAAAGAAATTCTAAGGGAACTTAACAAGATC
>JBDRBG010000104.1:0-7835 GCA_043823005.1 Candidatus Omnitrophota bacterium
TATAATAGGCGCGTTCAATCATACCACAATGATACCATGAAAATTGAAAATGTCAATTACAAATTTCACAAATCTTCCTGCGCAAAGAAAAAGCACAACCCAAGTGTAAAAATGAGTTGTGCTTAAAAATGTATGGCTGGGATGCCTGGAAAACAAGCCTTGAGCAATTGTGCGAAAGGCGCAGGATCCCAGGACCTCAGTTGTAATTGACGATGTTTTTTAAACGAAATAATTTCCGTTTAAAAAATTGAGGAAATTACAAAAAAACAGAAACCATCGGTTTCTGTTTTCCATAAAATTTCGCAGAAATTTTATGGCTGGGATGCCTGGAAACACACGCTTTTAAGCACAAAACAACCATTCCACCACCAGAATCACCACCAAAAACTAAAAGTTTTTTGGAGGCGATTTATTGTTTTAAAGTTCTACAGCTCTCTTAAGACTTTTCTGTACTTTTTGAAAATCTTCCTCTTCCAATATTCCTAACTTCCGATTAATTAGCTTTCCTGTTATGGTTTGAATTATTCCCGTAACCAAAGAAGGAACGAGAAGTCCTGCTTCTTTCCATTTCTTAATTTTTGTATCTCCGCATAAAACTCGATGGACATTGCTTGTAACTGCAGCAATTATTACCTCTCGCCGACTTTTGTGATACTCATTACTGCTTAGTACAAGTGCAGGTCTTTTTTTTATGCCTGATCCGTCTGAAAACACTACATCAACAAGAACAACATCTTTACATTTATATTTTGTCATATTCTGCATCCTTTTCGTTGTCCCAAACCTCCTTTAATGATTGATTTATTTTCGTTGCCATTGCAATTAGCTGTGTATCTTCTCTTTCCCGCTTTAAACGTTCGCGCACACTCTCCATCACATATTCGCGTATTGTTTCACCATGAATAGCCGCGAATATTTTGATTTGTTTGTGTTCTTCCGGAACAACATCAATACTCATTCTTTCTCTTTTTTTTGTTTCATTAGTCATTATTCTGCCCTCCTACTTGTGAGTATACCCTACTTGTGTGCTTGTGTCAAGACACATTTACGCGTCTACATTTACGCGTTTACGTATTTTGTCTTTTCACATGTTCAAACTTTTATTAAAAAATACACCGCAGGCCGACAATATAAAATTACATCGGCTAAGGCGGATGCCTGGCAGTTTCGGGCTACAATGCTCCTGTCCGTCGCATTGCTTTACGCCCTCTCCTGCATTCCCTCTTGCCTTTGGCATTCGGTCAGACTCGGGGCTCATAATTAGAGCTTATACCCCTTCGTTCAGTTACCCAGCCAAATAAAAAGGCCGTCAAAGACGGCCTTTTTATTTGGCTGGGATGCCTGGAAAACAAGCCTTGAGCAATTGTGCGAAAGACGCAGGATCCCAGGATCACAGTTGGATTTGACGAGATTTCGAAAGAAAATTTATTTTCTTTCGCAAATCAAGGAAAAGACAAAAAACCCCACTCTTTTTAGAGCGGGGTTCCAGAAAATCTTGCAAAGATTTTATGGCTGGGATGCCTGGACTCGAACCAGAAACGGATGATCCAGAGTCATCTGTGTTACCAATTACACCACATCCCAGCGCGGTTATATAAGGTTTGCAAAAAATATTATACTATAATATTCCTATTTTTAAAGAACTTTTCAAACCATTCGGTTTGGCATCCAGATCTTTCGGCTCAGACAAAGCCCTCGCTCAAGATGACGTCCGCACACGTCCACAATAGGTATATTATCAACACCAACACATATATTTTTCACACCAATTACGCGCATTTTTGGGCATAATAAATCGGCTGAAATTCTTCAAAATCCATTGGAACAGCTTTATGAATAAATATGTAATACCCTGTTTCTTTGTAATCAATAGATAAATCTAAAAACACATTTGATTCATACGGCACGTATTCCGGATCAAGCGCAAGAAGTGCCAGTAAGTTTAACATTTCTATAAGACGGTTATAACTTTCCGGATTTGTAATTATATTTCTAACACCGGCAAGATACGCGTTTTTGTCTTTTCTTAAATGTACTGGCGCGTTTTTGATTGTATCTTCTTTTGCTAAAACCAATATCTTTTCATTTTTTCTTTCCCACCGCACAAGATCAAACAGATCGTCATCTTTGGCAGTAAAAAACTCTATACCATTTTTTGAACAATAATTTCGTACCGCGCTGATAAGCGGGTTTATTGCCATATATTGCGTCATACCATGGTCATAACCTTCTATCCAATCTGTACCTAAAAATACCATGAAATTCTGGTTTGTTTTGTCTCTCTCCGTTATTCGCGCCTTTATTTTTTTAATAGTATCGGCAAACATAACACTAAATCTTTTTTCTAATTCTTCTCTTTTTCTTTGTCCTTTTTCAATAGTAACTATTTTTTTTATGCGTTCCATATCCTTTTGAAACCATTCCTTGTCACAGGCTCTCCATCTGCCCGCTAAATCCAAAAAAATCGCGCAAATAAGAATTTTGTATTCTTCACGTGTTATACCTTTATTAAAGAGGTAATCGCAAATCTGTTTTTCGCCATTTATCTCATATAAATCTTTTATAAAAACGTGTAGCCTTATTATTTTCTTTAGTAGTTCAAAATTATTGCTTCTGAATGTTATGTTTTTTTCTTCTAATATTTTTATGGATTCTTTTTCATGCCTCGGATAATAAAAAACGCCACTAGAAGAAACGCTAGCCGCATTTATGCTCTCTTTACCTTTGCCAGGCGCGACACGTGATTTCCCAATATCATGGTTTAGAATAAAATCTTTAAAAAAATCTTTTTCTTTTTTCATTAAACTAATATAGTCTTCGGGCAAAACATCTGAATATGAATCAATATCTTCTAACGCGTTCCACATTGCCTGTAAATGATGTTTTAGTTCCGGGCCTTCTGTGTGAAGTTTTCTTTCGTCCGGCCCTTGCGGAACTTTAAACACGCTTTTCATACTGCTTGGAAAACGCTCCTCGACTTCACGATCAATATCACCAGTATATTCTATTTTTCCTTTATGATTTCTGGAAGCCCCTTTGGCCCCTTCTTGTTTTCGTTGTAATTCATATTCGTTTTTATAAAAATTAAGAGTTGAAAGCAAACCATCTGAAAAATGCACAAAATCCCGGCCCAATAATTGCTTTGCAAATTCGTTATTGAGTAAAGGTGCCTCCTTTCTGGGCCCCGTAGAAATAAAGTTACCTTCATCTAATGGTGTTAATCTTTTAAACTCTGAAATAACTTCTTCCAAAGGGACTAACTTCCCGGTTACAAGATTAAAACCTACAGGCGGATTCAGTTCATCTGCTAATAATGCTAATACTTTCGCAACATCTCCTATATATATGTAATCTCTTGATTCTACTGGGATTTTGTTCTTCCCTCCTCTTGATCTGTTTAGAATCATTTTATGAACCCTGTTATGCCTGTCACATCCCGGCCCATAAACATTTCCCAATCTGCAATTAACAGAATTTTTCATCCTAAAAGCAAAAGTCTCCCCTAATAGTTTTGATATTGTATAGGTATTTATCCCTTTTGGGATTTGAAATTTTTTCAGAAATTTTGATGAGAATGCTACTAACTCATCCCTAATATTACCCTCGATTTTTTTATCTTTTATGAACTTATCAAATTCATTAACAGCGTTTTCTATCCAAAGTTTCACATCCTCACGGTTAGATATATTTTCTACAACATATGTCGAAGCATGAATAAAACGAACCCTATCTTCTCTTTTCGATTCTTTCATCAGTTTATCTATAATACCAATTAAAAAACTATTTGTTGCCAATATTTCTTCGTCTGGTTTGTCAACCTCTCTGCCAACAATTCCCGCAAAATGATAAAACACATTATTTTCTAAAATCATTGTTTTTAGTTTGTCTATCGAAAATAAATCTCCTTGTTCAATCTTTACTTTCTCAATCTCATCATCATTAAATATGTCTCTTAATTTATATTGTGAATTATCTCGGATCAAAGCAGTTAAAATATGTCCGCGTTCAAATAAAAGCCTTGAAAAAGAACGCCCCAATTCGCCTGATATTCCTGTAATTGCAATCTTTTTAGTGCCAGACGTTTTTTGAAACGCCACAGAATCTTCTTTTTTGACAGAGCCTTTTGTCTGAACAGGTTTTTCGGTTTCTTTGTTTTTTTTATCTTCTTTTTTATACGTTACAAAATTGTTTTGGCTGACATCTTGGGCAAACATTATTCCAGGCACTTCTTTTTTGTCTTCTCCTATATATTCATGTGAAAGAACTTCATCACCGCATCGAATTTGTTTAAGGTTTTTTCTTATAACCGGATCTATGGGGAGAACCGAATGCGTCGCATAAACATATTTTCCTTGTTTTGTAAATTTATAAATCTGTTTAAACCAGTTAACATTGTGTTTCGTTGTGTGTTCCCCGGCAAACCCAGGCATTTTGTTTAGACAAAGATCCGCGCCGTGTTCAAGTCCATTTATTTTATCCATATGGAAAAAGTTATATTTATGTAAAAATATTTTTATTTTTGTATATGTTTCTTTATGTTCCAAAACCATAACTAAAATATCTTTTTTTTCTCTATCGTTAAAATAATGTTCTACACAAATAAATTTCGCTAATGGAAAAAATTCTCCTCCTAAAAACTGGGTGTGCAGTCTATCTATAATAACTTCCGGAGAATACCCTAATTGTGAACTGTCATCAACAAGATGCACTTCTTCGACATACGGAAATTCCCACAATATATCTCTTAAGAATCTGGTGTCTTGTCCAAAAGAAGGATACAAAATAGTTTTTATCTCTTTTCTTGGAATACCTCTCCAAAAAATTTCACTGTTTTCAACACATCTTACATATATTTGGGTTCCATCACTCAAAGAAAGCACAGTATCATTTAACTTATCGCCTTTTATCGAATACTCTATTCTGCATAACACTTCTCCATGTTTAATGACAGGTAAACTAAACCCAATTATTTCTTCATTATCTCGTATTTCTTCTATTTCCTTAAAATCCAGTCCGTTTAATAAAATTTTAGAAATATTACTGGTTTGATTTGAATGTTTTCTCAGATGATTATTAATATCACTAATAACAGTATGTTTGGAAATAGCATTTTTTAGGTTTTTGGCTATAATAAAACTTATTTCAAGAAAAACCCATTTGTTTTGAAAAATTTTGCTATAATCATTAATATCCGGTATGTTAACATCTTTTATCTTGAAAGACAGTTCTTGAATAGGATTTGTATTTAAGGTAGGAACTAAACAAGAAATAAAATTCTTTTCTTCCGCTATCAAATCTATATTTGAACACGAGAATAGTAATAGTATTGATAATATAACTTTTATTGCTTTAACCGAGGGCATAATTATACATTTTATATCAGATCAAGAGCTAAGTCAATGACAACAATGTCTAGATTCTTAGCTGTAACTCATTATATTGCAATGAGTTATGTGTAAAGCTAGGCGAGGTTAAATAGTAAAGAACCTCTGGGGCTCGTTTTTTTGATCCCCAGGGGTTCTGGCATGTAATCTTTTTTATTTGATGGCAACTTAGTCAAGGTTTTAATCTAACAACGAAAGTATAATAATATAACTTTTTACATTTATATTATTTTTTCACAATCTTTTTCCAGGTATCTCGAAGTGAAACTATTCGATTAAAAACAAGTTTATCTTTCTTTGAATCAATAGCATCCAAACAAAAATAACCCAACCGTTCAAATTGGTAGCGCGTCTCCATTAAGGCATTTTTTAAACTTGGTTCTAGATAACATTCGGGTAAAATTTCTAATGAATCAGGATTGATATAATCCTTATAGGTTTTTCCTTCTTCTGTGTCATTTGGATCGCGCTTTGTAAAGAGATTATCAAATAACCTTACTTCTGTTTTTACCGCGTGCTTAGCTGAAACCCAATGTATGGTACCTTTTACTTTTCGACCGTCCGGAGCGTCTCCCCCTTTAGTATCTGGATCATAAGTACACCTTAATTCAATAATTTCTCCTGTTTTTGTATCTTTAATAACATCTGTACAGGTAATAAAATACGCGTATCTAAGCCTGACTTCTCTTCCGGGAGCAAGCCGAAAAAATTTTTTATGAGGATTTTCCTGAAAATCATCTTTCTCTATATATATTTCCCGGCTAAAAGGAACTTTTCTCGTTCCAAAACTTTCGTCTTCCGGATTATTAATGGCAGTTAATTCTTCAGCCTGATTTTCAGGATAATTTGTGATTACTACCCGCAAAGGACGTACTACTGCCATAACCCGCATAGCTCTTTTGTTCAATTCCTGTCTTAGACTGTTTTCCAGAACTACTAAGTCAACAATGCTGTTAAACTTGGCAATACCTATTTCTTTACAAAAATTTCTTATAGACTCAGGCGTATACCCTCTTCGTCTTAATCCAGACAATGTCGGCATACGAGGATCGTCCCAGCCCCAAACAAATTTTTCCTGAACAAGCTCTAAAAGTTTACGTTTACTTAACACAGTGTTACTCAGATTTAACCTAGCAAACTCTATTTGCTGGGGATGATGTATTCTCAACTCGCCCAATATCCAATCATATAAAGGCCTGTTGTTCTCAAATTCTAAAGTGCATATAGAATGAGTTATTCCTTCTATTGAGTCTGATAAAGGATGCGCGAAATCATACATAGGATAAATACACCATTTATCGCCTGTTCTATGATGAGATTCTTTTCTTATGCGATAAAGCGCGGGGTCACGCATTATCAAATTTGTCGAAGCCATATCAATTTTCGCGCGCAGAAACCGTGCCCCTTCTTCAAACTCACCAGACTTCATGCGACTGAATAAATCCAGATTTTCTTGAATTGTCCTGCCTCTATAAGGGCTGTTTTTACCAGGCTCAGTTAAAGTGCCGCGATATTTTCTAACCTCGTCAGATGATAAATCACAAACATAAGCTTTACCCATTTTTATAAGCTGAACTGCATATTCATAAAGACTTTCAAAATAATCTGAAGCATAGAATTCCCTACCTGCCCAGGCAAACCCGAGCCATTTAACATCTTCCTTTATTGATTCTACGTATTCTTGTTCTTCTTTTTCAGGGTTTGTGTCATCAAACCTTAAGTTGCAAAGCCCTTTATAGTCCTGCGCAATACCAAAATTAAGACAAATGGATTTCGCGTGGCCAATATGAAGATATCCGTTGGGTTCGGGCGGGAAACGTGTATGTACACGCTTTTCATTTTTGCCCTGTTCTAAATCTTTATCAATTATTTCTTTTATAAAATTTGTTTTGTTTTCCATAGTGTTATTATACGGCATAGATGCTGATTTATTTTTTACCTTTAAATCCCCCCTCTATCCCCCTTTGACAAAGGGGGAAGAGACAATTTTATATTATTCTAGTAACGGACAGGAGAAAACCTCCTGTCCCGTCAAAATAGGACACGGTTAAACAGCTAGCTGTTCCCCGCGGCCTTTTTTAACCGTTCTATTACTTTTTGCTTGCCCAAAAGTTCCATCATCTCAAAAAGTCCCGCACCGCGGGTTTTCCCGCTTATTGCCATGCGCGTAGGATGGATAATATCACCTGCTTTAAAATTTTTTTCTTCCGCTAATTCGCGGCAGACCTCCTCGATCTTATCATGTTTAAATTCATCCAATTTTTCTAACCTCTCTGCGAAAAGATTAACGTTTTGTTTGTTTGGCTCTTGATCCAAATATTTCCTTTTGCCTTTTTCGTCCATTACATATTCGTCTACAAAAAACTGATCCGTCAATTCTACAAATTCTTTCAAAGTTTTTATTCTTATTTTGTACATATCTATCAATTTTTCAATGTATTCATCTTTTTT
>JBDRBG010000105.1:0-43276 GCA_043823005.1 Candidatus Omnitrophota bacterium
TTATTCCCCACATTATATCTTTTAGCAGATACTCTTTTAGAGAACACAGAGAAACAGCTTTTCCTTTAATTTTTTCTTTCCCTCTGTGTCCTCTGTGGTTAATTTCTTTCTTATTTCTTTCATATTATTTTTGACACTATCACGACTATTCAATCTTCCAATTCATGCTGACGCAAAAAAACCTGTTTAGAGATATAATCCATCAAACTCCTATATTTCAACTGACCGACAAGCACTTTTGATCCCTTCTTTTTCAAAACAGGAATATAATCTATGCTCTTTGATTTGAAAATATCCATTATCCCGCTTAATTCTTGATTAGCATAAGCGACTATCTCAACATCCTGGACCAGATCTCCCGCTAATACTAATTTATCCAACTGCCTCTCGTTAAATGTATCACGCATCTCTCCCAGTGAAATAATCCCTTTGAATTTACCGTCCATGCTGATTACAGGAAACTCGTAAGCTTCACTTTCTTTCATAACATCTATTATCTGACGCAAATTATAATTTTCCTTGATGCTAAAGAAATCTTCTTCCATAATATCCCTGACCTTGTATTTCGCTATAACGTCATCTTCTGTCACGTTTCTGTTTACTTCATCCGCTTTTTTGATCCCGTATTCTATCATCAGAGGGGCAACCAATTGGAGCAAAAAAGTCGTAGCAGTTATTATGTTTATTATCATCAATCCGGCGAATCTGGCATCTCCCCCCAAAATACTGAAAGAATTAAAAACAGCTATAGCCAGACCAACCGCTACTCCTGCCTGATCAAAAAGACAAAATCCTAAATATTTAGTAACAGTCGGTTTTGCGCCTGAAAGCTTTCCCCCTATATATGCCCCGGCCATTTTACCCACACTCCGGCTAACGATATAAGCCACTGCAAGCAGAAAAACACCGCCCTTAATCAATATCCTGGCATCTAAACGCGCGCCCACCAGAACAAAAAACAAGATAAAAATAGGCGCGCTAAACTTTTTAATAAGATCAAACATCTCGTTTTTTTCGGATGCCTGAAGATTTGCCGCCATAGTCCCAAGAACCATTGATGCCAAGATAGGATCTACTTTGAAATACATCGCAAGCCCCACGACGAATATTATAGTTCCCAGAGCACACGGCAATATTTTTTCTTTATCCCTTGTTTTTGACGCTACTTTATATAAGATCCACCCTGCCGCGATACCAATAGTAACGGAAATCATAATATGAAGAAGAGGTATTAGCATCGTTCCCACAAAAGAGACCTTGCTATGAATAATAAGAGATCTGGCAAATGTACCGGCAAAACCGTATATCAAAAGAGCTAATGCGTCATCCAGCGCTACAATAGATAGTGCTGTTGTCGTAACAGGTCCACGCGCCTTAAACTCCGACAAAACACTGTACGTCGCCGCCGGAGCTGTAGCGGAAGCCAACGCTCCTAGAATCAATGCAATATAAAACTTACCTGTTATCGCGAGAACCACTCCGGCAACCAGAAAAAAAGTTAAAAATGCTTCTACAAAAAGTATTGTATATATAGATCGGCTGTATCTTTTAAACCTGTCAAATCGTATTTCCGCGCCTATCATAAATCCTATAATCCCCAGAGCCAGGTTTATTATAGGAGTAAACGTTTCCATCATGGGTCCGCTCAAAAAACCATGTACTGACTCGCCTAAAAAAAGGCCTATTATGATATAGCCCATTACCTGCGGCAGACGAAGTTTATTAAATATCTTTCCGCCTATGATTCCTATTAATATAACAATACCTATAACCAAGAGTATATTCATCTTAAAAAATCACTTTTCTCACACAGCGGGACACGCCTGAAAGTGCTACACTTCACGGCTTTTTCATATAACCCGAAGACTAGAACCTAGAACCCGCCGACAGGCGCTTACAGATATGTTCCCGAATTCTTATTTTTAAAACTATCAACCAGCTAACTGTCAACCATCAAACAAATATTATCTACGTGCCAGTTATCGTAGGAGCCGTCTCTCCGCCATAATCAGCGGATCCGCCTCTGGCGGGCCGCGTCTTCACTTTGTTCCTCCTCGCAAAGACAGATGGGATGTTTTTCCTTTTTCCTATTCACCAACCGCTATTTTGCCGGAAGGGCAAGCGTTCTGAGCGCAGTTTTTGCCTGAACCAAGTGAAGGCAAACTGTTTGAGCACGGAATGCTTGCCGTTCCGGCAAAATACTTTGCATTTCGCCTCTAAGCTATGTCAGGACAAGACATTCCTTAACATAGGTCCATTCATTGCCGCATCGTCACTTCGTTCCTCCTCGCAAAGACGGATGGGATGTTTTCCCTTTTTTCTCCTTCTTTCCTTTTCCCCTTGAACCTGCTTTAGCAAATTTTGATAAATACGCCTCCAGTTTTTTCGCAACGAGATGATAAACCGTACCTTTAGCATATTTTCCGGATTTGTCTTTTGTCCCGGCTTTTTTGCCGGTCAAAAGTTCTATTCCTTCATCAACCGTAGAAACTGACCATATATGAAATTTACCTTTTTCTACTGCCTCAACTACTTCTTCTTTCAGCATCAAATGTTTTACATTTTGTTCCGGTATCATCACGCCCTGTTCTCCGCTAAGCCCTTTTGCCTTACATACATGGTAGTATCCTTCAATCTTTTCGTTTATCCCTCCTACCGGCTGTATCCTTCCATGCTGGTTCATGGATCCGGTAACTGCTATTGACTGTTTTATCGGAACATCCGCCAGTGACGAAAGCAAACAATACGCTTCTGTACTTGACGCGCTGTCTCCGTCCACACCATCGTATGACTGCTCAAAACAAATACTCGCGCTCAAACTTAACGGTATATCCTGCGCAAATTTTTCTCCCAAATAACCGCTCAGGATCAATACACCTTTTGAATGGATATTTCCTCCCATTTTGACCTGTCTTTCAATATCCATAACACCTGCTTTACCCATATATGTTTTAGCGGTTATACGCGAAGGTTTGCCGAACATATATTCTCCCATGTCTATAACAGCAAGCCCGTTTACCTGGCCGGTCACAGAACCTTTAACATCTATCATCAAAACATCTTTTTCTATATACTCGACTATTTTCTCCTCTATAAGATTAGATCGATATACTTTTTCTTTTATTGCTTTATCGATATGAGGCTCCTCAACATAATCAGCATTATCTTTACCTGCCCAATAATTCGCTTCCCTTAAAAGATCGTTTATATCTCTGAATTTCGCGCTAAGTTTATCCTGATCGCTGGTAAGGCGAGATCCATACTCGACTACTTTAGCAACGGCTTTTCTGTCAAAGTGACGAAGACCTTCCTCTTCACATCTCACTTTTACAAAAGACGCGTATTTTTTGATTTTTTCATCATCTCGATTCATTTCCACGTCAAAATCCGCTCTGACCTTGAACATTTCCCTAAACTCTTCGTCAAATCTATAAAGCATCTGATAAAGCCACGGAGGGCCTATCATGACTATCTTAATATCAGAAGGTATGGGTCTTGGCTTAAGACTGGTCGTAGTTATAATACGAAACTGTTCATTTATATCTTCCACCTTTATTTCATGATTTTTTATAACACGTTTGAGCGCATCCCATGCCATAAAACTGCTAAGAACATCCATCGTCTGCAAAATAAGATAGCCTCCGTTTGCCTTATGTAAAGCTCCCGGAGCAACCATGCTAAAATCAGTTGACATAGACCCAAAGTGCGACACATACTCTATCCTGCCTATAAGATTATAATAAGT
Source organism: Candidatus Omnitrophota bacterium (assembly GCA_043823005.1). Lineage (GTDB taxonomy): Bacteria > Omnitrophota > Gorgyraeia > Tantalellales > Tantalellaceae > JBDRBG01. The sequence continues at coordinate 3,746 of JBDRBG010000105.1, forward strand.
AGGATTAGGTTCATAAATAACAGGCGCGCCTTTAGAATGACGATGATCAATAAGCAGGTTTACCTCGTATTTACGGAATGAATTTTTCTTAGAAGGAGCCTTCATTCCCAATAAAAGCGCCTGCCCTTCTTCTTCCTCTTCCTTAAAAATATCAATATCATTTACAACATCTTCCTGTATATGATTAAGATGTTCTATAATATCCTCATATTCCCTGTATTTAAAACGCAATTCATCGATTATGTGCCTAACAGAAAAAATAGCGACTTCTTTTTGTAGTTCCTTTATCTTTACCTTCGCGGTTTTTTCCATAAGCCGCACTTCACCTAAAACCTGCTCTATCCTGACATGAAGTTCGTTTTTCTTATACTCGACTTTTTCTTTCTCTTTTTTAGATAATTTTTCATATTCAGCACTTGTCATCTGACGATCTCCTGCCCGAGGAACCAGTATTACTCCGGTAGCAGACTGCTTAAGAACAAAACCCTCTTCAAAGGCCTTGTTCTCTATATCTTCAAGCGTTTGGTCCCGTTTCTGCTTATACTTTTTCAATAATTCCTGGCGCCTTATTTCATAATCCTCACTTTCAAATGCCTTGGGAATCTCTATTTTAAGTTCTTCGACAAGTTCCTCCATATCTTTTTTAAACATCATCCCGCGTCCGGCTGGCAGACTAACAGCTATTGGTTCATCCTCGCGCACAAAATTATAAACATAGATCCAATCATCAGGCGTCTTTTGCTGAGCCGCTATCTCATTAACCGCTTTTTTGACCTGCGTGTTACGCCCTGTCCCGGTAGCTCCGCATACAAATATATTATATCCCTCTGATTTCACGTTTAACCCAAAATCAATAGCGTTCACACCTCTTTCCTGATGGACAGGTTCATGATCAAATTCATAATCCTCTGTTGTTTTAAAAGCAAATACTTCCGGATCACAGGTTTGTCTCAATTCACTAACTTTCAATTTTCGCATAATCACTTCTCCTTATTTTGCATAAGGTTAAAACTTCCGCAAAATGACGTAAAAGTCGCATTTTGCAGGAGCCTATACATACGGTTATAAAACATACATCTATCAACACTATTAATAAAAAAACTTTATTCCTTAAGGTTTCAATCTTATCGTCATATTGAACATACCTGATAGCCTATATCAAGTCAAGATTCTCATATATTTATATAGTATTTATATATATTATAGACGCGACAAAGCGGCTTTTATTGCTTATAACAATTTTATGAGAAAAAAAACCTATAAACCATTAGCCAAAAAGGAATACTAAAAACTGCTATTAAATGTGTATAAAAAATAACTCCGCTTAAGAAATCACTATCTCCGCCTTTATAACTGCTTATAAAAACCAGAGACACTGCTGTAGGCATAATACTCTGTAAGAATAAAAAAAACTTGTAATCCGGCCGAAAAGCAAAGAATGTAAGTACAAATAATACCAAAGCAGGAAAAACAAATAATTTTATCGCGGCAACTGCGGCAATCGACATCTTATGTCCCGGATTATGCGCCTGATACCTGCTTAAATACGCGCCCAAAGTTAACATAGCAATAGGAAAAGCCGCTTGCCCTAACTGTCTGATAGGATCTGCTATTAAATGAGGCAAACCGCCTTCTCCTTTTAAAGCAACCCATAAAAGAGAAAAAACTATTGCCAGAACAGGAGGATTTAAAAGTACTTTTAATTTTAAACTATCCCTCATTTTCCCCGAAAAGAAAAGCGGGACAAACGACCAGACCAAAACATTAAAACCTAAGGTATACAAAAAAACATATATAAGAAGACGATCCCTCATCTCCCCGCTAAAAGAAAACAATATCAAATTCATGGGAAGATAACCGCAATTCTGAAAAGCAGCGCTGCACATAAATTCACGTTTTGAATCAAACCCTTTAAGAAACTTATAAACAACAGCTCCTATTATAAGAGCCGCGGCTGAAAAAATAAAAGCCGCAACAGGCAGGTACCACCAATCAGGATATTTGTCAAAACTAAAATGATCTACGGTCTTTGATATTATCAATGCCGGAAAAAAAATACTTACCAGGAGCCGGCCGAGCATATCAGTAAATTTATCATCAATAAACTTTTTATGATAAATAACATACCCTAAAAGCATTAAGATAAAAAGCTTTATTATAGCTGTCGTAATAGTAAAAAAAGTGAACTGAATTTCCATATAAATTAAACTTATGGTTTCCCCAGCAATTTAAACATCTTCTGTTTATAAGCTTCAACTCCCGGCTGATCAAAGGGATTAACACCCGAAAGATAAGCTGATATCGCAACAGCTTTTTCAAAAAAATAAAAAAGCTGTCCGAGAGAAAAACCTGTTTTTTGACTGAGAAAAATCGTAGAGTTCGGTACTCCTCCCTCAAAATGAGCCTCAGCAGTCGCTTCATAAGCTTTTCTGTTTATATATCCCAGCTGTTTATCCGCCAGATAATTAAGCCCATCCATATTATCATTATCCCATGGTATGGGCTTAGTCTCCGGTTCTTTTTCCACGACTAAAAATGTTTCAAAAAGATTTCTTTCTCCCTGCTGGATTAATTGGCCCACTGAATGCAAATCCGTTGAAAAATCACATGAAGCGGGAAATATACTATGTCCGTTTTTTCCTTCACTTTCCGCGAAAAGCTGTTTCCACCATTCATCCGCATAATGAAGCCTGTTATTAAAACTTGCAAGAACCTCTATTTTTTTTCCTTTTCGATAAAGCACATTACGAATAGCCGCATATTTACAACTGATATTCTCTGAAAGATCGCATTCAAGCGATTCTTTTTGCTGAGCTTTTGCTCCTTCTATTAATTCCCGGATATCAATCTCTTCACACGCGGCAGGAAAAAGTCCCACAGGAGTAAGCACTGAAAATCTCCCGCCTATATCACCCGGAATCTCAAAACTCTTATATCTTTCCCTATCCGCGATCATACGCAGCGCGCCTTTTTTTTTATCGGTTATACAAACCACTCTTTCTCTTATTTTGGAAGGAGTATACTTGGACCTCAAAAAATCCTGAATAATCCTAAAAGCTACTGCCGGTTCCGTTGTTGTCCCGGATTTAGAAATCACTATTACTCCGACATTTTTGTCTCCCAAAGACTTTAAAAGACCATCCAGATATTCTCCCGAAAGATTATGCCCCGCGAAATAGACTTTTCTTTTGCTGAAAAACGGATCTGAAAGCGTTTCAATAATCGCGCGTACTCCCAGATAAGACCCTCCGATTCCGATAACAATAATAACATCTGAATTTGCCCTTAACTTGGCGGCGCTTTTTTCTATATCTTTAATTAATTTCTCGCTTATCTCTTCAGGGAAATTCAGCCAGCCGCGCAGATTTGCGCCTTCACCCGTACCATTAGTCAAAAGGAAATGGGCTTTTTCCACTTCGGGAAAAATGTTCTTAATATCACCGGAAGAAACATATCCTTTAAGATATTTTGTGTCTAATCTTAATTTTTGCGTCATAATATATTCCTTTTTTTCTGTTCCCTTTACCTTTATGTGGGCGGACACTTAGGTCCGCCCCTACTCTGAACTAACGACGACCGGCCAACGACTAACGACTATTTACCAGCCCTTTTTTACGGATCTGAAAATATTATAATACCCTGAAAGCTTGGCCCTGAAATGAAAAGGTTTATTCATATCTGAATTAGTAACTTTTATACGTTTAAGTTCATATAAATCACGATTTAATTTGTCATTACCTCTGTTAGTAGAACAAGCACCCTTAAAACCGGCTTTTTTCACCATTTCTTTGGCTTTTTCAGTGAAACCGCCTATGGGAAAACAAAAATAGTCAGCAGTTTTTCCCGTTTTTTTTTCAATGTCCTCTTTGCACCCTGTTATTTCCCCCCAAAGAACACTCTCCTCTTTTATTTCCGGCACATAAATATCATTCCTTGTATGTCCTCCAAAATCTATTCCGTTTCTGGACATAAGCCGAACCTGCTCCCAGCTTAAAAATCCTTGCTGATTGCTGACAGCGCCTGTAATCAAAAAAATGATCGCCGGCATATTGTGTTCTGCCAGAACAGGAAAAGCGTTTGTAAAATTATCCTCATATCCATCATCAAAAGTTATCACAACAGTCTTAGGCTGAAAATAAACTTTATTTTTGATATGTTCAACAAGAGAATCAAGAGATATTACAGAATACCCGTGCTTACGCAAAAAATCCATCTGGCTGTAAAAATTTTCCGGGGTCACATTCAAGGTACTGCTTATATCATCATTAACAGCATGATACATTAAAATCGGCACAACTCTGCGCGGTTTTAAATAAAAAACCTGTAAACATAATAATAAACTTATAAATATTAACCCTGAAAATAAAACTCTTTTTTTTATATTTCTTCCGAATATTTGCTTTTTTATCATCTATTAAACCTCTTGCTCTGATCCTCACGCTTTACTTACTCGTGCGGACACGAAGACCCGCCCCTACTAACGACACCCGACCAACGACGAACGACTCTCTTAAAAGGCGACCCCTTCCTTTTTCTCGAAAGGGGTCGCTAAAACCATCGACGACTATCCCAATGCCTTTGTATTATTATTACTCTACAACTATAGCAGTAACCGGACACTGATCAGCTCCGTTTTTGGCCTCTTCTGCTTTATCTTCAGGGATTTCATCCATTTTCACAATAGCTTTATCATCCTGCATCTCATATACATCTGAAGATACCTGTGCGCAAAGACCGCATCCTATACATTTTTCCTCATCAACTACAGCTTTCATCAACAATCACCTCTCTTTCTCTGGATTCTATTTCAACAAACTGCCAATATCAGGTCAACTTTGGCACTCATATCATTATTAAAAGTTAAGTTTATATCATATATCTCTGTTTGTCAAAATCACGCGTCCCAAACCGACCAACTGCCTCCACCTAATAAAATTATAGGAACACAGGCTCCGACAATAAGAAAATAATATTCCACACCAACATTCTGCATAAAAAAACCATATAATAGACTTATCTTGCAAAATTTTATAACAACCGTAAGGACTATTGCCAAAGCAGACCAACGAGCTAAAATACCAAAGACAAGAAAAATCCCGCCGCCAAACTCTATAACACCCCAAATAACAGCGATTAAATAAGCATTAGGAAATCCTAATCCTTCCGCAAGTTTAGCTGTACCGTCCAGGCCGATACCGTTAAACATACCGAACAACTTCTGTCCGCCGTAAGAAAAAAAGATCCCTCCCATTACCGATCGAAGAACCAGCATAGATAGATTTAAAAGCTGTTCTTTTCGCATTCTACTCTCCCTTTTTATCGTCCACTAGCGATTGTCAAAAGTTAACCGCAGAAACCATAGAAAAATACCTTTTCCCCGATCAGCGCACTCTATGGTTAATTTTTTTTCTGTTTCCATCATGTTGTTTTCGTCATTTCCATCCGTTACGCTATTAGACATTTTTCCCTTCTGCTAAAAAAAATGAAAAAAAATGAAAGAAAATCTAACTTTTTCGCGTCTTTTATAGTAGAAGCGCTGTTATTCTATATTGAAAAAATATAATCCAAAACAAATCATGTTGATTAACAAATTATTCGCATCTTTTATGAATATAATATTTTATACTTCCTGCCTTTTATGTGAAAAAGCCCGCGCGGAATATCCCCTGCCTATTTGTTTGAAATGTCAAAAAAGCCTGGACAAAGAATACATGCCGCGGCAAATTTCTACCGCCCATATCACAAAGATCCTGTTCTGCCGGCAGTACAAAGGTCTTACGGCAAATTGCGTAAAACAGATAAAATATAATAATAACGTTATATTTATCAATGTGTTCACAGGTATAATGCAAAACCTTTTCGAAAAAAATCCGGTTTTCACAGCTTCTGATTTTATTATACCCGTCCCTTTACATAAAACACGTTACCTTAATCGCGGATTCAATCAATCAGATCTTATCGCGAAAAAACTTAAGACAATACTCCAAATACCTTTGTGCGGACACAACCTTATAAAAATAAAAAATACACGTTCTCAGACATCTCTGACAAAAAAAGAACGGCTCGAGAATCTTAAAGATTCCTTCCGTTTGAAATATCCGCTCGAAATCTCTAAAAAAACTATAATCCTGGTTGACGATGTTTTCACAACAGGCGCGACTCTTGAGTCGTGCGCTATTGAATTAGCCGCTGCCGGAGCAAAAAAAATATTTGCCTTTACTCTGGCCAAAACTCCATAACCGTCTCCTGAAACACATCAGCTCTTTTTATTTATATTATATATCCCGAATATACCGAAAATAATATTACAAAGCCAGGCCGCTAGAACCGGAGGAAGAACCCCTCCTTTCCCGAGAGCAAGACTGACAGCCATTATCGGTAAATATAAAATAGCAATCATTATTCCTCTTGCCATCCCTATAAGCGCGCTTGCCCGTCCTGTCTCAATACTAAAAGGCACCCCCACTAATACGGTAATAAGCGCGGTAAAAGGTAATGCCAATTTATAATTAAGATCAACTAAAAGTCTTCTGGTAGTTGTTTTTGATCCGAATTTAAATATTTTCAAATATCTCTTCAGCTGACCGTAACTCATAAACCGCGGATCCCATTGATTATTGATAAAATCCTTCGGGCTCTCTTTGATCTCAAGATCCATGGTCGGATATACTACAGGATCGTTTCTGAAAACTCCGTCCGCGTCAGCTTTGAAAACAATAACATCTTCTCCTATCCATTTACCATTATTCAGTTTCACTTCACACGCTGTAATCTTTTCCGATACTTCCTGTTCCTTTCCCCTGCGGTGAATTATCATATTATTAAAAACATGGGTCTTTGTGTTAAACTTTTTCGCGTAAATTATTTGTTCCCCTTTACCGTATATGGCCAAATCCTTCATTACCATTCGAGCCGCGTCCCCTTGTCCCTGTTCAAGTTCCTCGTTGCGAATACGGCTGGATTTCTCCATAGTCGAAGGAACTATTCTGTCGTTGACAATAAAGGTAAACAGACACAGTAAAAAAGTAACCAGAATAACCGGTTTCAATAATTTCCACAAGCTTACCCCGCTCGCTATAACAGCCGTAACTTCCTGGTTTTTACTAAAAGTATTAAATACATATACAGCGCTCAAAAGACAGGCAAACGGTACCATATTAACAAAAGCAAACGGCGCTAAATAAAAATAAAAAGACAAAATACTATTAAGAGGAATATTGTTTTTAACGATATCATCCAAAAATCCCAAGATATCACCGACAATACCCAATACCATAAGCAAAGTTATACAGAACAAAAAAGCACTTACAAAATTCGATAATATATATTTTTCAAGTATTTTCATATTAAAAACAGCTCACCATTCACTAGCGACTATTCACTTTTTCGATATTCGATAAAAAAGTCTTATCCCCATACCAAAAAGCAAAATATTCGCGCTCCATACCCCTAGCCAGGGAGGAATGGCTCCTCGAATAGAACACGTTATACCGGTCAGCATAATCCCCCAATACAACAGAAATAACACTATAGCCATACTAAACCCGACAAACTTCTCCCTGCGATGTGTAGTTATAGCAATCGGGATAGCCACTATAACAAAAACCAGATTCGAAAAAGCCAGAGCTATTTTCTTGTGAAGTTCTATAAGTAAAGGAATAACATCCACATGATCTTTTTTAAGAGTTTTTATATCGGCAAAAAGCTCTTTTATACTTTTCTCTCTAGCCTTCTTCTCTATTTTCTTTACATCAATTGTTTTTTCTACCCCTAGAGTCAAATAATAATCTTCAAAAGAAAGTTTATAAAACTCATCCGGTTTATGAGAATCAATCTCATCGGCCATACCATCCATTAACCTTAGTTTAACACTGTTCTCCTCAGGCAGCGATATTATCTTGCCTCTTTTAGCTACTATAGTACGCGTCGGTTTGTCTTCCCTTGGCTGGTATATACGAATATCTTCCAAAATATTCCCTTTAAGTTTATGGATAAAAATAATGTAATTTTTAAAACCCTTAACAAATACCCCGGGTTCCAACATTGCCGCGGGATGCTTAATCCCTATTTTTTTTAATAATTTTCTGGCGGCAAATTCCGATTCAGGAAGGATTCTGTCATTAAGCGGCACGCTGAAAAGACTTACAATAAGACCGCAGATTACTACGGGGAAAACTACCTTATAAATATTAACGCCGTTTGTCCGTAATGTAGTTACCTCATTATCGCTTGAAAGCCGGCCAAAACCAAGAAGTACGGCAGAAAGCACTGATATCGGTATAGTAAAAATCAATACATACGGAAGAAAAAGAAGAAAGACTTTTAAAACCTGAAAAAACTCGACCCCTTTATTCATAACCATATCAGCTGTCTGAATAATATTGCCCGCCGCCAGAATTATAGTAGAGATTAAAAGCGCCGCGAAAAACGGACCGCCCAACTCTTTTAACATGTACCTTGTTATTATTTTCATCTTTTTTATTTCTCTCGAGATTGCTTCGCCCATTCCCATTCCCCATTCCCCATTTTCATGGGGACAAGCAGCTTCATGGGCTCGCAAAGACGTTATGACACAGACTGAATGACGACATAGAGTTCACCTATTTAAGCGATTTTTAAATTGCCCTGACTAACAATCAACCAACGACTATTTCGATATCCTCTGCAATTGATTTATTTCTTGTTTTGATCATGTAGCAAGCATTTTAGTAAGAGCATATAATTCCTCTCTTAATTTTTCATCTTTCTTTCTATCAAAACAGGCTTTTTCGTAAGAAACAAGCTCTAATACATGGCCTTTAATTGCTACCATTTTACCATAATGTCCTTTTAATAACGAGTCAACCGCAAAAGCGCCCATTCTAGAGGCAAGAATCCTATCCGGAGCATTCGGTCCTCCGCCTCTTTGAATATGCCCCAAAGTCATACCACGCACTTCCCTGCCTCCTGTTGCTATCCTTATTTGTTCAGCCAGATCATGCGCGCTTGAAATCCCTTCTGACACTATAATAATCCAGCTCTTCTTACCTTTTCTCTCCGCGACATTTATATCCCGGGCTATTTCCTCAATATCAACATCCCTGCCAGGATACAGCACTTCCTCTGCCCCGCCAGCCAGGCCGGCCATAACAGCAAGATATGGCTCCTTTCGGCCCATAACTTCTACCACATATATTCTTTCCATACTGGAAACCGTATCTCTTATTTTATCCAAAGCATCCAGTACAGTATCAACCGCTGTATGAGCGCCTATAGTATAATCTGTATATCCGAGATCATTATCGATTGTCCCGGGCACACCAACAGTCCTTATCCCCCATTCTTTATGAAGAACCAGCGCGCCCTGAAAAGAACCATTCCCCCCTATAATAATAAGCCCGTCTATTTTGTTATCTCTTATTACTTTTACGGCTTTTTCCTGGCCTTGTTTAGTCATAAATTCACTGGACCGCGCGGTTTTAAGTATGGTCCCGCCTTTTGAGAGTATATTACTTACGCTTCGTGATCCCAAATCGATCATTTCTCCGTTAATAAGCCCTTCATATCCCCGCAATATCCCTTTGACTTCAACGCCTTCAAAAACCGCTTTACGCACTATACTTCGTATAGCGGCATTCATACCGGGAGAATCTCCGCCTGAAGTAAAAACCCCTATTTTTTTAATCGAATCTGACATATCAAACATTATTCCTTTTTTTTAAAAACATTTGCGGCCGGGGAAAAATTTTTCATCAAGTATCTCCCCCGGCCGTTCATTGTATCGCTTATCTCGTCCTAAAAGGTTGACACTTTTTGAGATTGCCACGGTGCTCGTCTCCCTCGCACCTCGCAATGACAAATCAGGTTCGCCGTCGGCCCGCCAGAAGCGGATCCGCTGATTATGGCGGAGAGACGGCTCCTACTAACCACTAACGACAAACGACAAACGACTAACGACAATTCACTATTCACCATTTAATATCTATAATGCTCAGCTTTATATGGTCCATCTATGGAAATTCCCAGATAATCAGTCTGTTCCTTTGTCAGTCTTGTCAGTTTTACCCCGATCTTTTCCAAATGCAGCCTAGCAACTTCCTCATCCAGATATTTAGCCAGTCTATATACTTTAGGTTCATACTTATCCCGTTTTTTCCACAAATCTATCTGCGCCATTACCTGATTTGTAAATGAATTGGACATTACAAAAGAAGGATGTCCGGTCGCGCATCCCAAATTAACCAATCGTCCCTGCGCCAGTAAATATATATCTTTTCCATCCGGAAACATATATCTATCCACCTGCGGTTTAATATTAAGTTTTTTTATGCCGGGATATGCTTCAAGAGCCGCAACATCTATTTCATTATCAAAATGGCCTATATTGCAGACAATGGCCTGATCTTTCATTCCGGCCATATGTTCCGACATGATAACATCCTTGTTCCCCGTAGCAGTAACATAGATATCTGCTAATCCAAGAGTTTCTTCTATGGTAGTGACCTCATATCCTTCCATTGCCGCCTGCAAAGCGCAGATAGGATCTATTTCCGTTATGATTACCCTTGCTCCCTGACCCCTCAAAGATTGGGCCGAGCCCTTTCCTACATCACCGTATCCGCACACAACCGCAACCTTACCAGCTATCATCACATCAGTTGCCCTCTTAATCCCATCAATAAGAGACTCCCTGCAGCCATAAAGATTATCAAATTTGGACTTTGTAACCGAATCGTTTACATTAATCGCCGGGACTAAAAGCTTTCCTTCTTCCATCATGCGATAAAGCCGGTTAACACCCGTAGTAGTTTCTTCAGAAACACCGTTCCATTCTTTAATCATATTTGTCCATTTGTCCGGAGCTTTTTTAAGACTGGCTTTCATCAATTTCATAAGTTCGGTTTCGTCTTCTCCTGAAGTTTTCTTATCCAGAATAGACGAATCCTTTTCTGCAGCATGCCCTAAATGCATCATCAGAGTCGCGTCACCTCCGTCATCCACTATAAGCTGAGGCCCTTTATTTCCCGGAAAAGTAAGCGCCTGCTCAGTGCACCACCAAAACTCCTCAACTGTTTCACCTTTCCACGCAAAAACCGGAACGCCTGTCCTAACTATAGCGGCCGCAGCATGATCCTGCGTAGAAAAAATATTACAGCTTGCCCATCGAACATCAGCTCCGAGAGCAATAAGCGTTTCTATAAGCACTGCTGTCTGAATAGTCATATGAAGAGAACCCATGATCCTTACTCCGGAAAGAGGTTTTTCTGTTTCATATTTTCTTCTTACTGCCATAAGCCCGGGCATTTCATGTTCAGCGATAGTTATTTCTTTTCTGCCAAAATCTGCCAGATTTATATCTTTAATTTTATAATCTTTTGCTGTTGTCAGCACTATACCTCCTTATAAATATTTCAACTTCACTTTTTACCATCAAACATCAACTCACCATTCGAGATTGCCGCGGTCGCTCTTGCTCCCTCGCAAAGACAAAAGGTGTATTATGGCACAGTCCCCTGCGAATATCCTGTTGATACGTTTTTGAACGCAAAGCATTACGTTCCTACATCTTTTATTTTTATCAGAACGGTTCGCGAACCGCCCTGCTTACTAACGACAAACGACCAGCGACTAACGACTCTGTCCTGCTTTTGCTTTTAACGTATCTGCCATGTCGATTTCTTCCCAGGGAAAACCTTCTTCATTCCTTCCAAAATGTCCATACGCGGCTGTCTTTTTATATATAGGCCTTCTGAGTTTCAGTTTTTCAATTATACCACCGGGTGTAAGATTAAAATTTTCTCTTACTAATTTCACTATTTTAGCTTCAGACATATTTCCCGTTCCAAAAGTATTGATCATAATACTTACAGGCTCAGGAACTCCTATCGCGTAAGCAAGCTGAACTTCGCATTTTTTAGCAATCCCCGCTGAAACTATATTTTTTGCGACATATCTAGCCATATAAGAAGCTGAACGATCTACTTTTGTGGGATCTTTTCCGCTGAAACATCCTCCCCCATGGCTTCCGACTCCACCGTAAGTATCAACTATTATCTTTCGTCCGGTAACGCCGGTATCACCCTGCGGACCTCCTACCTCAAATCTTCCGGTAGGATTCACGAATATCTTTGTATTTTCATCCATCAATTCTTTCGGAATCATTTCCGCGATAACCAGTTTTTTCATATCTTCGGTTATCTGACTCATAGCCGCTTTATGATCATGATGCACACTTACTACAACCGCTTCTACTCTTTTCGGTTTACCGTCATCATACTCTACTGTCACCTGGCTCTTACCGTCGGGCCTTAGATAATTAACAATTCTTTCTTTTCTTAAACGGGCGATACGTTTAGTAAGTTTATGCGCAAGCGTTATAGGCATGGGCATCAGCTCTTTTGTCTCATCTGTCGCATACCCGAACATCATTCCCTGATCCCCCGCTCCTCCTGTATCTACACCTAACGCTATATCCGGAGACTGCGCCTGAATCGAAGTAATAACTCCACAAGTGTGGTAATCAAACCCATAATTCGCGTCAACATATCCTATTTCTTTAATCGTCCTTCTTACTACTTTCGGGATATCCACATAACAGGAAGTCGTAATCTCTCCCGCGACAAAAGCAAGTCCTGTTGTTACCAGACTTTCACATGCTACTCTGCCCGAAGGATCCTCTTTATATATTTCATCTAATATCGCATCGGATATCTGATCACATACTTTATCCGGATGCCCTTCGGTAACACTTTCAGATGTAAATAAATATTTATTCGCCATTACTTCTCCTTCTTTTGTATCTTTTTTGCCCGTAAAATCAAGCTTCTTTTTACTGCTAACCGAATTAAAACTAAAGCTCTTTTGTTCTATATTCAACATCTGCTTTTTCTAAAGAATTTTTATCTCCTATATCATACCATCCCGTAGTAAAAACATAACCAAAAACAGCGTCATTTTCAGCAACCCATTTAACGAAATTTCCCGGCGCGTCCTTAGTAAGATCCGTCTGCATATACTCTTTTAACAAAGCCGCTTTTGATCCCGGCATATAATAAATACCCGTCGAAGCAAGCGTACTCTTGGGATCAGGAGATTTCTCTTCAAAATCACATACCTTGAATTCTTTATCAAGCGAAACCGTCCCGTATTTTCTGGCAAGATTCCGGTCTTTGACATCATACAGCGCGACACTGAATTTACCGTTTGCTCTGCTGAATTCAACAAAATCCCTAATATCAAAATCAAAAAGATTATCTCCCGCGACTATTAAAACATCCTCCTGTATCTTTGCCTTTTCAAGAACAAGATCGATATCCCCTATCGCTCCAAGCCTGTCATCATTGGAAAGGGTCATATCATTAATCACTTTTACGTTGACAGAAAATGCGCGGCCTTTCATCCACATCATAAGCAGCTCATAAAATTTACCATTGGTAACTATATAAACTTCATCGCAATCTTCTATTTTTTCAAATTTCCCTAATAACCGTTCCAATATAGTTTGCCCGCCGACTTTTACGAGCACCTTGGGACGATCAAGTGTCAATGGATACAATCTGGTCCCATAGCCTGCCGCTAAAATAAGTCCTTTCATTAAATTCCTTTCTTCGTTCGACAAATAAATACTATTCTCTAAACACAACATTTCTTATTATATTTCAAAACAATCATTACAATCATTCCATAAATTCAATAGCCATATCAGGAACCAGTTCTTTTAGTTTGTTTTTAGCAAACTCAAGAATTTCTTGCCCGGAAGAAAACGTCAACGCATGTTCCGCAATCTGTTTAGCTTCATAATAATCCACGGAACGTACTATTTTTTTTATCTCAGGCACCGCGATAGGAGAAGTACTAAATTCATCCAGCCCCAACCCCAGCAAAATCATGGTTAAAGACATATCCCCGGCCATTTCTCCGCATAATCCTACCGGTATATTTTCTTTATGTCCGTTATCTATGACCATTTTTATAAGATTTAATACAGCGGGATGTGTAGGTTCGTACAAATACGCTATCTTTTCGTTAACTCTGTCAACCGCAAGCGCATATTGTATAAGATCATTTGTTCCTATACTGAAAAAATCAGCTTCTTTTGCCAGTATATCACTGACAATCGCCGCGGACGGCACTTCGATCATCGCGCCCACGGGTATCTTTTCATTAAATGGAATGCCTTCTTTTCTTAGGTCCTTTTTAACTTCTTCTAAAATCTCATTAGCCTGTCTAAACTCGTTTATCCCGGAAATCATCGGATACATCAATTTTAAATTACCGAAAGCTGATGCCCTTAATATCGCCCTTAAATGCGATTTAAAAAGATCCGGTTTCGCTAGACAAAAACGTATTGCTCTCCATCCCAAAAACGGATTCATCTCTTTAGGAACATCGAGTTCGGATAAAAATTTATCTCCACCCAGATCTAGTGTCCTTATAATAACGTTATGCGGCTTTATCCTTGTTGCCACTGACTTATACGCGTTAAACTGTTCTTCTTCGCTCGGAAGGTCCTTTCTGTTCATATAAAAATATTCTGTTCTGTAAAGACCTATGCCTTCTGCCCCGTGAGAAATAACACTAGCTACATCTTCTGGCAGTTCAATATTACCCGCTACAATAACCTTTTTCCCGTCACGGGTTCTGCTGGGCAAAAATTTCAATTCTATCAGCTCATGCTCAAGATGTTCGTATTTTTTCTTTTCTTTCTGATATTTCTCAAGAAATCGTTTATTCGGATTAATTATAACCGTACCATGAATACCATCCAGTATTATCTGATCTCCGTTTTTAACTACATCGGTAATCATTTCTAACCCGACTACTGCCGGAATTTCCAAAGATTTAGCCATAATAGCGGTATGAGACGTTCTTCCCCCTATGTCAGTGGCAAATCCAAGCACGCGTCCTTTGTGCATCATCGCGGTATCGGACGGAGACAGATCATAAGCCACTATTATCGCTTTCTCTCCCAAATTGTCCAAATTTCTTTCTTCAACCCCTACAAGGTTTCGTAATATACGTTTCCCGACATCAGTTATATCACTTATACGATCCCTTAAATATTCATCTTTTGATTCGGAAAGCACGTTTATGTACCTATCCAGAACCTCCTTGAATACCGCTTCTATATTTTTTTTCTTTTTTTGAAGCCTTGTAATAACCTCCCCGACAAGAACCTCATCTTCAAGAACAAGAAGATGCGCGCTAAAAATCCTCCCGTGTTCCAGTCCCATTTCTTTTGATATTTTCCGCTCTATAGACAAAATCTCTTCTTTTGTCTCCTTCAGCGCTTTTTTAAACCGGGCTGTTTCTATGGGGATCTCTTCTTCCCGTATTTTGCGCTCAGGAGCCAGGACTTCATCTGATCCAAAAAAATGTACTTTTCCGATCACAACCCCCGGCGCGGCAGGAATACCCTTAAGCTGAATCTGTCTCTTTGTTTTCGAATGATACCCTTTTTTATCTTTCATAATATACTCTTTTTGTTGCCAAGATTCATACTATTCCTAATAATATTAATAATATATTATACCCTTTCCCAAGAAACGTCACCAACTTTTTATCTATAGCCCGGATATATCGTAAATAAACACCGATATATACCATTTGTTACTTCGCGAATTTAAAAGTTATCTCTAATATTTGCTTTCTTCCTGTATTAATATCTCGGAAAGTTCTTCAACTGCCGCTTGAGCGTCATGCCCTTCGCCGACAATGGTTATCCTCGCGCCTTTTTCAGCGGCAAGCATAAGTATCCCCATTATAGATTTACCGTTTACTTCCTGATCCTCTTTTATTATGGTTATTTTGCTTTCATATTTGTTCGCAACCTGAACAAAATAAGCCGCCGGCCTGGCATGTAGCCCTGACCTGTTTTTAATCGTTATTTTTTTTTCAATCTTCATACATTATTCCTTACCGCAAAGGTTATATACATATCTTCTTTATCTATCGTATCCGAAAACAACTTCCGGCCGCCTATTAATATCGAAACTCCTTGAAAAGTCTTAGCCAGACCTTTTTCGGTCTCATTCACCGAATATAACGGGTACATATATATCGGCGCCTTTTTGCTCAAAAAGAATTCCAGACAAAACCCTGAATACTTATCCTTTAAAATAAACTTATCTGTGTTTCTGTGTCGCGGCCCGGGCAGAACCCTGTTATCCCATATAAGAAAATTAAATTCTATTCCGTATCGCAGCAAAGTCTCGCCTTTTGAACGTTTTAAGATCCGATGAAAACACATAACATCCGGTCCGGAACAGACGGTTATTTCTTTAATTACCTCAATTTCTATTTTCTCTTTATTTCTTTCCGCAATATACCCTTTTTGGGAAAATAGCTGTGTTACAAAACTCTTGTTCTCGTTTATCCCGCTTTTATATTCCCCTTCCAAAAAATTCTCATATCCGCTTCTTTTTCCAAAAACCTTATTATTTCCGAAAATATGCGTCATAAAAGAATTTCTTTTATGATCATCATATTCTAATATTTTTTTCAACCCGCGATCCTTAACCCCGAGAACATCATGGATATCAGTAAAATCTCCCCTTAAAAAAGACATACGCGCTTTTCTTACGCGTGAAGCATAATCTTTTTCCAGTTTCTTGTGATACGACTCTTTTTTTCTTGCTATCGTATTTATCAGGTTAATTTTCAGCGGTTTGTAATCAAATTCAGTTATCGCTCCGCCTTTAGGATCAACAAAAACGCTTACAAGCGTATTTTCGAAAACCGTTTCACTGTTTGCGTTTTCAAGAAACTGTTTAAAATAATGTATAGCAAAATCATTTTTTTCTGAACTACGGTCAATTATATTTTTAGAATTTATAAGATGCTCATATACTCCGGACCTCAAATGCGGCAAATATATTCCGCCAAAAGTGCCGTGCCAATACGCGCATCCTGCCTGTGATTTTAATAATTCTTTCTTTGCCTGATAATCCGATTTATTTTTATTTTCAAGCTCATCCCGAAGCATATTACTGATCAACAATTGTCTCTGCCTCATTCTTTCCGTTTCGGGATATTTTTTTAAAAAATTATTAAAATCTCCTCCGCTCCAGTTCATCATTTCACAATAGCTCGCCGAAGAAATAACTCCGGCATCTCCGAAACAAACATCTTCCATCGCCTCAGAACAAGTAACAGTTCTGAGCCAATCAGAATTATCCGTAAGCATAGCCAGAAACTTTGCAAGCCACCTTCTTTCATACACCCACTGATATGTACGCGGCCACGCTCCGAACTTTTCTCCGTCATCCGCAAAAACAAAACACCTGTTTCCACGAATATTATCCGCGTTACTTTTAATATAACTTACTGTTTCTTTCGGAGCCCGAAACGGCATTGAATACCTCAAATAAGTCAAAGAAGGAAACGCGACAACAGTCCCTTTTTCTCCCCGGGTTTTCCATAACCTGAAAATATTTTCTTTTTTTATTCCGGACCGTAAAACATGATAATCATCCAAAATAACGTATTCCATACCGGCTTTTTGCAATGTATCGACTAAAGAAGGGTCCCACACCCTTTCGCCTAACCAGGCCCCTCTGCTTTTTATTCCAAAGATCCGTGAAATTATCTTATTATTCAGCTCTAATTGTTCAAGTCTGTCACTACCTGGAATAATAGACATTATCGGATCGTAACATCCCCCGCCGATAATCTCTACCCGCCCTTGCCTTAACAGTACTTTAAGGTTTTCGATATAAGACGGATACCTGCTTTCCAGCCATTCCAGCATATTCCCGGAAAAATGAAACGAGAATTTTATTCCCGGATAATCGCTCAACACTTTTAAAAGCGGCAAATACGCTCTTCTGTATGCCTTTTCTATTTCATGCTCAAAATTAAAAACAGGCTGACAGCAATGAAAAATCATGGCAAACAATGTCTTTTCCGCGCAAGAAATATTAGCGTTTTTTGCTTTCATTTAAAATGTCAAAAATAACACCGCTTAATTTTAATGTGTCGTGACGAACAAACTCTTTCATACTCGCGATAGGAGCTTTCACAAGCCTGATCCTTTCCTGTTTTAGCCATCTTTCGTCTTTTTCATCAAGATGCACAGGAAACTTTTTTTCTTTTTTGTATTTCCTGTGTAACGCTCTGGGAATACGCGACACATTCGCTATACAATGTGTTATTATTCCGGGATGTGTGTGTTTTAATATCGCGCGAACATGATCGCTTACGGAAAAATCATCAGTTTCCCCGGGTTCACTCATTACATTACATATATAGATCTTGGAAGCGCGGGACCTCACAATTTCTTTTCTTATGCCTTCAATAAGAAGATTGGGCATCACGCTCGTATACAAACTGCCGGGCCCCAGAATAACGGCATCTGCCTGTCTTATCGCTTCCACTGATTCTCTTGTCGCCTTACAATTTTCCGGAAGCAAAAACAGCCTGTCTATAGGACTGCCTTTTTTATCCCTTATGCGGCATTCTCCTGCTGTTTCTTCTCCGTCCTCACACCTTGCGACAAGTCTCACTTTCTGCAAAGTCGCGGGAAAAACATTTCCCCGGATAGCAAGAACCTTGCTGGATTCTTTTATAGCTTTCGCAAAATCTCCGGTAACCTGGGAAAGCGCTGTTATAAATAAATTACCAAAATTATGTCCGTTTAATCCTTTTCCTTCAGCAAAACGAAACTGAAAAAGAGCGCCAAGAAGATCTTCGGAATCAGCAAGAGCTACCAGACAATTACGTATATCTCCGGGAGGCAAAACATCAAAATCCTCACGAAGCCGGCCGGACGAACCTCCGTCATCCGCGACAGTGACAATCGCTGTAATATTGCTTGTTTTTTGTTTCAACCCGGTTAAAAGCGTAGAAAGACCGGTACCTCCTCCGACTACTACTATTTTGGGGCCTTTTTCAAGTATCCGTTTTTCATACAACTTCTCTAGCAGTGTATTCTCACCATTATCCTGCTGAGGAAACAGAACTGTCATAAAAGATTTTAGAATCCTTTTCACGGCAACAATGACGCTAAGTATGCCTATAATAATTATAATTCCGGCTATAGCTTTATTTTCCGGGTTTCTTTCGGAAATGACAATAACAAAACCCATGGAAATCATTAAAATGCCGAAAATAGCTAAAGAAATCCACCTTTTAACGAGCATTCCAGGATATAACCATTTTAATTTTTTCATTTTAGCCGCATCCTGCTGATCTAGGATAAATTTCTTCGGAAAAATTATTATATTTTTTCTTCCGAAATTTATCCTTCGTTTTACCGCAAAAGCCCATTAAACCTTCTTTTGTTCGTTTGTTATTATTTCCAAGATCTCCTGAGGTGTCTTTGATGCTCGAAGCCTGTCTCGTATAAATTTGTCATCCAGTAAACGAGATATTTTGGCTAGCGCTTTTAAATGAGGACCCGGTGTTTCTCCCGGCGCGATCAGAAGAAAAAAGATATAAGTCACCTCCCCGTCAAGCGATTTAAAATCAATGCCCTTTTTCGATATCCCAAAAGCAGCTGTCATTTTTTTAACTTTGGGACACTTGGCATGAGGAATTGCTACACCTTTACCAATACCGGTAGAACCTAAGTTTTCTCTTTCTACCAGTTTCTTTAAAATATCAGCTTTCTCATTTTTTTTGATCCCTCCGGATAAAACCAAAAGGTCCACCAGATCTCCAAGTATTTCTTTTTTCGTCAGATGTTCAAGATCAATCGTTATTGCTTTTAAGTCCAGTAAGTCCGTAATAATCATTCTAACCTTCTTAATTTTAAATGTTTATACCTCATTAATCTTCGCTGACACATTTCAGCAAAAGATACCTTATCGTTATCTTTTAATTTCCGACAATCCCCTAGTATTCTAATACGGAAATGATCTTTTTGTATACTGCGGCGCATTAAGATTTGTGTTCACAAAAAATGGAGCGGGTGATCGGACTCGAACCGACGACAATCACGTTGGCAACGTGATGCTCTACCAACTGAGCTACACCCGCCTTAAATAAATGCTAGCCAATTAACTATAAACCATCAACTAACTAACTATCAACCGTCAACTAAATTGGTACCCGCACAAGGATTCGAACCTTGGACCCACTGATTAAGAGTCAGTTGCTCTACCAGCTGAGCTATGCGGGCATCATTTGTTTTGTTTTGAAACGTATTATATCATATATATAAAAATGATTTCAAGTAATATTAAAAGCTATGCCCTTTTATAAACTTAATAATATTACTAAGTTTAGCTTCAGCCATTGAAATACAGGTATCAGCACATCCATAATACAAGCGCAAATCATCACCCTTAACAACAGCTGAACTTGGAAAAACCACATTTGGAACATCTCCTACCCGTTCATACATCTCGGTCGGAGCCAAAAGATAATCTTTGCTACGATAAAGAACTTTCCACGGTTTCTCAATATCAAGCAACGCTCCTCCCGCATAATAAAGATAACCGTTACAGCTTGTCCATACTCCATGATAAATCAAAAGCCAGCCTTCACTTGTTTCAATCGGTATCGGACCGGGGCCTATCTTTGTCGACTGCCATCCGCTATTAAGCGTTCCAAAAACAAACCTATGATTGCCCCAATGCACAAGATCCGGACTTGTCGCATAGAACATATCACCAAACGGAGTGTGGCTACGGTCACTCGGCCTGTGTAAAACCGCGTATTTACCGTTTATCTTCCTGGGAAAAATAACACAGTTTCGGTTTGCCGGAGCAAAAAGATTCTCCATACGTTTAAAAGTCTTAAAATCTTTTGTCGAAGCAAGCGCAATATAAGGCCCATGAGCTGAATCAACACAAAATGTGATATAATATATATCTTCCAGTTTTGTTACCCTGGGATCATATGTTCTATCACTAATTTCCAGTTCCAAATCGTCGAGCTCCATCTTGATTATATCCGGATCTATCTGCCAATTAATGCCATCCTTACTTTTCCCCACATGAAGAGTAAAATTCATATCGATTTCATCAACCCGGAATATACCGGCATATCCATCCTCAAAAGGCACTATCGCGCTGTTATGTATACTGTTTGCCCTGGGAACAGCTTGCGCGGTTATTATCGGATTACTTTTATATCTTTTAAATACTGTTTCATTTGCCATAAAATATACCTCTTTTGTTTTACTTTTTAGAAAAATATAATTGGATCTTTTTATAACATGAATTCTCAAAAAATTCAAGTTGAGATTGCCACAGGCCTCGCATAGCTCGGCCTTCGCAATGACGAAGAAGATTTTGTCCTTGCGGGCTGCAAGCCGGGCGAATAACACGGCAATTCTTCCTCGCAAAGACAGATGGGATGTTTTCCCTTTTTC
Organism: Candidatus Omnitrophota bacterium; assembly: GCA_043823005.1. Classification (GTDB taxonomy): domain Bacteria; phylum Omnitrophota; class Gorgyraeia; order Tantalellales; family Tantalellaceae; genus JBDRBG01. The sequence continues at coordinate 25,041 of JBDRBG010000105.1, forward strand.
CTATTCACCAACCGCTATTTTGCCGGAAGGGCGAGCGTTCTGAGCGCAGTTTTTGCCTGAACCACGTGAAGGCAAACTGTTTGAGCACGGAATGCTTGGCGTTCCGGCAAAATACTTCGCAACTCTCATCCAACCTTTTTCAGAACATGTATAGTCCTAAAAAAATTGACAGGTTTTTTGAGCCACTAAGTCACTAAGACACCAAATTTTAAAAATCTCTTTTTTCTGGATCCCCGATATCCGCCAAGCTTGTCCCCGTGAAAACGGGGAGCGGATTCGGGGATGACAGAAAGAGAATTTTTTTCTTTGTGACTTCGTGCCTTGGTGGCTATTTTTCACAACAAAACAACTATTCACCATTCACCGAATACTATTCACTATTTAAAAACACCGTTTCCCCTGTTTTTTGACACACACTTTTTTATCACATTTATAACATATCTCATTTTCAAGATATTCACCGCTAAAATAATCGCTAATATTGGTCAAAGTCGTATTAGCAATGTTCTGAAGAGCTTCTTTTGTGAAAAACCCCTGATGTGAAGTGACAATCACATTCGGAAAAGTTATAAGCCTGGCAAGTATATCATCCTTAATAAATGAATCAGAAAAATCTTCAAAAAAATACTCGCTTTCTTCCTCATAAACATCAAGCCCGGCATATCCGACCTTATTATCTTTTAATGCCGATATTAAAGCTTTTGTATCTATAAGAGCACCTCTTCCGGTATTTATTATCATCACGCCTTTTTTCATCTTAGAAATAGAATCCTCATTTATCATATAATGGGTATCTGCGGTTAATGGACAATGAAGAGAAATAATATCCGAAGCAGTGTACAATTCTTCGATAGAAACATATTCCATTCCTGTTTCTTTGGAAAAATTTTTATCCGGCATAATATCATAAAGAAGAACTTTCATGCCAAACCCGCAAAGAATACGAGCTAATATTTTGCCTATTTTACCTGTTCCGATCACGCCCGCAATCTTACTGTTCATATCAAACCCTAATAATCCTGAAATAGAAAAGTTATTATCACGAATCCTGTAATAAGCCCTGTGTATTTTCCTATTAAGCGCCATCATCAAGGCAAGAGCATGTTCTGCGACCGCATAAGGTGAATATGCCGGCACTCTTACTGCATGAATGTTCCCGTATAAAGATCTCAGATCTACATTATTATATCCGGCACAACGAAGCGCTATTAATTCAAGCCCCTTAGAATTTAACTCTTCTGCCGTTTCCCTGGAAACCGTGTCATTGACAAATATACAGACAACTGAAAATCCTCTTGCTAAATCAATCGTATCAGGATTAAGCCGTTCCTTGAAATATTTTATTTCAAATTCAAAATCACCATTTGCAGCATCAAAAAAATCCTTATCATAAGGTTTTGTATCAAAAAACGCTATTTTTTTGTTGTTCATAATCCCCCTACCTGTATAGTCCTGAAAAAGTTGACACTTTTTATCTATTTTTATCCGAGATTGCCGCGTCGTCACTTCGTTCCTCCTCGCAAAGACAGATGGGATGTTTTCCCTTTTGCCTATTCACCAACCGCTATTTTGCCGGAAGGGCGAGCGTTCTGAGCGCAGTTTTTGCCTGAACCAAGTGAAGGCAAACTGTTTGAGCACGGAATGCTCGGCGTTCCGGCAAAATACTTTGCAACTCTCATCCCACCTTTTTTAGCGTATAGCGTTTAGCGTATAGCGTTTAGTTTTTTATACGCTATACGCTATGCGCTATTCGCTATTTAATATTTTGCCGCGATCGGCATTCTTCGGCCCGAACCAAAAGCCTTACTGGTTACTTTTAATCCGGGCGGAGCCTGTCGTCTTTTATATTCATTTTTATTGATACTATCAACTACCCATTTTATTATTGAACTATCAATACCTTTTTTTTGTATCTCTCGCAGGGTACGCCTTTCTTCCAGATAATAATAAAGAACCTTATCAAGAATATCATAAGCCGGAAGAATATCTTGATCGATCTGTCCCGGCCTGAGTTCCGCAGACGGAGCCCTGTCTATTATTTTTTGAGGAATGATCTCTTTATCTTTGTTTATATATCCTGCCAGCTCATATATCATTGTTTTAGGAACGTCTGAAATAACCGCCAAGCCTCCGGCCATATCCCCGTATAGTGTGCAATATCCTACGGCCAATTCGCTTTTGTTCCCTGTTGCCAGCAAAAGATGCCCGTATTTATTAGAAAACGCCATTAATATGTTACCCCTTATACGCGCCTGTATATTCTGCAGATAAACGTCTATTTCAGCATTATCATCAATCTCCATATCTTTTTTAAGAGTTTGAATGTATTCCAAATAGACAGCATTTATAGATATTATTTTAAAATTTATATCCAGATTACAAGCAAGTTTTTGAGCGCACTCAAGGCTCTCATCAGATGAATACATCGAAGGCATATAAAAACCCACTACATTTTCCTTAGCCAGAGCTGTTTGTGCCAGACAAGCCACAACCGCGGAATCTATTCCTCCTGAAAGCCCTATAACCGCTTTAGAAAATCCGCATTTTTTCACATAGTCCTGAACACCTAAAACAAGAGCTTTATATATACTTTCCATTTTATCCTGCGGAATATAAAAGCCCTGCCCCTCTGCTTTAATATCTACCACAGCTACTTTCTCTTCAAACCCCGGAAAAAGAGCCAGATCATTACCTTTAGCGTCAACACACATACTTCTGCCGTCAAAAATAAGCTCATCGTTCCCGCCGATCTGATTCACAAACACAAACGGTACCCTGTATTTTATAGCGTGTTTCCGCACTAAATTATGCCTAAACTCCTCTTTTCCCAAACAAAAAGGCGATGCCGAAATATTTATAAGAATAGAAGCACCGTCTTTAACAAGTTCCTCTATCGGATCTACTGTATATCCCGCCTGTTCACGCAGTTCAATACTATTCCACATATCTTCACAAATCGAAATGCCGAGTTTTTCACCCTTAAACTTTATTGCCTTTATATTAAGCGCCGGAGCAAAATACCTTGTTTCATCAAATACGTCATAAACAGGCAACAGAGCTTTTGGAATAACGTCTCTAATCCCGCCATTACATATAAAAATAGCAGAATTATATAATTTTTTATCTGTTCTTCTTCCGGCACGAACAGGCGCTCCTAAAATAATGCCTGTGTCTTTATATTTCTTGGAATACTCAGCTACTTCATTCAATTTATCCCGCGCTTCATCTATAAAATGATCGTTCTCCAAAAGATCTTTCGGCGGATATCCGGTAAGACAAAGTTCAGAAAAAACTACCACATCAGACTCCATCGCAAATTCATCTAATACATTTATTATCTTTTTAAAATTTGTTTCAATATCCCCGATTACCGGATTTATTTGAGCCAGCGTTATCTTCATAAGTTATGTCCCCCTATCTTGGTCAGCCCTCAAAAATCGAAAAATATGACTAAAAAAACTGCAACACAGTCCCGCCTGAGGCGGGCAGGCAGGGACAGGTCTCCTGTGGAAGCATAAACCCTGGCAGAGACCAGTCTCATGCATTTTTATTTTTATCCTTACAAGCCCATAGCCTCATCCCTAACGACGAATAACCAACGACTAACGACTATTTATTTGGCGCGCCCGGCAGGACTCGAACCTGCGACCTACTGGTTCGAAGCCAGTTGCTCTATCCAACTGAGCTACAGGCGCGCGCATAATATATATTATAAGCCTAAAAGCTGTAAACAAACATCCTAAAAATACCTATTTGATTCTAACCTGTTTATTTTTTGAATATATGGTTTTCATACACAAAAAAGCCTCTATTATCATCCAAATTTCAAGCATCAATATAAAAGTACCTACAATTACTAAATATATCCGGCCGTTTTTCAAAAAGTTAGTCAAATTTATTATCATAGCCCAACTCGAAGTTATGATCATAAAAAACATGGGAATTACTGCCGGAGCCGGATTACTTTTCTTTCTCAACAAATATACCGAAGCGACAAGAAGTACCAGTCCGGCAAGAAGCTGATTGCTGGTACCGAAAAGAGGCCATAAAACAAGAGCTCCTGTCCCTCCGCCCTGGCCGAAAGCAAGCGCTGCAGCTGCTATTACAGCCAAAGCTGTCGCAGGATGCCTCTTTTGTAAAGGCTTTATTTTATAATCAACAGCCAATTCAGTTATTATGTACCTTTGAATACGTGTTGCCGTATCCAGAGTAGTCCCGGCAAACGAAGCAATAAGAACCCCGACAATTGCCTGCCCGTATTTAAGCGAAATCCCCAGCGCAGTAAGCATATTCGCTGATCCATTGACAAAAGCGCTGACTTTAGCTGTCAACCCCCTGGCAGCAGCCCAACTCGAATAATGATGCTGCCATGCGATAACCCCTTTTAAAACTTCCCCTGATTCTGTTTTAACATACATCCCTATTCCCGCAGTCACCGCGACTATAACCAAAACCCCTAAAAGTCCTTCCACAAGCATTCCGCCGTAACCGATAAACCGAATATCCTGCTCATTTTTAAGCTGTTTAGAACTTGTTCCGGAACTTACAAGAGCATGAAATCCTGATATAGCGCCGCAAGCAATAGTAATAAACAAAAACGGTAAAAGCGGCGGCGCGCCTTTAGGCGCTAATTGAATAACAGGCGCGACTACCTGCGGATGCGCAAAAAATATTCCTAACATTATCAGAGTAATACCTATTATAAGCTGATGAGAATTAACATAATCCCGCGGCTGAAGCAATCTCCATACAGGCAATACTGACGCGATATACGCATATATAAACAATAAAATTATCCATACTGCCATAGGAGTCAATCCTGCGAAACCGGGCATATTAAACGGAAAATAAACACCCGCGATTATGGAAAGATACATTAATGCCACGGCTATTATGGACAGAATAATAATATTCGCTTTTTTGCGGTAAACCAGCCAGCCGACTGTCATAGCAATAGGTATTTGTATCCATACAGGAAAAACCGATTGTGGATACATCTTAAAAATTATTGCTATAACCATTCCAAAAATAGCTACTACTATCCATAACGCAAAAAGTATAACAAAAAGAAAAAGCATCCTTACACGCGGATTTATAACTTTCCTGGACAATTCTCCTATAGAAACTCCTCTATTACGTGTTGACATTATAAGCGCGGCATAATCATGTACTGCCCCGGCAAAAATCGATCCTATAATGATCCAGGCAAGCGCGGGAAGCCAGCCCCAGATAACTGCAATCGCAGGCCCTACTATAGGCCCTGTACCGGCAATAGAAGCAAAATGATGGCCAAAAAGAACTTCTTTATTTGTAGGTACATAGTCGACATCATCCCTTAATTCTTCGCTGGGAACAGGATTAGAAGCATCGGCTTTAAATATCTTTTGAGCGATAAAAACACTATAAAATTTATACGCCGCGGCTAAAGATCCTACTGCAATAACTACCATCCAAACCGAATTCATTTATCTCCTTTTAATTTCATTCTCCTTTTCGAGATTGCCGCGTCGTCACTTCGTTCCTCCTCGCAAAGACGGATGGGATATTTCCCCCTTTTCCTTGTATCGTCCTGAAAAAGTTGACACTTTTTTGACACAAAAATCGTTATACACCTACCAAAATTTTTCACCACAGAAGCTCAGAGCCCTTCGCAAACTCTAAACAACTAAACTCTAAACACTAAATAAACTAAAAACTTAAAACTTCAAATTCAAAAAGCTCTTTCTTCTCCATAGTTTTGTATTTTTAATTTTTGCCTTTTGGATTTATTTAGGGTTTAGTGTTTTGAGTTTAGGATTTTTTATCTCTCTCTTTTTCATTTCCACTCTCTGTGTCTTTGTGCCTCTGTGGTTAATTTTTGCGTTTCAGGACAAGACACTATTTACCAATTATAATCTCTACACAAACCCGTGTCTATAATAAAAACCTGTGTCATCTTTTAGAAATGTTCCCGTTTCCAGGAATAATAGCACAGACTGTCTTCCAGCCATTCTTCGGCGTTTTCAACAAACTGTGACCATTGAGAAGCAAGACATAATCCCCTGGCAGTATCTGCGTTTCCTTCGCCTATACGGCTGGAAACAACAGCAAGATCAAGTTGAAGACGCAAAGGCACATATGCCCTCTCTTTTGCAGGAACCAACTCTGTCAACGCGGCCAGAGCAAAAGCACCCTTGAAAAGTGTATTAAAAAGAGCTTGTTTCCCACCTACAGACGCCAGCATTATTTCGTTTACAGGACCGAGTCTCGCTATTTCCAGATCTCCGGTCTGTTTATTTGAAATATTATCCGCGCCCAGGTATCCCAGCCCGTGTTCAGTAAACCCCAATTGAAAAATACGATGATACATAGTTTCAAGAAAAGGCCCGTTTTTTGAAAGCCGGTAATGAGCCCTTAATCCCCATAACCCGAAATCAATATGTTCATTAACCAAAGGAACATACCTTCTTTGAAATTTATCTTCGAATATTTTTATCGCGTTTACAAGACATTTTGCCGAGTCTTCGCGTGTCATTTGCATACGAGCTAATTCTTCCTTCCGTTTTTTTGAACTTTCCACAAGATACTCTTTAAGTATTAAAACAGCTTCTTCATCATCAGTACCATTAACAGGCAATTTTATTTTCAAATAATTCTTTGTCATTTTTTCATCTGAAGCAAAAAGTCTATATATCCATAAAAGCTCCCGTAGTTTATCCTTATTAGATACGTCAAAATCAATAAAAGTAGGATAAATTTTGGAAATATCACCGGATACCTTTGAAAGATCCGGAATAATATATCCTTTTGAAATCTTAGTTATTCTGAATCCTCCAAGCCCGCCGCCTCCTTCATGCGGTTTAACAAAAAAAGTTCTATCCCCGATCTCTTTTTCCAACAAATCAATAGCATCAAAAATCCGACCGACTACTTCTTCTACTTTTATGTTTTCCGCATCTATCTTTTTGTATCTCGCTACCCGGCTCCAATCATTTCCATTATCCGAAAGCATCTTATATGTTCCGGCTTTATCAGAAAAAAGGCTTCCCGGAGCAGTTGCTTTGCCCGGGACCACAACAATACCTCTCGCCTCAAACTTTTCCGCCATATCAACATTGTAAACCTTTTTATCCACACATTGACTTACAACAAGAACTTTATCCTCTCCGGTCTTATTTATTTTACTTATCAGATCTTCTTTTGTATTTACCACTATCGCTTTAATATCATATCCTTTTCTATTACAATAATCTTTAAAGATACGTGCTGTTTCGTAAGAAGTGGGCAGATCGTCATGCGAAGCGTTTATTATTATTATTTCTACGGGTAAATGTTCATCCGGCCGGCATTCTCCAACAAGTCCGCATTGTAACATCTCTTTTTTTTTCTTGAGGAAAGAATTAAATTCTTTAATAAGAAACGCGTTAAAATCCCCCTCATTGCTGTCAAAAACCAGCGCCCTTTTATAAAATGAAGCTTCTTTAGGATCATCCCCGTCATATCCGGTAACATAATATACTGGATTTCTTTTTATCATATCTTTATTTCCTTTTTTCTCTTTAGGACGGGGCAAACCCCGCTAGTGTCCCGACGTTTATGACAAAATTTGTCATTCCCGCGAACAGACTGTGTCAAAAGTCGGGTTTTCTGTTTTCTTTGAAAAATTTACTCCATTTCATATTATAGATTCCCACTTTCGTGGGGATGACAGCCTGTTTTGTCATCCCCGTGAAAACGAGGATCCACTTTAAAAAGTGCCTCCGACTTTTGACACAGCCTGGAAAGCGGGAATCTACAACTCTTATGGATCCCCGCTGGAGTTTACCCCCGTGAAAACGGGGGCGGGGATGACAACAAAAGAGAAGAGTTATAATCGGCATTATCGATTTGAATTTAAAAAACTCAAATTCATTATTGATGTCCGCCAAAATCAAGGATTATAAAGGCTATATCCCTTAATTTCTTGATCAACGGGACACTAGTGGGGCATGCCCCTCCCCTACTAACGACTCTCGACCAACTACTAACGACTAAAGACCTTTTCCGCGTCTCTCAATCTCAGGTTTTTATAGACACCGGCAACAATATTTTTAGCATCTTCTGTAATTTTTCGGCTTGACCCTGTCTGTAAAAAACTCTCTTGTGTCTGAATTTTACAAATAGCCGCATTAGGTTCTATTTCCGTTTCAAAAGAAGGCACCCCGCATGTTATAAGCATGTCATTCTCATTCTGACAAGAACCAAAAAACACTGATTTTTCTTTAAAAGTCAAAGATCCGTTTTCCGCGGCATAAACACCGGGAACAAGATTCCCGGTAACAACATTTTTTCGCATTTTATTATGTAAAATAAGCTGACATCCTTTTAAAGCGCGCATAAGTTCGCGTTCAGGAAAACATTTAATATAGTTTTTTGCTATTTTATCTTCTTTCTGTAAAAATTCGGCTATATGGAGCAAAATTAAAGCATATTGTGACATACCTGTTTTGTTTTGTATTGCAGTAAAAAGAGCGGTAGAATTTTGAAACCGGGGATTAATTTCAACAGGATAAACAATATCATCCTCTACCAAAAAATCCATACCAAAAATACCCCGATATCCTGCTTTCGCCATCCATCCGCCTATCGTCCCGATCTGTCTTTCTACCTGTTTTATAATATTTTTTTCAACCATTTGCGCTGAAGTATAATCATTTCCGCAAAAAGCTGAAGGGAAATTACCGCATTCCGGCACCCCGACTATTTGCAATGAAGGAAAAGAACAAAATACTTTCGGCTCATGTTCCGCTGAAACAATCACAGCATTAACATTAAGCGAAAACCCGTTAATATATCTTCTTAACACAGCTATATTTTTGGGATATTTATTTTGTATATTTTCATACTCCTCTTTTTTTTGAACAATAAAAGTAAAAAGTCCGCTTGATCCAAAAGGAAACTGAACAACAAACGGTAGAGATAATTCCTTTGCCAGATCATCGTAAGAAACTTTCCCCAGCCTGGATATCCTGCCTTTTATTCTCGGCAAAGATAGTTCCTTTAATTTGCGATACAATCTTACTTTATTGTCAAAATATTCTTTAACATTTTCAGGAACCGCGAATATTTTAAGATTCTTTTCGCCCGCTATCTTTTCAAGTTTTCCCGAAGAACGGTAACAAAGAAGATTAACCTGTTCTCCGGATGTTTTCCATCTGCTAAAAATCTCACGCCCAAGATTTCCGTTCAAACTTGTTTTTAAATGTTCATTTGACCAATCCTTACGAAACTTTTTGCTTTTCTCAAGAGAAAAAACATCCTCTTCATTAAAATAATAAGGCACTTCTGTGCCATAATCACAGCTTACAATAAAATTCAAAGGTACAATACTGTTGATTCCTGACGCGTCATGACAACGCTGTCCCATCCATCCCCAAAACTTATATTTATCACGAAAATAGTTTATTATGTCTTTCATTTTTCATAATACCTTTTTGTCTTTTTCTGTTTCGTCCAAAAGGATCTCCGGAACAAAACAAGGCGGACTTAATACCTTTGAAGATATCAAAGCTTCCACAATTTCTACATGCTCCACTCCGATCTTTCCTGTATACAATATTTTTATGTCTTTTTTTTCTTCCGCATATTTTCGGAGTTTCCTCCAACCGCTCATATAATGAAAATCCTTTGTAAACCCGCCACTAAGAGAAGTATCGGTTAATCCCCTTTTGGTCCTTTCTGCCATTCTGTAAGCTATCTCTTCAGGGAAAAAATCTTTTAATCTTATAAAAACGTCATAAAAAGCGCCTTCTATACTATATTCCACACTAAGAGCCCTTGCCGCATATATTTTTTCCTGCCTGTTATCTATTCTTAAACATCCGGACATTTCTTCGAGGATTATTGCCAGTCCCTCTTCAGTTTCATCATACCCGGCAAGTCCTTCTCTAAATATCCAAAAAGGCTGTATATCTCCGTTCGCTCCCCTATAAACATGAACATCTATCTCGTGAACTTTTAAACGCTGAACTTCTTCCCGCGTATAATTTATCCGAGAATTTATATAAACTCTCTTATCTTTTCCTGAAACCGTTATTTTCGGTATTATCTTATCACTTAAAATAACTTCCCAATCTATCCCCGCTATTCCAAGGTTCTTTTGAAATATTACAGCCATCTCACAAGGAGTAACTGTTTCATCAGGAAAAACATAGCCCGTAGTACTGATCTTTTCAAGAATATTTCCCGCTTCTTCCAAACAAACCTTATCCGGAATACCATAAAGCTCAGCTGAGATCTCTGTAAAAGCATGGTCTTCGCTTTGCAAGAGCCTTATCTGCCCTATTGCAAAATCCATTTTCTCCTTAAACAATCGCTCTAATTGATCCTGCGTATCGAGCTTAGCCTTCAGCGTCTCTAAAGATTTTAAATATACGGTTAAATCATGTTTTCTGTATAAAAAAACAGGATTATAACCCTGCCCATTTCTGTGCTTTTTAAAAAATTTCTGTTTTTCCTCATATTGATTTGTCGGAGTCAATAACGAATAAAAATTAATATCTTTTATAATACCGCTTAGTCTTTTGTCAATTTCGTGTAGATTCATAACATTTCCTTATAGCATATTAATCAAACCCTAAATAAATCTAAAATTTCAAATCCAAAATCCAAAAATCTATTATATATATAATTTTGTGTTTTTAATTTTCGCCTTTTGGATTTACTTATCCGCCTGAGGCGGACCCGTCCTTTGGCGGGGAGTTTAGTGTTTTGTTTTTAGGGTTTTACTTTCTCTTTTATTTATCCCCCTTTGTGCCTCTGTGTCCTCTGTGGTTAATTTTTGCGTTTTCAGGATAAGACACCGCTCACTGATCACCGATTACTAATCACTGTCTGAGCCCATACCGCTTCCGGCTCCATGCACAGATATATCCAGCTTAAAACTCCCTCGGCTTTTATCCATGATATTATCTTATTATACATCTCTATACGCAGCATACGGGGATATCTTAATTTACCGTCAATATCAGTAAAAAATTCCCCATAATAAAAAATAGAATTATCCGAAAACCGCCTTTCAGCGGCTTGTTTTAATCCCGGAGTATATCTTAAAGTTCCCAAACTTATCCAGGCTGTTTTTTTTCGTATCTGTTCAATTGAAAACAATTCTTTTATAATAGACGCGTATTCTTTTTCCCATCCCGGATAATAGACAATAGGATCAAAATGAAACCCTACTTTATACCCTCTTTCCGCGGCGCGCCGCGCCGCAGTTATTCGCTCCATCATATTCGCGCCGCCCTTTTCATAGTTTTTCGCTATATAAGGTGTATTTATCGACCAGGAAATAACTACATTTTCATGCGGCTCTATTTTTAAAACATTTTCGATTTCAACCGCTTTTGTTTTAAGTTCAAATATCAGGTTTTTAGTCTTTCGGAAAAACGGGATAAGATACCCGGAATATTCCGTGTATTTATCAAGCGCCAAAGAATCCGTAAATTCTCCGGTTCCTATTCTGAGTCTCTGCTCTAAATTATCATCAAATTGGCGGATACAATCTAAATAATCTTCTATATTAGCCGGCAAAACAATACCGGGAGCATTACTGTAAAGCTGTAAATAACAATAAGCACAATCTATTGGGCATCCAAATCCTATATTTAAGATCCAATACCCGCATCGTCGGCATTTTTTCGTACATGGACACTTTTTTATAAAAGCAGATTTGTGCTTTATTAAAAAAATGTTCTCCCGCCGGTTATTATACAAATCAACCGGATCTTTCACGATAAAATGTTTTGTTCCCTGCAGATAACTCTTAATAGGAACCACATCTGCTTTTGGGAATTTTTCAAGAAACTTATTCGTCCATTTATTGTTTTTTATACTTTCTTCCACAAAAATAGACTTAGGGCTAATCTGCATATCCCAACAGGGATACTCTTCTCCTGATTGATGTATTTTAAGAGGCATAAGATGAGGATCGTCATCCGCGGATAAAGAAGGATATCGAAATTTCAATAAAACTTTTTTGACTTTATGAAAGAATTCGGCTTTTCCCTGTTTTGCTATTTCTAACATACCGCTCTCTTTAATAACCTTATTAACCGAAAGATTACGGCCGCAACATATCTCATAGACCAAGCGAATTATTTCATTCTTTTTGTTGATACCTAACTTTACAGGCACACTTTTAACAAGTTCTTTTTCGATTTCAGTTATAAGTCTTTTATTCTCGCTAATAGGCATACGCTTATTATCCCAAATTGTCAAAAAATCCGCAAGCACGCATAAGTTTATTGATATGTAATCATATAACCCCTTATGTCCGCAGAGCTTTGCTGTATATAAATTTTATTTACCACACATTGACAAAAACACCCATAATCGTCAAACATAAGCCCAGAAAAAAATTTATTATTGCCCCGACCATTACCATTTTCCGGTTAAATTCTAAAGAGAAATACTTCTGAACTTTTTCTTCCGGCAATCCGGACATTTTTTCCCATACAGGACATTTATTACTTATCCATTTTCTGCTATTAGCTGACCACATACCGACTTCATTTTGAAAGATAAACGTGATAATACTAATGATCGAAATATATACTCCCGTAAATATTATAGGAATACCCGGATTCAAAATAACGATTCGTTCAATATCAATATTAAGCAATCGAGATATAGGAACACTCAATATAAAAAGAATCCCTAAAAAAACAGCAGAAAGAAATGTTTTAACAGCCAACCGATTTTTCATATCTTCCCTCCAAATTATTTATCGCGTATTTTTTAAAATCAACCTCAAATATCGTAGGAGCGGGTTTTACGTCACCTACGGTTTAAGACAAAACAGAAACAGACACTATTTTTTGCTTTTTCCAGCCTCCCTTTTGACCTGAATATCAATTTTTGTCCAAGTTTTTCCGCCAATCTCTTTATAAACTCCTTGTCACCCCATGGTACAAGCTGACCGGAAGATGCAATGGACTTCCAAAAATCGTATATTTCCTTATTTCTTCCTTATTTTCTATAACTTTCCACCAGAAATATCAAAAAATTTCTCAAAAAAGATTAGTAGCTTGCCTAAAACACTTTCACATTTTTTAGTACGCTCACCTGTTGGTGAAAAGCGGGACACAGGCGGTAGAACTTTAGTAATAGCGGTGCCGACAGTTGTAACGCCACCATTGCGAAACGCACTTCGCACAAACGCATAGGTCTCATCGCGATCAAGGTTTTCATTACCAATAATTTGGTCAAGTTCCTCAATTTTTTTCTTCTCTACAAATCTCTGCCAATCGTCATCGACAACCGAATGTGCATCAAGTGAAGTAATAAACTGGTTAATGAGATCTTTCTTGTTGCGCAACTCAACGCTCGAATCAATCGCTTTATTAATATCAACTAAAATCTCACGGTTCTTTGTATGATCTTCGTGATATTTTTTGACAAGCCCAATTATATAATCAATATTGATTTCTATCTGTTTAATCAGCTCCATTTCAAACACTAAATCGTCATTAATGTTCTCCTTATCCGCATCATCAGTTTTGCGCAACTCGTTGTATAAATCGATATAGGCGCTATGATAATCCTGAACATCACGCTCTGTTAAAATTTCATTACCGGCAAACTCATCAAATGCAACTAAAATATTACGCACGCGCAAAACTGCGCCATAGAGCCTGATAAAATCTTTTTGATTTTGCCCCTCCAATATCCGCTCACCTACAGGAAATTTCTCTAATAGCTCCTCAATCAAACTTTTATACCCACGCACTTCCCTGCTATCGTCTTTATAGCCATTATAGTATTCGTCGTATGATTTCAGAAGCACGATACCAGAGGCTTCTTTGTCACCAAAAAGCGCTATTGATTCATTAGTAGCTTTTTCTAAATTACGAAAGCAGATAATATTTCCAAATGTCTTTACACTATTCAAGATGCGATTAGTGCGTGAATACGCTTGAAGTAACCCATGCAATCGTAAATTTTTATCAACCCAAAGTGTGTTAAGAGTTGTCGCGTCAAAACCAGTCAAAAACATATTCACGACAATCAAAATATCAACCTCACGGTTCTTTACTCGTTCACTGAGATCTTTATAATAATTTTGAAACTTATCAGACGAGGTATCATACGAAGTCGCAAACATCGCGTTATAATCTTTGATGGCATTATCCAAAAAATCTCTTGAACTCGCGTCCAAGCCGCTTGTATCTTCCGGGTTTTCATCAATCATCCCATCAAGCTCCTCGTCATTCACCCCAAAACTATAAATGGTTGCCACTTTAAGCTGTTTATCGCTCGGCAAATCCGCAAGCTGTTTCTTAAATTCAGCATAATATTTCTTCGCCGCGTCAATCGAAGACGCGGCAAAAATAGAGTTAAAACCTGACAATCGAATTTTTTCCATAACCCGTTCAATTTTTGCCCGGTCTTTTGCTGTTACAATTTCTTTAATATTTTTTGTAACACCATGAATGTAAGACTTATTATTCCGTTTTGTTTTCTGATTAAAGTGTTCGATAATATATCGTACAATATTTTCTAACCGCTCCGGCGCAGAAAGAGCGGCTTCACGGTCAATATTACTCACTTTCTTATCTTCAATATCCTCCGCTTCACGGACAGTTGATACATAATCAACTTTAAACGGTAAAACATTTTTATCAGCAATAGCATCAACAATGGTATAGGTGTGAAGCTTATCCCCAAAAGCCTGCTCAGTAGTTCTTAAATCAGGACGACCAGCGGATGAAGCATTGACTGCGAAAATCGGCGTGCCGGTAAAGCCAAACAAATGATAGTTTTTAAATGTTTTAATAATACCCGCGTGCATATCACCAAATTGAGAACGGTGACACTCATCAAATATAAGCACTACATGCCCTTTAAAAATTTCATGTTTGCCATTGCGTTTTATAAAATGATCTAACTTCTGAATAGTTGTAATAATAATACGGGCATTTGAGTCTTCTAACTGCTTTTTCAAAATCGTAGTACTAGTATTGCCATTAGCCGCGCCTTTTTCGAACTTATCATATTCTCGCATGGTTTGATAATCCAAATCCTTACGATCAACGATAAACAATACCTTATCTATATCGGCTAACTTGCTTGCCAGCTGTGCCGTTTTAAAACTGGTCAAGGTTTTTCCGGATCCTGTAGTGTGCCAGATATATCCGCCAGCTTCCAATGTGCCGAGCTTTTTATAATTAGTGCTTACCATAATTTTATTTAAAATCTTTTCAGTCGCTACAATTTGATACGGCCTCATTACTAAAAGCTGTCTATCAGAAGTAAATACACAGTAGCGGGTTAAAATATTCAAAATCACATGCTTTGCAAAAAATGTTTTCGCAAAGTCCATCAAGTCAGTAATTGGTTTATTTGTTGCATCAGCCCACCAGCTCGTAAATTCAAAGCTATTGCTTGCCCTTTTACCTTTTCTTATTTTATTCCCGCTTATTTCTTTAAGATGTTCTGCGCGCGTGGTATTACTGTAATACTTGGTATGCGTTCCATTAGAGATAACAAACAATTGCACATACTCAAAAAACCCGCTTGATCCCCAAAAACTCTCCCGCTGATAACGATTGATCTGGTTAAACGCTTCTTGAATCGCAACACCGCGACGCTTAAGCTCAATGTGAACCAGAGGCAAACCATTAATCAAAACAGTTACATCATAGCGATTGGCACGTTTTCCATCTTCGGCGGCATATTGATTGATAACTTGCAAACTATTGTCATGTATATTGTCTTTTTTCAATAGATAGATATTTTTTACCGTGCCATCATCACGAGTTAGGTTTTTGATATGGTCTTCTTTAATAGTTGTTGTTTTTTCGGCAATACTTTGATTTGGATTTGCCAGTTCACTCACAAAGAATTGCTTCCATTCTTTGTCACTAAATGTATACTCATTGAGCTTTTCTAATTGTTTGCGTAGATTTTGTTTTAAGCCATCTTCAGATGTAATCGACAAATACTCATAGGCTTGCGACGAAAGCTGGTCGATAAACGCCTGCTCAAGCTCAGCTTCACTTTGATAGTGTTCTGCCTGTGCGTGGCCGCACGCAGACAGGTCAGCACGTTTTTTCCGCACTCCATACTCTACGGAGTACTCTGCCACTACAGTAGTGTGCGGATTTTGTGCTACTAAATCGTATTTATGATTAGTTGACATTTTGCTTCTCCAACGGCTTAAACGTTAAAAGCTTCTCCCTATAATATTCATATTGTTTGCGTCGGGCTTCCAATTCTGCCGGCAATCCTGTTGATATATCATTCACCAGTGCGTCAAATTTATCAAGTATTGCAACAATGCGTTTTTGTTCGGCAATGGGCGGAATTGGGATTTTGAAATCAAGAATTTTGTCTTTTTTAACACGAATTACTTTAGTGCCTTGCGCAAACCGCTTTTTGTATCGCTGAAAATTTGTGGTTTGTAATATATAAGTAATAAATTTAGTGTTTTGATTATGGCGAAATGAAAACATATCACCACTAATACAAATTTCGTCGCCTAACCAACCTAATGGCTTGCAGATATCTTCAACATTTTCACTAACACCAGATACAAGCACATCACCTTTTTGGGCTTTCTTAAATTTCCTTGCTGATTCTTGTGATACAAACGATTTAGTTTTACTTGCAAAGGTTCCATAGTAAGTATAAATCTGACCATAGTGAATACAGCCAACTCCGGTTTCTCTGAAATCTTTCTTTTGCAATCCATTACCTCTAATCAAAATTCCAATTTCTCCCAAAGTTTTATACTCGACATTCTTAATGCTCAACAACTCATCCCGATAATACTCATACTGCTTCTTTCTCGCTTCTAGCTCTGCTTCTAGCTCTGCTTCTAGCTTGGTGAAATTATCAAGAATTTTGACAATTTCTTTTTGAATTGCAAGGGGTGGGATAGGAATTTTCAATGTTTCTATATCCCTTGCTTTTAGGTACCCTTGACTAGATTTATTTTTAACTGTATTAAAATGTTCTTTCATACCCTTAGAATCGAAATAATGTAAAAAATAACCACTATTTAATAACTTTTCATCCAGCCGGATTAAATACATATTTTGTCCATAAAAATCTAAATCTGTTTTCTTTACTCGTGCAACTTCGCCAATTGTACCAATCATACTAATTAAAATATCGCCCTCAAGGATTGGTCTATTGCGAGATAAATTTAAGTAATCAGAGCGAGAAATATATTTAACTTTCGTAAAATCAATATGTCCACCTCGTATATTCTTCGAAGTAATATAGGGAATTTTTTCGCTCGCATTAAACTTTGGGGTAGCTGGCATAATCCAAAATTTATCTTTAGTTATGGCGTTTATCTCCTTAAACTCCACACCATCAGGACAAAGCTTATCAATCAACTTTTCAATTTTATTCATTTTTTTAGCCATAATTAATTCTTATCTTTTCTACCTGCGCCGTTGGCGCGGCAGGCAGGTGTTTTCTTTTCAACTTTTTTCCGTGCGATTCTGATGGTTTCTAAATACGCTTTTTCTACGGGTGAGAGCGTTTTTTCCTGATATTTTTTATATTCCAATTCAGCTTTATCAAACGCCTTTTTGTGACTCACACCTCCGGCATCGTACAATAACTTCTCACCGGTTGCTGACAAAATATTATCCAGTTGCTTGATATAATCTTTCATATACCTCGGTTTACGCTTCATAGCTTGAATTTCCGCAAAATCAAAATATCCCGAAACCAAATTATTTAAAATTTTTAATTCTTTTTCTGTTAAATAGTTTTTTGCCGCTACAATATCTTTTTTAACGACTCCGCCTTTTGAAAAAGTCAGCAATCCCATAAACGGTTTGCCAGCATCCGCGCGCTCGGCAATCACTTCAGCGGCGGTATGGCCGTGAGCCGCGTAATGTAGTTTATTTTGCACAATCTTAAAAAATTCTATTGATTCGGCGGACTTCGGCTCGTAGTCTATGCTGGTAGCGTATAAATCAAGTACTTGGCGGTATAGTACTTTTTCGCTGCTGCGAATATCGCGAATGCGATCCAAAAGTTCTTTCCAATACCTACCACCGCCCAAATTTTTCAATCGTTCATCATCCATTGTAAAACCTTTGACGATATACTCGCGCAGGCGAGCGGTAGCCCACATGCGGAATTGAGTAGCGGTGGCTGATTTCACTCGATAACCAAGCGAGATGATAAGGTCGA
The DNA here is from genome assembly GCA_043823005.1 of Candidatus Omnitrophota bacterium. Lineage (GTDB taxonomy): Bacteria > Omnitrophota > Gorgyraeia > Tantalellales > Tantalellaceae > JBDRBG01. The sequence continues at coordinate 43,212 of JBDRBG010000105.1, forward strand.
GGTTGTAGTGCTCAATGTCTCTGGCTACATTCCTGCCGCCCTCAGTTTGAACTGTTCGGAATTTC
>JBDRBG010000106.1:0-7792 GCA_043823005.1 Candidatus Omnitrophota bacterium
TATTCCCCACATTATATCTTTTAGCAGATACTCTTTTAGAGAACACAGAGAAACAGCTTTTCCTTTAATTTTTTCTTTCCCTCTGTGTCCTCTGTGGTTAATTTCTTTCTTATTTCTTTCATATTATTTTTGACACTATCCAACCTTTATTTAATTAAAACTAACAACATTTTAAACCGGTCTCTGGCTTGTACTGAATGTGGTTTATTTGCAGGCATTATTATCATTTCACCGGTCTTTACCTCGAATAGTTCACCGGATATTTTAACTTCTGCCTGACCGTCAAGCACATTCACTAAAGCATCAAATGGCGCTGTATGCTCACTTAACCCCTGGGTTCGGTCAAAAGCAAATAACGTTATCGTCCCTGTTTCTTTTTTAATTATTTCTTTACTTACAATAGAACCCTCTTGATAACTAACCATATCAGCTAATTTTAGTGCCTCCATATATACTCCCTTTATTCTGCTGCGAATCGATACAATTATTTAAGCGCCATTCAGCGATTGCACTTAACGCATTATATTTATTAGGCTTATGTAAAGCGTCTGCAATCCGACAACAATAAAAATTGTTCCTGTAAGTTTACGCATATAGAATTCTACTTTTGCGAATTTATTGAACCAATGTGAAATAGAATGTATGCCAAGAGCTAGACTAACAGCAAAAAGAACTACGGGTAATCCTGTGCCTATACCGTAAACAAGCGGTAATATTATACCCCCTTTATTGTTTACTGCCAAAGGAATCAAACTTCCGAAAAAAAGAGCGGCTGATATCGGACAAAATGAAAGAGCGAATATAATTCCCAAAAAAAATGCACCCCGAATGCCGGATCCCGCGAGTTGTTTCTGTTTTTCATGAGCCAAAAAAGAAATGGAAAAATTCAGTTTTAAAATATCTAAAATAACCAATCCTGCGATAATAAGTACAGGACCCAGAAGTATATTCATATATTTTTGCAGAAAATTTGCAGAGCCAGGAATGTTCGCAATGAAAAAAATAATTAATATCCCAAGTACAGTATAAGCCGTAATCCTTCCTGCGATATAAGCTACTCCTGATAAAAAAACCAAACGGGGATGCTCGATTCTTTTAGAAATAAAAGATACTGCCGCAATATTTGCTGCCAAAGGACACGGACTTATTGAAGTTAATATTCCCAGCCATAATGCTGAACCAACAACTATTAGAATTTCCATCATTTCTCTTCCTCTAAAAATTCATTAAGCTCCTCAGTAATATATGTAATAAATCTGTTTTTATTACGGCTGTATTCCCAAATCTTATCCAGATTTTTTGATTCCACTTCCTCCCCGGCTACAACACGCGATAAAATAAGTGATTTTGTGTAAAGCCCGTAATCTTCAACAAAATGCTCATTAGCTTTGTCCTCTACATTAATTGATTCAAATTCCAGTGTTCCGGAATTAAGTTCATCTTTAAAATTCGTTTCAACCGCTTCTTTTGAATAAGCTTCCATCGCATTGCAAGTCATACAGCGATATATTCCATGAAAATAGTAAACAATAACTTTGTCTTCAATTGACATATCTTCACTAAAACCAAAAGAACATGGCACACATAAAATCGCAAACAATAATATCAAACAAAATGTTTTCTTCACAGCACATCCTCCTCTTGTTCGCTAAGAAGCTTTTTTATTTCATCGTTGTTAAGCACTTTGCCTGAAGACACTACTTTTTCGTCAATTACTAAAGCCGGTGTCATCAAAATCCCATATTGCGTTATTTTTTCAATATCCGTCACTTTAACGACCTCAGCTTGAATGTTCAATTCATTTACTACTGTTTCCACATTAAGAGTAAGCTGTTTACATTTCGAACATCCTGCACCTAATATTTCAATTTTCATTTTTCTTCCTTTTTTCATTTAGATTGCCGCGGTCGCTACGCTCCCTCGCAAAGACGTATTTGGTTGATGTTTGATCGTTAGTCGGTTGACTGTTTAACCATCAACCAACCAACTGTCAACGGTCAACAGACAAGATCTGTGTGCATCTCTTCTCATCTGTGTGTATCTAATTATTAAGCCCGCGCGTTTATTATCCCGAACAATACCCCGGTTAATGTAGCCATGATTATTACAAGAGCAACATAAACAAGTGTTTTCTTTGTACCTATTACTCTCCGAATAACCAGCATGTTAGGTAAACTTACCGCAGGGCCAGCTAATAAAAGCGCTAAAGCAGGCCCTTTACCCATACCTGATCCTATTAACCCCTGTAATATCGGAACTTCTGTTAACGTAGCAAAATACATAAACGCTCCTGCAACCGAAGCAAAAAAATTTGATAAAAAAGAATTGCCTCCAACAGCTTTAGCGATTATCCATGAAGGTATCAGTCCTTCATGGCCGGGACGGCCCAATAAAAGACCCGCAAAAATAACACCTGCTAAAAGTAACGGCATTATTTGTTTGGCGAAAAACCATGAATTCAGGGTCCATTCCTTTATTTCACTTTTATTAAACCAAATACTCAGCACAATACCTGTTACGCCAAGAAAGCCTATTGCCAGATACCATCTTATGAAAAATATCAGCATCCATAAACCACTGTCTCCGGGTTGAGGCCTTGCCCAATTAGCAAATACTAAAAAACCCACCATTGAAACAAAATAAATACCGTTCTGAAGTAAAGTCCTTGCTCCTTTTCCCTCTTCTGCTGTCAAGTCTCCTTCACCATGCCTGGCATGTTCCTCTTTTAAAAAAATAAAATGCATTAATAAGCCAATGGCTACGCTAAAAACCACAGCTCCTACAGCTCTGGCAAGTCCAAGTTTCCAGCCCAGAATACGGGCAGTCATAATAACCGCCAGAACATTAATAGCAGGACCAGAATAAAGAAACGCCATAGCCGGGCCCAATCCAGCGCCCCGTTTATATATTCCTGAAAATAACGGTAATATTGTACAAGAACAAACAGCCAAAATAGTTCCGGAAACAGAAGCAACACTGTAAGCCAGAAATTTATTCGCCTTTGCCCCAAAGTATTTGATCACTGATGCTTGAGAGACAAAAACTGAAATGGCTCCTGCAATAAAAAAAGCGGGGACAAGGCATAATAAAACATGTTCTCTAGCGTACCATCGAACCAGCGCTAGAGCTTCAAATATGGGGTTTCTGAACGGCAACAACTCAACAGGCAAATAAAAACATCCAAAAAATACTGCAAATATTAATAAACATTTCTGCCGTTCCTTCATCTTAGTCTTTCTCCGATTGACGAACATAATACGTCATTCAGGCTGTGTTATATACAATTTTTGTTTTTGCAAGGAAGTGCCCGCTTCTGGCGGAAGGAGCGCGTTCGATCTCCTTTTCTCCTTTTTCAGGATAATGTATCGTCCTAAAAAAATTGACACTTTTTTTATCTATTTTTATCCGAGATTGCCGCGTCGTCGCTAAACGCTCCTCCTCGCAATGACAGATGGGATGTTTCCCCTTTTCCTATTCACCAACTGCTATTTTGCTGGAACGGCGAGCGTTCTGAGCGTAGTTTTTGCCCGAACCAAGTGAAGGCAAATTGTTTGAGCACGGAATGCTTGCCATCCCAGCAAAATACTTTGCATTTCCCCTCCAAACTATGTCAGGACAAGACACAAAACACTATTCACTGTTCATCATTGTAGAGAAGAACACTGATTACTATTTACTTTTCTTCTCACGCATTGTTTTCTTTTGTTTGAATATATTTTTCATTTTTTGTTTCTGGTCTTCTGTTAATACATTCTTAAGAGAAGCGTACGCTTTAATCAGAATTTTTTGTTTTTCTTTTTTGAAATCGTATTTTTGGTCGATCAAAGCATCTATTACCGCCACGTTGATCGTGTCTTCCCATAACTCTTTTTTAATATCAAGACCGACAATATCAATTTCCGCTTTTTTCCTGATAATATCTTTTTTAGCTGTCATTCTCAATTCCTTGATACTGTCTATCTGCTGTTCAGAAAGACCCAATTCCTCCTCGTTCTCCATAATAAAAAGCGCTTTGCATGAAAACTTTTCTTCAAGATTCATATGGCCTGATTTCATTTTTCCACACATCTTGCCGCAGCCATCAGCATAAACATTCATCGTTAAAATGCTGGAAACCAAAACAACAGCTGTTAACGTTAATTTTGCTCTTCTTTTGTTCATACTTTCCTCCTGTTTTTAAAAGAGTTAGAATTTTGAAATTTTATATTTTTACTTTCATTTGAGATTGCCTCGCCGCTTCCCGCCTAAAGCGGACCCGCTTTAGGCGGACGCTCCTCGCGATGACAGTGAACGTTTCGCCGCCACATATACGAGCGGGGAAACGTCCGCCCCTGCATTTTCTATTTTTACAACCATCAACCAACTGTCAACCGTCAACTAATAAGATCTGTGCGCATCTAAAGGTAAAACTCATTTGTACGATCTGTGTGAATCAGGATATAAAGCCCCATTATACAACCCGATTAACGAAGAACATTTAACAATTTGGCCGCCACTAGTTTATTGCCATTCGCGCTTAAATGAAAATCCCTGGGAGGATTATTGTAAAAATTTAAATACTGATCCTTCGCCCTTGAAAAACCGGGCCTTAGATCCAAATATTCGATTTTCCGCTCTGTTAAAAACTCCACTAATATATCCTGATAATACCCTTTTGTCTTTTCAAATACGGTTAAAATATCCGGATATATTATATATATAAAACGGATTTTCTTTTCGTTTAACAGTTTTATGATTTCATCCAAATACCCTAAGTATTCGTCCCATTGGCCTGCTATTTTTTTATTAAAAGGATCTTTAACCACAGATCCTTCGTTATACTCCGCTACATATAAGATATCTTCTATATCCTTGCTTTGATCCTCCAGGATTTGCTTCACTCTTTCATTTTTTATCTTTTTCAAATAACGCTTATATTTGTATTGAACCTCAAAAGACCTGAACATCCTTAAAAAATTCATAAGTTTTATTGTTTTAAAAACAGAAAATATATTTTCTTCGATCATTTTTTCATATAATGGAATCTCTCTTTTCATCTCAGGAAGATCGTTAGGGCAAAAATTCATTATTACTACATCAGGATACAGTTCAAGACCTTTATTTTTAAGATAATAAAGACAATCCGTCACAGTAGAGCTCCCGACTCCGGCGTTTAATATAACAGTGTCCAACCCATGTCCATACTCCTTAAAAACGCTCTGGATCTGATAAGGATACGAAGCTTCATCATCCACAAAAAGTCCGAATGTTATAGAATCACCTACACATAATATCTTACGCGCTCTTTTACCTTCTTCGCTTAAAATGTCAACTTCACTGCCGGTACTTCTGAATCCATAAGCGTCAATTGTAACCGTATAAGGTTCAAGCCCGGGAAAAAGTATTTTTTTGTGCTGATCAGGCGCAAAATATCCATATGTAGTCTTAGCCAGTTTCGCGTTAACAGCTTCCAGATGAACATACGTATTTCCGGACACAAACCCGCTGGCAAAATTCAAAACAAAAAATATTACCGCCCATATCACCAGTGTAAATATCACATACTTTAAATTGATTTTCATTACAACTCCTTGCTAATATACTCTTCTTATCGAGATTGCCGCGCCCTTCGTTTGCCTCAGGGCTCGCAATGACGAATAAAATTCAAAATAAAATTCCGGGGACATGACTGAAAGAGACACTCTTCATGGTAATGCAAAAGTCAAGAAGAGTGGCCCTTACAGACGTGTCCCCACGCATGTTGTTTTACGCAAACTCCCGCTTAAATCATGTAATGGTTAGGTCTACAAATGTATTGTCCTCTAACCCGGTCGAGACAAATTCCCTCGAGAAGTATAAACCCTTGCTGAAAGTGAGTCCTGTTATTTTTTTCACACATCCTGTTCGGGGTCAGGAGACCCCTCCTACGTACATACTCACCGTAGGAGCCGTCTCCCGACGGCGAATCGTTCCGTCCTTGCGAACCGTGAGTCTAGCGAACAGCGCGGCAATCTCCAACCAATCACTGATCACGAATTCCCGTTCACTGCGTCTAGTGTATTCTCCGCAGCTTTCTTCACCGCGAACATCAGGCCGAAAACAAACCATATAAGAGCGCCCAGCTGAAGAGAATGAAGATTAGTATCAACCGCGCAATGTATAAGAAAAGCTAATGTTCCGGCTAATAACCCTGTCAGCAATATTCCATAAATATTATCAGACGCTATTTTTTTAACAGTTTCCCATAAAGACAAAAACAAAACAATAATAATCCACAAAAATGAAACAATCCCGGCTATACCGGTTTCAACAGTAAGCCGGAGATATGAATTATGGGGATAAACCCCTGTACCTTCACTCGTCTTATACGCGGAAACTACTTCAGTATAAGTATTGGGACCGGTTCCAAAAACCGGATAATCCTTTATTATGTTAACGGCTTCAGCCCATAATATGACCCTGGCAACAGTACTTGTATCTTCAAGTTTGATCATAGATACCAATCTTTGCTTTACTAAACCCGGCAAAATAACCGGAAGAATCAAAAATAAAGCCAGACTAAACAACAGGAGCTTTTTGCTTTTCATAATACCGAGAAAAATAAACGAGACTACAAACGCTATCCACGCGCCCATAGAACACGTAAAGAAAAGCGCAATAAGCAACAAACCCGTTATTACCAAAAACACTGTTTTAGCCGCACTCTTCTTTATCCGGTATTTTTCTAGAAATATATCTCCCTTCAGGAAATAAGCCAGACTAAAAGCCATAAAGATCATAACAAGAAGCCACCCGGCAAAATCATTAGGATTATTAAAAGAAGCCTGAACACCCGTTCCCTCGACAAAAAAATGCCTTAAAAAATCAAATCCTTTTATTTTTTGAAATATACCGTCACATGATATCAACAGCATAGCAGTAGTCATGGTAATAAATATTCTTTTTATCCGTTTCCCATCGCTTAAAGTCTCGACAGCTATAAAAAAAATCAGTATCCATTCTAAAAATTTAAAAAAGAATCCTTCTAGGCTTAAAGAGAGAGAAACACTTGTAAGCATTGAGATGAATGCCGCGGAAAGAAATCCCAGAATAGGAACATTCAATTCTGTATAAGCGAATTTCAAAGAACGTAACAATACTTTTTTAAAAAACCAGGCCAGAAAAGCTATTCCAAAAAATATTTCGACAAGTGATTTGGAAAAAGGAAGAGTAAAAATAAAACAATGAAGAGAAATTACAGCTATTTTATCGAATATTTGTGCTAATTTATGTCTTTGCACTATAAGTTCCTTGTATTATCATTTACCAAACAGATTGCCGCGGTCGCTCTTGCTCCCTCGCAAAGACAAAATTTGAATTGCGACACAGCCTGAATGACGTATTTTGTTAATGGTTGCCGCCTTATTATATCCATGTCTCGTCCTGAAAAAGTTTACACTTTTTTGAACCATTAAGTCACTAAGACACAAAATTTTCAAAAATCTCTTTTTTCTGGATCCCCGATATCTGCCAAGCTTGTCCCCGTGAAAACGGGGAGCGGATTCGGGGATGACAAAAATAATTCTCCCTCTCTGTGCCTCTGTGCTCTCTGTGGTTAATTTTCTGGACTTTTTCCTTTTTAGGGCGGGGCATGCCTCGCCTCTACGAACAACTAACGAACCAACGACTAACGACTATTTACTGTTCTCTTATAACTCGGAACCATTTCTTTGATCTTTCGTATTATCCGGTTATCATCCATCAAATGAGCGGCTCTCTCCAGACATTTTATATCCCGGCGCAAATGCGCTGGATCAAAATTCTCGGGTTGAGC
>JBDRBG010000107.1:0-2167 GCA_043823005.1 Candidatus Omnitrophota bacterium
CTGCCTGACCTTTATTCGCCAGATACATCGTTATCGCCGCTGTTAACGTAGTCTTCCCGTGGTCAACATGTCCGATCGTCCCGATGTTCAAATGCGGTTTTGTCCGTTGAAATTTCTGCTTGGCCATACTACCTCCTTAAACCTTGCGTTTCGTTATAAAACTTTTAAAGCCCGTGTTTTTTTCTGCCGCGGCCTGCGCCATTTTATCATTTATGGAGCCCACGGCCGGAATCGAACCGGCGACCCCATCCTTACCATGGATGTGCTCTACCAGCTGAGCTACATGGGCCACTTAATTTGTGGTGTTTTTTTTACACTTCCTAAAAAAAATTTACAAACTTCACCTGTAGCTTGCCTTATTTCCAAGCTTCAGAATGAATACATTAAAATAGTTCCCCGCACAGGAGACATCGGAATATAGATTTTATCAGAAAAGTTCGGTAAGTCAAGCAGTATTTATTGATTTTTTTCATATACAGAAGAAGCCATAAAAAACAGGGATAAATATCCCTGTTTTTTATGGCTTCTTCTGTATAACTGGAGCGAGCGATGGGGATCGAACCCACGTAGGAAGCTTGGAAGGCTTCTGCACTACCACTGTGCTACGCTCGCTTTAAAAATATGAAATTTTTTTATAAAAAAGCTAAGTTATCGAAACTAATGATATACACAATCCGCAAAGTTGTCAATGAAAAATGTAAGGCCCAGATGGGGACAGGCCCTTTAAGCGCCTGTCGGCGCGTTCTAGGTTCCAGGCTCTAGGTTATGCCCATGAACTGTTTCTCTTTCAGCCATGTCCCTGTATTTTTATTTTTAATTCGTCATTGCGAGGAGCCCCTAGGGCGACGCGGCAATCTCGAACAATTCACTAACGACCAACGACTAACGACTACTTATCACTCTCATCTATCTTATTCAATTCATCCCTTAACATATTTACGGTCTCAGCGGTCTTTCCCAACTGCGCGTCAAGTTCCTTATTCCACTGGCCCTGTTTTTTCATTTCTTCAATCGTCTTTTGCGTATCCTTCTCGTCCAATTCCTCGTTAATATTTTCCTTTAATTTTTTCCATAACACCGAACTCTTCTTAATCATATTCTGCAATGACGCGTTCCAATCATCATCTTCTTTTACGTTTTCCTGGTTTAATCCTTTTGTTTTTTTCTTTTCACTTTTCACAGCTTCTTCTTTTTCATGTTCCCGCATTTCTTCTCTCATAGTTTTTAAAACGCCTATAAGTTTCCCCATACTTCGATCCATCTCCTTGTCCTGCACAAGAGTTTCTTCCAATACATCCGTATCTTTTTTGTCTTCCGCGTAGCCTGTCATGCAAACAACTATAAAACAAAAAATGCACATACCAAAAATTACTTTCATCTTTTTTTTAAACATTTCATCCTCCGATAATTATTCTAATGGCCTATAATGCATTTGAAGACCCAACCATTACCCGTCTTGAACTAGGTTTAATGAGAAACTTACACAGTGAGGACATGCCTGTAAGGAACACACTTCCCTACTCATATATTAGCATGAAGTGTGTCTCTTTCAGGCATGTCCCCGTATTTTTATTTTTAATTCGCCATTGCGAGCAAAGCGAAGCAATCTCCTGCCACTATTCACTATTTGACACTAGTATCCTGACAACGTTCAAATAAAGAATAATTTTGTCAGTTATCTTACTCTGTCATTCCCGCGAAGCTTGTCCCCGTGAAAACGAGGAGCGGGAATCTATAGAATGATACTCTTCATTTTTAGATTGTCGAGGTGCTAGTTTACTCCGAGATTAAAAGGGAGCCTTTTTTTATGATTTTCGGTTTCTTACTTTCCGGTGTATTTTCCTTACCCTCATCTTCTACAACTACATCCTCAACAACTTCATTCTGTTTTTGTCTTTCTTTGAGCTGATCTATTTCTTTTTGCATGTCAATATATTTTCGAACAGTATATTGCGTAGAACTTTCCGGCACATAAAATCCATCAGTGACTTTATGCATCTTCGCGTCTTCGGGCAAAATAACACTGGCTGAACCTAACGGCACGGCTTTCATGCCGAGAGCTAACGGCGGTCTTAGCCGTTCGTCAACAGTCGTTTTCAACTTACTATAATTACTCCATATCCCATCTTTGTATTCCTTCTCGGGATCATGATAATCGCTTTGCATG
>JBDRBG010000108.1:0-3103 GCA_043823005.1 Candidatus Omnitrophota bacterium
ATCCACATATCAACAGTTATCAACAAAAAGAAAAAAGAAGCAAAAAAGAAAAAGGACTACGGCTACTGGTTCATTAACAAGAACAAAATAGGACATTTCTATTTTGGTAACAATAGGACATTTCTAAATTGGCTTGACAGAGTAGGGAATAATACTTGACAAATAGAACCTTTTAGAGTAAACTCTAAAAGGTTCTGAAATATTTTAGACTGGAGACCAATTATGGAAGCTTTAAAACAAACTTATATTCGGTTGATTAATGGAATGAAAATTGACACTTACCGTTATCTGTATGGTCAATTTAAATTATCGAATAAATTAGTGGGGATTATTGGACCGCGAGGTACCGGAAAAACCACCTTGATGCTGCAATACATAAAGAACGAAATAAAAGATCTAAGCAGTACTTTCTATGCCTCCTTGGATCATATTTACTTCAACAATACGACTGTTTTTGAATTTGTTCAAGAGATGTATCAAAGTGAAGGGGTAAAAACATTTTTTTTAGATGAAGTGCATAAATATAAAAATTGGCGGCAAGAACTAAAGAATATTTATGATTCTTTTAGCGATATTAAAGTTGTTTTTTCAGGTAGTTCAAGTATTGACCTCATAAAAGGCACTTATGATCTTTCAAGACGTGGAGTGATATATCATCTTAAAGGATTGTCTTTTAGAGAATATCTGAATTTCCAAACCGGTAAAGAATATTCAGTGATATCCTTCGAGGAATTAATCAAAAACTACCAGAGGTGGTCACATAAACTTTCTCAAATTGACAGGCTTAAAGGGCACTTTAAGAATTATCTGAAATACGGCTATTATCCCTTTATTTTTGAAGGAAAAGAGTTTTATTTTCAAAAACTAATGAACATAGTAAAAAAAACTATTTATGAAGACATTTCAAATTTTTATAATCTAAGGACAGAACATCTGCCATACTTTGAAAAGATATTATCGTTTCTTGCCACAATTCCGCCGGGAAGAATGAATATTCATAATCTTTCTAAAAATTTAAAAGTCGACGATAAAACGATGGTGCATTATCTAATCGCCTTAAAAGAAACAGGACTGATATCTACTATTTTTGCGGATAAAAAAGGTATGGCATTGATAAGAAAGCCGGAAAAAATTTTCATTGAGAATACAACACTATATAACGCGATATGTTATGGAATAGGGCAGGGAATTAATCTTGGGATGCTGAGGGAAATATTTTTTGTAAATTCAATTATGGGCAGTGAAAAAAATATTTTTTACAGTAAAAAATATGGAGATTTTACATGCGGCGACTATAATTTTGAAATTGGCGGTAAGAAAAAAAAGATGGAACAAATAGTTCTTGATGCGCAGAATTCATTCCTTGTGAAAGATGAAGTTCTTGTAGCTTCAAAAAGATCTATTCCACTATATTTGTTTGGATTTTTGTACTAATTCACTCGTGAATTTATACTACATGTAAATGGTTCAAGAACCCGGAGAATGTAAAATCGTATAAGGCGAATGTGTATAATGTGTAAGGAATTCCCCCAACCTCCTTTTTCAGAAGAGGGGGGAGTAGTATAAATATTTGCAAAAAATCTTGGGCAGAACGGCAAAACGAGCTATAAAAATGGGAATGCCTTTAAGTTACAATATGGTAAATGATTAATATATTACTTAAAACAAAGACTGTTAGATGGAATCAAGAACTTACAAAATTTGCTCGTTTTACTTTTATAGAGAAAAGATATAATCGGAGAGTTTATGAATATATTCGACCATTTCAGCAATAACGTAAAAAAGCATCCTGACAAAACTGCCTTCATCTGTCAAGAAGAGTCATTTACCTTTGGGGAGTTACAAAGCTTGAGTCTTCAGCTGTCCGCTTTTTTGTGGGAAAAAGGTGTCAGAAAAGGAACAAAAATCGCGGTTTTACTGAATAATTCTATAGATTTTGCTTTATGCATTTTAGCTGCAGCAAGGCTTGGCGCGGTCATTGTTCCGATGAACCCAACTCTTCCTATAGAAAATGTAAAAGGAGCTTTTTTTTCTACTGATGTCGAATTTGCCATCATGAGAATCGAGATTTTAAGAAGATATGAGGGATTTGATAAGCTATTACCTTCTGAAAAGATTTTATCTTTTGGAGAAACGGCTTCTGCGAGTTTTAGAGAAATCTACGGCAGTTGCTGTGGTTCTACGACAGCTCCGTATGATGTTGAAGCCGATTCAGATTTTCTTATTACAATGACTTCAGGGTCAACAAGTGACCCAAAACCGATTGTTTTAAGCCATGGAACAAAAATAAAACGGGCAATCGATGGGGCCAAGGATATATATAATCTGAGTGATGCCGATATTATCATGATAGGTTCGCCTATGTATCATTCACTTGCTTTCAGGCTTACTCTTTTACCATTGTTGCTCGGCGGAACCGGTATTATTTTACCCAAATTTACGCCTAAAATATGGCTTGAGACGGTAGAAGATTATAAGGTTACTTTTACTATCGCTGTATCATCCCAACTTGAAATGATTCTGAATGAAGTTAGAAAGAATAGTTATGATTTGACTTCTCTTGAAAAGATAGTTTCATCATCCGCGATATTAAAGCCGGAAATAAAGACGCGGATTATATCAAAGCTCGACTGTGAATTTCATGAGTGCTATGGCACTTCGGAAATTGGGATTGCGACAAACTTATCGCCAAAAGATTCGGTTGATAAACTAAATAGCGTCGGCAAGCCGCTACCGCATGTTGATATAAAAATTGTCGATGAATACAGAAAAGAACTTCCTATCGGGGAAGAAGGGGAAATAGTTTGTAAAACGGTTACTATTTTTTCCAGCTATTATAAAAAAGAGGAAGAGACTAAAAAGAGTATTAAAGAAGGATATTTTTATACAGGAGATATAGGAAAGTTTGATGATGATGGATTTTTGTATTACATTGGGCGGAAAAAAGATATAATCATCACAGGCGGCATCAATGTTTACCCAAAGGACATTGAAGATATCCTTTGGCAGTTTGACGGCATACAGGAATTCGCTGTTATCGGGGTAGACGATCTATATTTCGGAGAAGCCATATTAGCGGTTATCGTAGCAGACAAAAAAATCG
>JBDRBG010000109.1:0-2019 GCA_043823005.1 Candidatus Omnitrophota bacterium
GAAAATGCCTGGCTTGATTCAATAAAAGTGCCGTGGGAATCGAATCTGCCTAACAAAACAGTCGGCAGATGTGAAAAAATAGTTAAACTTTATGATGAGCTGGAAAATTTCGCGAAAAATCCGGATAAAAAGAATATTTTAATATGGGGTACAAGAGGTACAGGGCTAACTAGAGCGGCACATGATGTTAAAGATATGATGAAGCTGAAACAGGATAACGTGTTTACCATTGATTGCGCTAAATTTGTACAGTTTGCTCCGGGCGAGAGGTATAGGAAGTTATATGGTGAGATGAGAAAAATGACGGGTCTTACGGCCGGAAGTGAAAAGATCAAAGGCGTTGATGGTATGCTTCAGGCAATACTGGAAACAGAAGGCGGAAAACAGGGCAAATTATTGATAATTGATAACCTTGACGCGGCTGATGAGAGTTTATTAACAATGCTTGTGGATTTTATTGATCCGAACAATAGTATTACAGGGCCTGACGGCCGGGCTGTAGAAATGGGAAAGCTTAAAGTAATATGTTTGGCAGATAAAGAGTTTATTGAAAAACAATCTAAAGTGTCTGATAGATTCTTAAGCAGGATAGAAAAGGTTGAGGAACTTAATAGTTTAATATTGCGCGGAGATGATGTTTTGCGTTTAGCCGAACTTTTTAATCGTGAGGCTTGTAAAAGCGAAGGTATATCTTATGCTCCTATTGATGAATTCGCGGGGAATTCGATAATGGATATCCAAGCGGAAGGGTATAAAGAGATGACAGTTTGGCATATAAAACAATTAATAGAGCTTGTTGTAAGTAATAGGAAGTTTCTTTTAAATGGCGAGTATTTACAAGAAGAAGCTTCTCTTATAAACCAGGATGAGAAGTGGCTTGATGTTTTGCAGAAGTTTATTTCCCGGCATGTTATAACATATTCTGATTTGTATTATATATTTATAATACAATCCTATAAATATAGACGGTTCAAGGAAATCATTAACGGGATATGTGATAATAAAGAGACAGAATCTAAAGCTGTTCGATATTACAAAGATGAGGAAAATTATAGACCTTATTTTCCTGAATTTGCTTCGCGGAACGCTAAGGGTGAGATCGTTGGATTTATTGCGCCAACAGTAAAAGGAGAACAGCCCGGGTTAGGGGAGAAGGCAAAAGCAGAGGCAAAAAAACAAGGTTGGATCGGACGGAGAAGAAAAACGAGTAAAAGGCGAAGGGAAGAGCAAAATAAGGAAGAAGGAAGAAGGAAAAAGGAAAAAGGAACAACAGAAACAAAGAAAAAATTGTCAAAAGATACAGAAACGAAACAAGTAACAAACGAGAGTATTCTTATCCGGATAGGATTAATTAGGGCAAGTACTGGAGAAACATCAAAAATTAAATTTTACGGGAACCAGCTGGAACAGATCTTAGAAAATGAACCGGTTACAAGAGATCAGGAAATATTTTTAACGATCGGTCTAATTATGGCGGAAATATATAAGAGTAAGGGGACATATGGAAATGATCTGTTGCAGATGTTGAAAAGCGGTGATAATACACGTGAACAGGAAATATTAATAAAGATCGGTTTGATAATGGCAGATATATTTAAAAGTGACGGCGGGACTTATGGAAATGATCTTTTGCAAATGTTGAAAAGCGGGAACAATACACGCGAACAGGAGATATTATTAAAAATAGGTTTGGATTGGGCTGATATAAATAAAGCAGATGGCAGTTCATATATAAATGATCTTGTTGAAATGCTGGAATATGAGGATAACACGCTTTATCAGGAAATTTTACTGAGGATGGGTTTTTTAATGAGAGTAAGTCTGACAGCGCGTAGCTATGAGGAAGAGTTAAAACAAATGCTTAAAAAAAGTGATGAAAATGAATTAGAAGATCCGCTTTTTTCTGAGATGAATAAAAAAGCCGATTATATCGGACAACGTGTAGTGCCGCCTGTTGAGCACTATACTTTATTTACTTTACAGGATATGTATGAAAATGAGAAAGAATTTAGAAAAGAT
>JBDRBG010000110.1:0-29770 GCA_043823005.1 Candidatus Omnitrophota bacterium
ATTGACCGTAACAATAAACACACTTATACGTACAACGTCTGGTTAAAGCCGCATCAATGGTTATAGGAGCAATGCGCTCACCTTTTAACCATGCTTGCACCCGATCTCTGTGCCAGTTTAGTTTATGTCCATCAAGAATAAGTTCAGCCATAAGATTTATTTTTAGTCCGATTTTCTATACCGTTTTTCGGACAATGTCCCGTCAAGGCTCTTTTCTTTCAGATAAAGTCTTTTGAAATATACATCAATTATAAGTCTAAAATAATCTCCGCTAACATTTAACAATGAAGAAAAACTTAAGGCTTTAGTCGTCCCTTTTTCTCTTTTTTTAAGAGCGTACGGCACTTCTGAAAAAAGATATCCCTGCCTGATAAGTCTAATTAATATATCGGTCTGAAAAAAGAATCCTTTACCATGATGGTCCAGCGCATCTAAAAGAGCCTTTCTATAAACAACGGTACCGTTAGTATAATTCAAAAAAGTCCCGAACGTAGAATTGATAATAAATATATATATATAAGAAAGAAGATTCCTTGCCGCAGTCCTGACTTCTTTGTTATAAACAAAAGGAACTATAATATCCACGTCATCCAAGAGCTTAACATATCTCAATATTTCATAGGGATCATTTTCATTATCCCCGGGAAGCAGGCATACTGCTTCGCCTTGCGCGGCTTTTACCCCGTCCCAAAAAGACGCGCCTATACCTTGAGGCTTATCGTGTTCGATCATTTTAACCCGGCTTATTTCCCTTTGTATTGCTTCTTTGACAAGAAAAGGAGTGTTATCCGAACTACCGTCATTGATAACAATAACTTCACCGTTTATTTGCAAGTTATCTAATGCGCTCAGCACACTATCTATTGCAGAGACAATATTAGCCTCTTCATTTAATGCCGGCATTATTATACTTATTAAAGGTTTATTCATAATTTTTTTGCATATAGCATATCCCTTACAATCGGTCTATACATTTTTTGAGATTGCCGCAGCCTTCGTCTGCCTCAGGCCTCGCAATGACGAGGAAGAATTACCGCGTCGGCTCTGCGAGCCTCCCCGCAATGACAAAAGTCTGTTTTTGCGAGCGCAGCGAAGCAATCTCCTTCTAACGACGAACGACCAACGACCAACGACTATTTATCACCTAAAAACTTTCCTGACTGCTTTAACGATATCCTCGCATCCCGGATAAAATACTTTTTCAAGTTCCGAAGAAGCAGGAGTGGGACATTCCGGCAAAGCAACTCTTATAACAGGCGCTTTTAAATATTTGAACGCTCTTTCCGATACCATCGCGCTTATTTCCGCGCCCGCGCCGCAGATCTTTCCGCCTGTATCGGCAATAACCAGTCTTCCTGTCTTTTTTACTGATTCAATTATTAAGTTTTCATCCAATGGATTTAATGTTCGCGGATCAATAATTTCAACTGAGATACCCTTTTTCTCAAGCTCAGCCTGCGCCTTAAGCGCCTCAAAAGCCATATAAGAAATCCCTACAACCGTCACATCATTTCCTTGTCTGCGTATTATTCCTTTCCCAAACGGTATCTCATATGTTTCATCGGGAACATATCCCACGTGTTCATATAACCATCTATGCTCGATAAAAACAACAGGAGTATTACTCTTTATACTTGAAAATAAAAGCCCTTTTGCGTCATAAGGCGTAGCTGGCATTACAACTTTAAGCCCGGGTATATGCATAAAAAGTGCCTGTAAACTCTGGGAATGCTGAGCCGATGAGCCCCAGCCTCTTCCTATTATGGAACGAATAGTCAACGGCACTTTGACTTCAGCCCCAAACATATAATTCCATTTAGCCGCGTTATTTACTATCTGGTCCATTGCCATGGGAAGAAAATCCATGCGCATATGAACAAAAACAGGACGCATACCCGCGATAGCCGCTCCTATAGCTACGCCGGTCAAAGCATTCTCAGCTATCGGGATATCTATTATTCTTTTTTTACCGAATTTCTTATGAAGATCTTTTGTTGTTCCGAATATACCGCCTGCGTCATCTACTCCCTCGCCCATGATAAAAACTTTTTTATCTTTCGTTAAGCTGTTATAAAGAGCTTCCCGTATAGCCTGCGCGTAAGTAAGTCCTCTTAAAGTTTTTCCCCGCTCTTTGCAGGCTTTTTCAAATTCTGTTCTGTCCGGATATATTTTTGTCCACGGCATAATCAGTAAACATCCTTTAATAGATCCCTTTTACCGGGAAAAATACTTTGTTCCGCAAATTTTATAGCACCATCTATTTCACTTGCTATCACCCTTTTTGATCTTGCTATATATTTTTGCGCTATCATCCTATTACTTTTAAGTTTTTCCTCAAACTCTTCTAAGGGACACCGCTTAAGCCATTTATCAAGCTCTTGTTTGGGTCTGCAGCCTTTTTCATAATCACAATCAGGGCCTACGTGTCCCTTCCATCTATATGTCCTGCATTCTAAAAGACTCGGGATTCTCCCGATCCGCGCCCTTTCTACTGCTTTCTTTGCCGATTCAAAAACCTTCAAAACATCATTACCATCAACCCGGTCATGATGTATCCCATACATTCCGGCTCTTTCATGGATATTATCAAATGCTTGTCTGGCTGATTGAGGAGAATTTGTAGCATAAAAGTTGTTTTCACATACAAAAACAACAGGCAATTTTTTTAAAGCCGCGAAATTTAAACTCTCATAAAAAGCGCCTTCATCAACCGCGCCGTCACCAAAAAAAACCACACTGACTTTTTTCTGTTTCTGCATAATACTTCCCATTGCCGCGCCTACTGCAAGCGGTATACCTGCTCCGACAATCGCTGTAGTCCCCATCAATCCGTTGTCTGCATCAACCAGATGCATGGACCCGCCTTTGCCTTTGGAACAACCGGAAACCTTTCCGTAAAGCTCTGCCATAAAAGATCCCAGATTTCCGCCTTTTGCTATATAATGTCCGTGACAGCGGTGATTACTAAACACCAAATCCTTTTTTCTGAGATTAAGACATACACCCGCGGCTATGGCTTCCTGTCCTATACATAGATGTACAGGACAGCGTATCTTTTGTTCCGGATAAAGTTCGATTATTTTTTCTTCGACCATCCTTATTTTAAGCATGATCTTAAAAAGTCTTAAACAGGTTTTTCTTTCGTTTTTCTTCATATAAAATTTATATGTTTTGAAGGATTTTTGATCTCCCAAAGATATCGATTAATCTCATCCAGTCTGCAAATCTCGCGGCAATCCTCTGTGTTCAGTTTATTGGCCGCCATTTTCAGTATTTTCCTACGGCGTTCGCTTTTCAAAATAGCAGAAAGCTTTTTTTTGTAAATATTTCCGTACACAAATTTTTCATCGCCCAGATACGCGCTGCACGCGCACACATCACCGGAAGCGCTTATATATGCCCAAAAAGGCAGTCCCAAACAATGTTTATAGCCTCTCTCTTCTTTTAGTTTTCGCATAGTTCCTGATCTGAATAGTATCTTGAATTTTTTGTCTTCGATTTTTTTGAGATTTTTTTCCAAACGCAGAAACGAAGAATAATCAAATTTTGGGCTGATATCACACCGGCTCTTGGGATGCTTTGAAAATGGCTTTATCGTTAAATAATCCACCCCTATGTTTTTCAGCATACGAGCCAGCTTGATAATTTCTGATTTGTTCTCCGGGATTAAAAGTATCTGCACTCCTATAGCACAATCCAGCCTGTTTTTTCTTTTGACCTTTACGGCTGTTTTAAGATTAGAAATAACCTTTTTAAAATCACCCTTCATACATCTATGGATTTTCTGATAATTTTTGGCAGTAGCCGCATTAAGACTTATCCGTATCCATGAAAGATGTTTTAAAATTTTTTCAAGTAAATCCTTTTTTAAAAATACAGCATTTGTCGTAACCGCGACATCTATACCGGTTTTTTTAGTAAAACTTATTATCTCCGCGATATCTTTATGCAAAAGAGGTTCGCCCTCTCCGGCAAACATCACACTTTTAACCCCGCATTTAGCCGCGTCTTTTATCGTATTTTTTAATGTTTTAGTATCAAGAAAGATATGATCATATCCGATATAATCTAACGCGCAAAAAATGCACCGGTGATTACATCCGCCCGAAGGAGCAATCTCCATATAAACAGGCGCCACTGTTTCGCCTTTTTCCCAGCGGTTTACCCGATCCACATGGTACATAAGCTTATGACTGTCTATTCTATATATATCCATAGATTAATCATTCTAACATTTTCTTTATCTCAACATATACCTTTTCAGGTTTTATAAGGTCCATACATCCCGCGTGTGTTCTGCACACAGGATTAAAACAAGGCATACATTTTAGCTTCTTATCCGAGCGGATAACAACACCATTATTAAACAGATTCACTTCCCGTTCCGATGTCGGTCCGAATAATGCCGCTATTTTCTTTTTTAAAGCTATTGCCAGATGAAGGCCCAGAGAATCGTTTGTCACAATAAGACGACAGCTATTCAGCCAATCAATATATCCTTCTATCTTGTCAGGTGACTCTTGATATGATATCGAATATTCATCTTTTAAAAGTTCTTCCAATTTCTGCCAGTTTTTATCGGGCCAGGCCTTGTTCGGCCATCTACTGCCGACTTTAAGATTAAACCCTATATCATATTTTTCTTTTGTCCTGGGCTTATACCCCAGAATATATCCTTCGCCCTGCCATTTGGCGCCCACCATAGCATACAACATTTCTATCCAGTTTTTCGTCATGTTTCTTCTCAACCCGGGATCCAAAGAATTGGCTACAACTTCATAAGAATGTTCATAGGCCTCTGCCGCGCCTTTTTTTGGATCAAATCTGAACCCGTATCTACGCCACGCCTGGATAGCATCTGTAAACGCACAAACACCCGGAACTTTTTCTAAATTTACTACAACATCAAATTGTTCCGACTGAAGCTGTAAAACAGTCGTCATGTTATAAACTAAAAGCCTGTCAATGTAAGGATTTTTGGTTAAAAGCGGCATTGCTTCTTTTGTAGTCAGCCATGCGACTTTGTCATTTTTGAACAAATGAAGAATTGCTGTTGTACGAAAAACATCTCCCAAACTTACATTATCTGTTGATATCCTTTTATCAATTGTTTCTGTAAATCCCAGCTTAACTATAAGAACCTTTTCTTTCATTTACCCCCCATAATAAATAACATTTCTATTATAAATATATAAAGCAATTCATAGGTTTCTCTGAAAATTCCGAAAAATCAGCTCTTTATAAAGATGCGTTCAAAGTATAACATATTATATATAAATATCAATTTGCATCATATTATTTATATTATATTGTTATGCCAATTACAGAAAATAATTACCCATTTCAATATACAAAGAAAAAACTCTATTCCTTTTGGATTCTGGATTCCCCGATCAAGTCGGGGAATGACAATGAGAAATTAATTAACGTAATTGGTATTATATGCAAACCCTACTTTACTTTTCCATGATCATGAATTTTTCAGCTAAACCCAGATCTTTACTTTCTGTAATTTTAATGTTCGAAAGATTACCTTTTACAGATTTAACCGGTTTACCCATAGCAAGGATTAAACTGCAATCATCCGTAGCATTCTTAATATTGTTTTTAAGCGCCCATTTGTGCGCGTCAAAAATAATCTTATAATCAAACCCCTGCGGAGTCTGTATTCTTTTCATCGTATTTCTATCAGGTATAGCTACAATCAATTCCCCTTTTTTGACGACTATTGTATCCGAACATTCCACTACAGGACCTGCAGCTCCGATCTTTTTCGTTCCCTGCAAAACTCTTCTTATTAAGTCATCCTTTATAAACGGCCTTACCGCGTCATGAATCAAAACATACTTTGTATCTTTTGAAACTGCTTTTAACCCTTTAAAAGCTGATTCCTGTCGGGTCGTTCCTCCGCTAACAACCTTCAAAACTTTTTGCAATCCATACTGTTTTATTAGTTTCTTAAGCCTGGCTGTATGATCTTTATGGCAGACAATTATTGTGCCGGCAATCATTCGGTTTTTCTCAAAAGCTTCAATGGTTTGAATAATAATAGGTTTTCCTGAAAGTATCAAAAACTGTTTCGGATCAAACGTTTTCATGCGTCTGCCTGTACCTCCGGCAAGAATTATGACAACTGTATCTTTTTTCATTAATATTTTGATTGTTTATATTATAGAGATTGCCGCGTCGTCGCTTTGCTCCTCCTCGCAAAGACGGATGGGATGTTTTCCCTTTTTCCTATTTACCAACCGCTATTTTGCCGGAAGGGCAAGCGTTCTGAGCGCAGTTTTTGCCCGAACCAAGTGAGGGCAAATTGTTTGAGCACGGAATGCTTGCCTTTCCGGCAAAATACTTTGCATTTCTCCTTCAAGCTCGCAAAGACAGAGAAAATCTCACACAAAGTTCCCCTTATGCATCAACTTATTCCCATCAACATAAATATCCGGTTTAGTTATAACACCATCTAAATGAAGCGGAACGTCATTATCTCTTCCATAAGAAAGGTTATTGCCCACAGCGATATGTACTGTTCCTATAACTTTTTCGTCTTCCAGTACATTGCCGGTCACTTGCGCGTTAGGATTAAGACCTATACCCAATTCAGCCACTTTATATGCTTTTGGCCCGATATTGTCCAAACGCCTTTTTATGTCGTCAGACCGGACACCGGTAATCTCGAACACAACTCCCTGCTTCACTTTAAAAATCAACGGAGATTTAAGCAGACCCAGATCGGGAAAAGATGCGTCTACAACGTAAATCCCTTCACATTCTTCAGGAGCAAAGGATATCTCACCCTCAGGAAGGTTACCATAAGCTCCGGGAAAATCATATACTCCGCCTTCTTTCCCAAAAAACTCGCTTGAACCCGGAGTGAAAACCATGTCTGTCCCGAGTCCTGTAGTAACTTGTACCTTTGATACATTTTTCAAAAGCTCATAAAGACGTTTTGATTCATTTTTTAAAGCCGCATAATCTATATCAAGACATCTGTTTGCTATCTCTTCGGTAATCGACGGCATTGTAGCTATACGCGCGCCCCTTTCAGTCGCCTCTCTTCTTGCTTTGGTATGAGTAAGAGATTTTTCCGTAACAAGCACCTGTACATTATGATGACGCATCGCGTGCGCGATATCTTCGGGAGGTTCAGCCGCGTGTTCCCCTGTAGGAGCCATCACCATGACTCTTGCCCAAGGCGTGATCTGAGAAGCATATTCATAAAAAGCGCGTGCCATAGGCTCTTTAACCGTATCCGTAACTATCAGACAAGATTCCTTAGGCTGTAATTTTAATGATCCGTTAAATATTGCTTTTACGGCATTTTCGTTTAACATACTTTAATCTCCCGTCCATTTAATTTTTGTTGTCACAAATTGACCACCGGTACTGTTTTCGCGGCTTCCGCGGCTTCCAAATATTCTCTCGGCTGGGTCAAACCCCGCATAGACGCGAAAATACTGCCGAATACCGTACGCCTGTAAGCGTTAAAAGCCCTGACAAAATTATTATATCTCATTCTCTCAACTGCTATTCTATTTTCCGTACCTTCCAACTGGGATTGAAGCGCTAAAAAGTTCTGGTTAGCTTTTAAATCCGGATAATTTTCAGCAACTAAAAGAAGCCGCGAAAGAGCGGATGTCATTCCGTTTGCCGCGGCTATTTTTTCTTCCTGCCCATTTGCCTTCCCCCACTGACTTCTAAGTTCAGTTACTTTTGTCAAAAGTTCTTTTTCGTGTCCGGCATATCCTTTAACCGTACTTACAAGATTCGGGATTAAATCATTCCTTCTCTGCAGTTGGTTTTCTACCTGCGCCCAGGCTGAATTAACAGACTCATCAAGTTGTACCACACGATTAAGCCCGCCTATAATCCATCCGCCGAATATTAACGCGAACACCACTATTACACTTAACACTATCAAAAACGTCTTCATCTATACCTCCTATATTTTTGTATATCGCACATACTCATTCTAAACTTTTTTTAGATTGCCACAGGCCTCGTCTGCCTCGGCCTTCGCAATGACGGATCTAATCTGTCTTTGCGAGGAATCCTCCTCTGGCGGGATCTGGAAACATGTACATGTGCTTTCCCTCTGGACTAACGACACCCGACCAGCAACTAACGACTAAATCACCATGACCCTGAAGCGCCTCCGCCGCCGGACATGCCGCCGCCAAAACCTCCGAACCCGCCGCCATAGGACCCGCTTCCGCCGCCTGACCAGTAAGAACCTCTATTCATCAAGAAAAAAAACATTCCAAATCTCAATCCGAATATCAGCAGAAAAAAGAGTAAAGTCAAAAAACTGCCTAAAGGCGATGACTTTTCTCGCGAAGAAGAAACAGTTCTTCTTATTTCAGGATCAAGCGAAATCTCTATTCCATATTCGTTACTTATTAGTTCCGCTAATCCGATTACAGCTGAAAGAATTCCTACTGCATAATCCCTGTTTTTAAAAGCCGGAACTATCAAATTCTGGATAATCATCTTACTTTGCAAATCAGTTACTGTTCCTTCAAGACCATATCCGACTTCTATTCTTACTTTACGGTCAACAACAGCAATAAGCATTAATATTCCGTTATCTTTTCCTTTTTTTCCAATACCCCATTTCTCAAAAAGATCAACCGCGTACTGCTCTATTGTAAGAGGAACAGTAGTATTCAAAGTTACAACAGCTATTTCTACGGAGGTTTTATTTTCGATCTCCGTTAATAATGCTTCCATTTTCGTCTCTTTATCAGACGGTAATATTCCGGCATAATCATTCACAAACCCCAACGGGGACATAACCCGAGCATCCTGAACCGCAAACGCGTTTAGCCCGAACAAAAAATACCCGCAAAATATCGCGGTTATTACGAATTCATTTAATCTCTTCATCATTTTTTGTTCCTTCTACCCGAATATTATTCTAATAATTTCTATCCCGGATAGATCATTTACATTTTGTCGACCATATCAGCCAGAGTCCCCAATTGGAAAAGAAAATCTTTCAGAAAAACTTCAGCTTCTTTTCCGGCTATACAGCCATCATTCTTTTTATCTCTTAATACTTCTAAAAATGAAGCGACATCAACACCGCATTCTTCGGACAATTGACACAAGATCTCTTCTTTTCCGCGTGGAGGAACCTGCGACAGTTTGATTCTCAATATAGCATAAAAGACCGGAATCAAAGCCCGAAACGAAGCTTTAATGAGTTTTTCTATACCCCTAGCCCTTAATCCCTGCTCTAAATAAGCCTGGCGTATTGTTATGATTTTTCCTTTGATTTGATATTCACATTCCCGCCGAAGATCTTCCGCCTTAACCTCAACATTTTCAAGCACATCCTCTCCGTATAATACGCGCCGGGAATCCTTCATTGACATAAATTCCATAGGAAAAGTATCCAAAGACATCTTTATATACGCGGGAGTTAAAAAAAGAGGCGCGCTTATCTTATGCTTTATGCCGTTTCTTACGGTCTTTAGTATCGGCTTTAAACTTTCAAAAGGAAATTCTTTCGTCACAATCGCCGCATTAATATCAGATCTCCTTGGGTTATAGTCTGAACCGGTTATACTGCCGTAAACAAAGATCGATATTATCTCCTGTCCGAATACATCATATATTTCACTTAGAAACGGTTCTAACACTTTTTTTGCCTGATCCGGCAATTTATCCAAATTTTCAAAATTCATCTATTACCTCCGTCCTGCATGGTTATATTTTTTTACTAGTTAAGTTTTTATTATACTTTATCGGAATTAATATTTATACCATTATTTATTTGAAAAATAAAGGGATTAAAATTCGGGGACAACATGCCTGTAAGCACCTGTTGGCGCATTCCAATTTCTCCGTCAGAGACGGGTAAACTAGACAGACAGGACAGACTGCGATTAACGACTATTTATCCTCTGTGTTATTCTACACCGCGTCCGCTGAAAAGTGATGATACCATCTGTAGAAAAAAAACAATGAAAGCGTTTTTGGGCCGCGGCTATAAAACTGATCGATTAAAAGATGTATGGTCATACCCAAAACTAACGGCGTTATGCTTATAACCGGTACAGCTAACAACCATAACACAAAAACTAGTTCCCATGAATGAAATACAATATAACATTTTCCTGAAGCTAGATATCCGCGCTTAAAAAAATCGCCTATATGAAACTTGAATCCATAATACAAATGGTAATCAATAAAATGGTCTATATCTATAAATATTCCGCCTGCGACTGCCAGAAATGGCCAAACCCACGACCCGGTAAAGTTTTTAAAAAAAACAGCTAATAAGAAGGTAAAAATGAAATGCAGGAACAGATCAATCGCTGTCTTGATTGCCAGCTCTCCGGTCCTATGCCTATGGTTCATTTCTACTCCTTTTTTCAAGTGGTTATTCTATCATTATAAAGTATTTTATGCAAATTAATGTCCCCTCTTGCGATTTCAGAATAAGAAGGATACAATATTAATAGAACAAACTAGAAACAAAATGGGGACGGTTCTGAAATTGAACCCAGACCTGTCCCAGAATCAATACCAGGGGTGTCCCCTAACGGTTAAAACGGTTAAAAATAAACAAAAGAACAAAATGAGTTTATACAACATTTTCCCTTTTATACAAAAAAAAACAGTATTATCTGAAATACTTATTGTTGACAATGATAAAAATTTCAGAACTTCTCTTTCTCTTTTGATTTTAAAAGTCTCGGACTATACTAGCATGCACACAAAAAACCCGGATAAAGCCCTTCTGTTATTAAAAAAACAGGGGTTTTCTCTTCTAATAACCGATTATTTTCTTCCAAAAACAACCGGAATAGATCTCGCCCTAAAAATGAAAAAAATCAAAAAAGATATAAAGCCTCTCATTTTCAGCACTTTTATATCATCAAAGATCATTAATGAAGCAAAAAAATATGATATTCCTATATTCTCAAAATTCCTGCTTCCGGACCATATGATGCAGGTTATTTTAAGTATATTAAAAACCGGTTCTCCTCCCTTATAAACAACCTGAGATGTCTTTTATGCGAGTAAAAAGACAATTTTCCTATTGAAAAAGCTTTTTAATTATGTTATTGTGTCCTCTGTTTTACCATTCAATTTTACGTTAATAAATAATAAGAAAAAGGAGTATGTATTATGGGGTTTATTCCATTACTTGGACTGGCAGGCATTTTATTCAGCCTGGTTATATTTATAACATTACTTAAAAAAGATGAAGGTACCGATAAAATGCGGGATATCTCTTATGAGGTACATAAAGGAGCTATGACATTCCTGCGCAGAGAATATGTTATTATCCTTATATTCGTTGCTGTAATGTTTATTATAATAGCAAAATTTCTGTCTTTAATCACAGGCATGGCTTATATATCAGGCGCGTTCTGTTCCATGCTGGCAGGGTTCATCGGGATGAAAGCCGCCACAAGATCAAGCGCAAGAACATGTAGCGCCGCTATGACACAGGGAATTTCAGAAGCCCTGAATGTCGCGTTTAAAGGCGGTTCGATTATGGGCATTACCGTAGCCGCTCTCGGAGTTCTTGGCATAAGCGTATGGTACATGATAACTAAAGATACATCCGTAATAACTGGATTCGCGCTCGGAGCAAGTTCAATAGCGCTTTTTGCCCGCGTAGGAGGCGGAATATTTACAAAAGCGGCAGATATGGGATCTGATCTGGTAGGAAAAATCGAAGCCGGTATCCCCGAAGATGATCCGCGCAATCCCGGAGTTATCGCGGATAATGTAGGTGACAATGTCGGCGATACAGCAGGCATGGGAGCGGATCTTTTTGAATCCTATGTAGGTTCTGTAATCGCAACAATGGCTATAGGCGCTGTTATGATTAATCCTTTATCAGCGATGTCTTTTCCTATCATCTTGATCTCTATTGGCCTATTGGCCTCTATGGTCGGAGTAATCTCCATTAATTTCCTTAAAAAACTCGACCCGCAAAACGCGTTAAGAAACTCGACTTTTATATCAGCCGCTCTTTTTATCGGAGGCGCTTATTTTGTTTCTAACGCTATGTTCAACGGTCTCAACCATTTCTGGGCCATACTTAGCGGTCTTATCGGAGGTATCCTTATAGGACTGGAAAGTGAATATTTCACTTCAGGAAAACCCATTAAAGAAATAGCAAAAAGCGCGCAATCCGGGCCTGCGACAACTATCGTAGCAGGACTCGCGGTAGGATTTGAAAGTACTATATTGCCTGTTTTGACCATCTGCGGCGCAATCCTTGTATCTCACCACTTCAGCGGTCTTTACGGTATAGGACTCGCGGCTGTGGGTATGTTAAGCATTATAGGGATCGTAATGTCAACCGATTCTTACGGTCCTATTGCGGATAACGCCGGCGGTATCGCGGAAATGGCCGGACTTGACAAAAAAGTACGCCAAATCACCGACAAATTAGATTCTCTTGGAAATACAACAGCAGCCATAGGAAAAGGATTCGCGATCGGATCAGCCGCGCTTACCGCGCTTGCGCTTTTTGCCGCGTTCCAAAAAGTAACAGGCCTGACAGCCATTGATCTTATCAAACCACTCTCTGTTGTCGGACTTTTTATCGGAGCGCTTGTCCCCTTTGCAATAAGCTCTATGACACTAAAAGCTGTCGGCCGCGCCGCTGATAAACTCGTTCAGGAAATACGCAGACAATTCAGAGAAATCAAAGGACTAATGGAAGGAACAGCTAAACCTGATACTCAAACATGTATAGATATAGCCACAAAAAGCGCTTTAAATGAAATGATCCTTCCGGGAGTTGTCGCAATTTTAAGTCCGTTTCTTGTCGGAACTCTTTTGGGAGTAGAAGCACTAGGCGGATTCCTCGCAGGAGCTACTGTTTCCGGCGTACTTCTTGGAATAATGATGGCAAACGGCGGCGGAGCATGGGATAATGCTAAAAAATGGATAGAAGAAGGTAATCTAGGCGGTAAAGGCACTGAAACTCACCAGGCCGCAGTAGTAGGCGATACCGTAGGTGACCCTTTTAAAGATACAACAGGCCCGGCCATGAATATATTAATTAAGCTTATGGGTATTGTATCACTGGTATTCGGCGGCTTATTTGTTTCTTTGCATGGATGGTTTATGGGTTTGTTTTAATTAGTGGTTAGTCGTTGGTCGTTCGTTGTTAGTAAGGGCGCAAAATTTTTCGCCCTGGAAAAGTAAAAAGTCCAGAGATTAACCACAGAAAACACAGAGGGGGGGGGAACAAGGCGTCTTTGGCACCGTTCAAGGTTTGATGTTCAAGGTTACATCTGTTGACGGTTAACGCATAAAAGGAAAAATCCTAAATGCAAAACACTAAACTCTAAATAAATCCAAAATCAAAAATTAAAAATACAAAACTATATATGAGAAATAGCTTTTTGGATTTGGAATTTAAAGTTTTTAGTTTATTTAGTGTTTAGGTCATTTAGGATTTAGGGTTTAGAGTTTGATTCTTTATTCTAAAAAAACTCTGTGCCGCTGAGACTCTGTGGTGAAAAATTCTGGTAAATGTATATTAGTTTTTACTAACGACTAGCGACAAACGACTGACGACTAACTAAAGGAGGCTGAATATGGATTTGGATACTGCGATCAGAAAAGTTCCGAATTTTCCTAAACCCGGTATTTTATTTTATGATGTTACCAGTATATTCACAAATCCTGAAGCATTCCGATTTGTCCTGGATAAAATGGACGAAATATATAAAAATACCGCTATTGACGGTATAATTGCCATAGAAAGCCGCGGGTTTATCGTAGGAGCTCCTTTTGCCTTAAAAAGAAACCTGCCCCTTGTTCTTGCAAGAAAAAAAGGCAAACTCCCGGGCAAAACTATCGAACAAAGTTATTCCCTGGAATACGGAGAAGCCACCCTTGAAATACATGAATCTGATTTGTCAGCAGGCAAAAAATGGCTAATCATAGATGACCTCATTGCCACAGGCGGAACACTTGAAGCAGTAGCTCAAATGGTCGAACAAAAAAACGCCGAAGCTGCCGGCATATTTTCAATAATAGGACTTCCTTTTCTGGATTACATGAAAAAAATCGAAAAATATAATCCCGTAACCCTGATAAATTATAACGGAGAATAAAAACTCTTTTTTCCGCCAAAACAATTAGAAAATCATTATGTCAGCACGCAAGATTCTCTCTTCATATATTGTGATTGCCGCAACTTTTTCTTTTCTCCTTTTTATGCCTTTATCTGCCTCCGGCAAGACAACCCCCGCCCCAAAACTAGGCATCTGGATAACCGTTTTTTCAGAAGAAAAAGTGCTTTATTCAAAAGAAAATGTTGATCGTTTAATCAATACCTGTAAAAAATGCGGAATAACCGACATCTACTTACAAATATACCGGGCCGATAAAGCGTACTATAATTCCGACATAACTGATTGTTCGCCTTATGAAAACATCCTGGTTCAAGCAAAAGAAGATCTTCTTAAATATCTTATTGAAAAAGCGAATACCGATAAAATAAAAATACACGCATGGTTAAATCTCTTATGTATAGCCCAAAATACCGATGCTAATATATTAAAAAAATACGGGAATAAAATACTAACAATGGATCAATACGGAAACACTTCCTACCAAACAGACAAAAATGATCTGGATAAAATATTTATCAGGGAAAAACAGATTTTTCTTGAACCGGCTGAAGACGAGGTAGTTAAATATCTTATTTCAATAACAGAAGAAGTCATTAAAAAATATCCTGGTCTTTCGGGAGTCCATTTGGATTATCTCCGTTATCCCGAAATCATGCCGCTTATTCTCGGATCAAGGTTTTCGCCAAAAGGACTGGGCTATGGTTATGGAAAAACAAACATTGAAAAATTTAAAAACAGTTCCGGATTTGATATAACTAAAATGGATTATTCACGTGAAAATTTTCAACTCTGGGATGACTGGAGACGCCGACAAGTAACTACACTGCTCAAAAAAATTTCAGCGCGCGCCCGTTCTCTCTCCCCTGACATAAAGATCTCATGTACTATCGTCCCTTCCATAGAACGCAGTTATCTGGTAACATTTCAAGACTGGACAGAATGGCTTAATAAAGGATACGCTGATTATGTCATCGCAATGAATTATACAACAGATACCAAATACATGGTTCTTTTGTCTAAATCACTTTTAGCGCCTGAGAATTCAGCTAAAACACAGATAGGTATCGGAGCTTATCTTTTCAAAAATGATCCCGCTGAAATTGAAGAACAGCTTAGCCTGATCAAAAAACTCTCTCCCGGAGGCATTGTAATCTTTTCTTACGATGAAATAGCAAAAAATAAAGAGTTGCAAAAGTTTTTAGCAGAAAATTTCTTGTAAATTTTATTTGTCTTATTAATCATTCCGCGAAGGTCCCGCGGCTTTACGAAGACGGTTCATTATAGCCCTTCCAAGGCCTTGTTCCGAAAGGCCTTCCGCGACTATAGCATCAAATTTTTCCGCGTCAAATTCACGCAGAATATGAAAAAGTCTGGAAGCGCATGTTTTTAAGTCTTTTTTCGGCCCCAGCACTTTAACGGTAAACTTTTTATAATCATCCTCATGTCCCTGTTTAGCCATTATCCCGACATGCAGTCCATAAGACTTCATTTCCCAGGCGCGTGATATAACTTTTTTGACCTGATCCGGACTGTTTTCAACCACAACAACTCTGGCATTAGGCGAATAATGCTGGGGATATTGCCCCGGAGACCGATCTGTCTCTCCTGTGCCTAAACAAACAGCAACCTCGCCTACCATCTCTTGGATCTGTTCGATATCAATCCCGCCCGGTCTCAATACTACAACTCTATTTTCAACAAATTCAACAACCGTTGATTCTATGCCTATCTCAGTCTTTCCTCCGTCCAGAACAACATCGATCCTGGAGTTAAGATCCTCAACAACATGTTCAGCCGAAGTCGGAGACGGCCTTCCGAAAAGATTCGCGCTCGGAGCAGCTACAGGCACACCCGCTATTTCAATGAATTTTCTTGCTATTATATTCGACGGCATTCTTACTGCTACAGTTTCCAGGCCTGTAGTCACAATATCCGGGACCAGATCGGTTTTTTTTAATACAACAGTCAATGGGCCGGGCCAAAAACGATTAACCAGTTTCTCTGCCTGTTGAGGCATTTTTTCGACAAGCTTATACAAATCCTTTATATCCGCTATATGAACTATTAACGGATCATCCAAAGGCCTTTTCTTCGCCTCAAAAATACCCGTAACAGCCCTTGGATCAAGCGCGTTAGCGCCCAAACCATATACAGTTTCAGTCGGGAACGCAACAAGTCCCCGATTATTAAGAATATCCGCGGCCTGTTTTATAAGTTCCAGATCCATATTATACGGATCGATTTTAAATATACGTGGTTTCATTTTTTTGTTTTTCCTTGAGATTGCCGCAGGCCTCGTTTGCCTCGGCCTTCGCAATGACGTCATTGCGAGCTCTGAGCCACGCGAAGAGCGCGGCAATCTCTGCCTTTTTCCTTAGGGCGGGCACGCCCGCCCCTACTCTGGACTAACGACCAACGACTAACGACTATATAAGTTCTTTCCCCGTCAATATTCTATAAGCTTCAAGATATTTCTCTTTTGTTTTTTTCGTTATTTCCTCCGGAAGTTCCGGCCCGGGCGGAGTTTTATCCCAATCCAGTGTTTCCAGATAATCCCTTACAAAGTGCTTATCAAAACTTTTTTGCTGACGGCCGGCTTCGTAATCATCCATGGGCCAAAATCTGGAAGAATCCGGGGTCAGAGCCTCATCCATAAGAATTATTTTATCTCCTGTTTTTCCGAATTCAAATTTCGTATCCGCTATAATAATACCTTTTGTCGCGGCATAATCCCGCGCTTTTTCATAAAGAGCAATACTTTTTTCTTTTAAAAATTCAAAAACTTTTTCTCCAAGTTCCTGTTTTACTTCCTCTTGAGTGATATTAATATCATGCCCTGTCTCTGCTTTTGTCGAAGGAGTAAAAATAGGTTCTTCAAGCTTATCCGAAAGTTTTAACCCTTCAGGAAGCTTTATCCCGCAAATTGCACCGTCTTTTTGATAATCCTTCCATCCTGATCCTGAAAGATATCCCCGAACGACACATTCTACAAGAATCGGCTCAGCCTTCTCCACCAGCATAGACCTGCCGTCTAAAATATCCCGAAAAGGCTCAAACCTTTTATCAGAAGAAACAATCCGGTCAATATCCACTGTTATCATATGGTTATCAATAATGTCTTTAGTGAAATCAAACCAGAACGCGGATATCATATTAAGAACACGCCCCTTTTCAGGAATACCATTAGGCATTATTACATCAAACGCTGATATCCGGTCAGTAGCTACAAAAAGCAATTTATCATCGAGTTCGTAAAGATTTCTTACTTTACCCTGTTTTAAAAGAGGCACACCGGAAAGTTCTAAAGATATTATAGTTTTTGTATTTTCCATTTTTTCCTCCTCTAGTTTCGCATGTCACATGTCGAACACAATCAGTTTTTACTTTTATTGAGATTGCCGCGGTCGCTCTTGCTCCCTCGCAAAGACAAAATTTGAATTGCGCCACAGCCTGAATAACGGATTAGTCTGTCATTGCGAGCCCTGAGCGGAGTCGAAGGGCGTGGCAATCTGATTTTTCCTTTTTTTCTTTATCCTTTTTCCTTCAATACCATTCTTGGCACGCCACTATTTACTCTTCACTATCTAAAGCAGACGGCAAAACATAATCTCCGTGTTTTTCCCGGCATTCCTGCAGCCGGCTTTTCTGTTCGTCCAAAGTTTTTATCAATATATGCGGGGTATCAAAAACTTTTGTATGATAAATATCTTTTATCCTTTCGATCTTGGATATACACTCGGGAACACGCAATTTAAACTGTTCCTCATACTGCTCCTTTGTATATTCCGCGTCAAGCACAACCTTAAAAAGTTTTACAAGGTCGTCATATTTCGGAATATATCCTACAGGAGTTTTTATCGCGTCAACTTCTCCGTTCACACGCGATTCCATCCATTTAATCCATACATGTTTATCTTTTATCCCGTTCAAATATTTACCGTCAGTTCCTTTAAGGAAATAATTAACACAAAAAACAAGCGGCACATTTTTTGCACCGGTTATTATTTCAAGATTATTCTGTATATACCTGCCTATTGGTATAGAAAGAAAATCCAGGTTAGCCATGAGATTAAACTTTCTAACACCTTCCTGCCCCAAAGTAGCGGCTGTTGTCTCTGACTCTATCGTCGCGGCTTGTGTTAAAATGCCATGCTTCCAATCAAAAGACTGACAAACCGGAACGCTTGTATCTGAATCTCTCCCGCCGTAAATAATCCCTCCGACCTCAACACCTTCCGGGCTTTCAAGATTTTCGTCACAATTATCAAGATCCTGTAACCTTATGGTATACCGAGCGTTCTTATGAGCGAAAGGAATTTCATTATCATCCGGCCCTTTTTTACCCAACATCCATTCCCCTGAAAAATTTGTTCCTTTTACAGGAGTTTCGTTGCCGTCAGACAACCATCTTGGATTATTATTACCATCAAGTAATACATTTGAAAAAATAACTTCTCCCAGATCGGTCAAAGCTTTATAAATCGATGGGTCGTTTTTTTCATTAACATCCTGGATAATCCCGAATATCCCTTTTTCCACGTTGACAGCTCGTATCTTACCGTCAATCTGTCTTAAATACGCGATATCATCGCCTACAATTTTTTCTCCTTCAAGCATTGCCGTAGCAGTCTTACCGCATGCGCTCGGAAACGATCCGGTAAAATACGTTACCCTTTTTTGATCCGGCCCATAAACCCCCATTATAAACATATGCTCAGTAAGCCACCCTTCTTCTGACGCTCTTCGAATAGCAAGACGCATAGCCAGTTTTTTAAGGCCTACTGTATTACCCGCGTACTGTGTATTCGTACTGTAAACCATTTCTTCGCTCAGGTCTATATACACACGCCGATTATAAACATCCTTGCTAACACCGCCTTTTAATACACCCGAGCTATGAAGAAACCGAAAAAACTTTGGTGAATCTTCTACTTTTTTAAACTGTTCATATCCACTGCGATAAAGGATATCTTCTGAATGAGCGACATACGTAGAATCTGTTATCTGTACTGCGGGTATAGAAAACTCAGAATTCGTAGGGCCCAAACAGAAAAAACATACGTACATTTCTTTGCCGGCCATTGAATTTTTTAATAGTTCCTGTATTTCTTTCAAACCCTTTTCTCTATCCTCTGATTTGATGTCAGATCCCAAAATCTGGTCCGGCTTCAAAAGATACTTTGTATTGGATTTATCCCGAGCCTGGTCATAATAACCATCAAAATGCATTGTGTGCCCGTTTGTAGATAAAGCCCTTTCTTCACCTTTTTCAATGGTCTTCTTCCTGATATAATCAGAATCTTGCGAAGAATCTGTCCGCACAAATACTGTTTCCGGAGCGCAAAGTTCGATATATTTAGCCACAAAATCATGCATTTTAGGATTCTTTATTGCTAACAATTTATTTAAATTCTCATTATTACACTTGTTTCTTATTATTTCCAGACTGCTTGGATTATTCATATTCCTCACTCCTACCCTTTTTTATATATTTTTTTGTTAACAATATTATAAATTTTCTTAAAATAAGACTATCTATATTATAACATAACAACCTGTGTGTCAAACATTTAGGGCTGTTAATGTCAATCCCATTTAAACACCAATTTAAAAACCTCTTGACCGAGCTTTTTTTTGATTATATAATCTAACTATCTTATTTTCTAAACATAGGCTCCACATGACATGAAAAATAAACTATCTACATTAATATTTACACTAAGTTTATCAGCAATATTTTCAACAGGCTGTGCTAAAACAAATTTTAATCTGCCTGAATTTAATCTTGCTTCCATTGCCGGTATAAATATCTCTGATCTTGAAAAAGCAAAAGAAAGCGGAATAGAAAAAGTCTTTCAAAGGCCTTATGAGATCGTTTTTGATGAAATTCAAAAAATTGTTAAATCTAAAAGTCTGCATATTTATCAGTCAAACAAAAGAAAAAAATATATCATAGCCATGGGCGTTCCTAAACAGGTAAATACAACGCGCATAGGAATATTTTTTGAATCTCTTCCGGACAATAAAACCAAAGTCACTCTAAGTTCATTAAGCACTTCAGCGCTTTTAAAAGCAAAAGAACTTATTTTTGGGGGATAATAATAAATAGGGACATCTCCCTATCGGGTGACGTCCCTATTTATTCTACATATTCCAGATGGGGACAGGTACCCTGCAGAAGAATAGTCCCAAGCGAGTACCTGTCCCCTTATTTTTATTTTTCATAATTCCATTTATCGGAAAGATATTTCGACGCTACAAGATCTTTGACCTCTTGCAGATCCTTAAGATCAAGCAAATAGGAATTGTCGACCTGTAAAAATAGATCTTTGATCACTTGTTTTATGGTTTGAACGGAAATGGTAAGATTAACAAGAAAATCATGATGCTTTCTTTTGTTACGGTATTCAGGTTCTTTCCCGGGATGAGACAGATATTGACTTATCTTAGCTATATCAAAATCATATAAAAATGTTCCGTGATGAAGAAAATACTTTTTTTTTCTTGCCTGAGCATTGCCCGAGATCTTTTTGTTATCAAGCGCAATGTCAGATACAGGACAAATACAGACATTATATCCTTGTTTTCTTATCTTTTCTGAAATAGGTCCAAGTATCGCCTGGAAAGATCCCCGTATATCTCGATATCTCTTGTCCCTGTCATACGAAATGACCAAAGAATAATTCAAGCATCCCGGCCCCTGCAAAACAGTGCCTCCTCCCGAAATCCTGCGTATTATTTTTATGCCTGCTTCACGGCATTCCGTCAGCAAACACTCTTCCCGTATTTTTCCGGCGCGGCCGATAACAACAAAATAATCGACTGATTCCCAAAAACGAATAGTCTCGCCTATTTCGCCTTTTTCCGCTTTTTTTAAAAGCACCTCATCCAGAGCTATGTTTTCTTCCGGAGTCTTACAAATATGATTTATAAACTGCATAGATCCATTTCTTTAACAGCCTTTACCTCATCCAGCCGTTGAACAGGAGCATTTTTAGGAAAGTTTTTGAATTCTTCAGGGGAATTATCGGCCAGCTCAGCCAATTCAATCATAACATTTATAAAATTATCCAGCGTCTCTTTTGACTCTGTTTCTGTAGGTTCTATCATCATGGCTTCTTTGACTATAAGAGGGAAATACACAGTAGGAGGATGAATGCCTTTATCGATTAAAGCCTTGGCAATGTCAAAAGCATGCACACCTTTTTCTGCCTGTTTTGAAACTGATAAAACAAATTCATGAAGACAACCCTTATCAAAAGGAATATCATAATATTCTTTAAGTTTTGTCTTTACATAGTTAGCGTTCAAAACCGCGTTTTCACTGGCATCAATAAGTCCTTGTTTCCCCAATAAAACAATATACGCGTATGCCTTTAACATAACCAGAAAATTACCGTAAAACGGAGAGATATACCCTATCGAAAGTTCCTGTTCATAATCTAAAGCAAAAGTTCCGTCTTTTCGTTTAACAACACGCGAAACAGGTAAAAACGGGATCAGTTCTTTTTTTACGCCCACGGGACCGGATCCGGGTCCGCCTCCGCCGTGAGGTGTAGCAAATGTTTTATGCAAATTTAAATGTACGATATCAAACCCAAGATCACCCGGCCGCACTTTTCCTAAAATCGCGTTCAAATTCGCTCCGTCATAATACATAAGAGCACCGGCCTTATGCGCCAAATCTGAAATCTCTTTTATAGAAGGATTAAATATACCTACAGTGTTCGGGCACGTAAGCATAACGCCGGCTACTTCATTATTTAGCATCTTTTTAAATTCATCAATATCCATTATTCCGTTCTTATCAGAAAGAACTGTCTTTACTTCATAACCGGCAATAGCCGCTGAAGCAGGATTAGTTCCGTGTCCGGAATCCGGAATAAGCACATATTTCTTTTTCGCGCCTTTTTGACGATGATACGCGGCAATAAGCATAACTCCTGTAAGTTCACCGTGCGCGCCTGCCATAGGCTGAGAAGTAAAAGCATCCATACCTGTTATTTCGCGCAATAACCCCTCAAGATTACTGATCACTTCCAGTGCGCCTTGAGAAAGCATCCCGCCCATAACAAGCTGAGGCGCTAAAGGATGCAGAGAAGTAAACCCGTCAAAGTTAGCTATTTTTTCAGTAAATTTAGGGTTATACTTCATTGAACATGACCCTAGCGGATAAAAATTTGAGTCAATACTGAAATTAAGCTTTGAAAGGTTAGTAAAATGCCTTACTACTTCAGGTTCTGAAACTTCAGGAAGTTCAGCGTCCTTATTCCTTTTATATTTATCATCTATACTACAGGTTACTTTCACGTCCTTGCAAGGAAGTGA
This sequence comes from Candidatus Omnitrophota bacterium, assembly GCA_043823005.1. GTDB lineage: Bacteria > Omnitrophota > Gorgyraeia > Tantalellales > Tantalellaceae > JBDRBG01. The sequence continues at coordinate 22,449 of JBDRBG010000110.1, forward strand.
AAGTCCGGGTTTGCCCTGTTTGGATCTTGCGAATATCAACTCCATAACGCGTCCTCCAATGCTTCAGCAAGCATGCCTATTTCTTTTTTTGTCCGTTTTTCCGTTACTGTAATAAGTATATAATCTTTAAGATTATCGTAATATCTTCCTAAAGGAAATCCCGGAGATATACCTTTAGGTATAAGCTTTGCTATTACCTCGTTAGGATCCTTAGGAAGTTTTACTATAAATTCATTAAACGTAGGTGAACTTCTCTTGACCTCCACCCCATTTATAGCCTCTAGTTTCTGTTTCGCGTATTCGCATTTATCCATACAGAGCTGTGCTACTTGTTTGATCCCTTGTTTTCCGATAAGAGACATATACAAAAGAGCGCGCAGAGCGCATAACGCTTCATTTGAACATATATTTGACGTGGCTTTTTCTCTGCGTATATGCTGTTCCCTTGTCTGAAGAGTAAGAACATATCCCCGCTTTCCATTGATATCCGTAGTCGCGCCCACAATACGGCCCGGCATTTTACGCACAAACTTTTTTCTCGTCGTCATAAACCCGAGATACGGCCCGCCAAATGAAAGCGGTATCCCAAGACTCTGCCCTTCCCCTGTTGCTATATCCATATTCATCCGGCCCGGAGTCTTTAAAATGCCTAATGCTATCGGATATACACTGGAAATTGCCAGCGCTCCGGAATTATGGCACTTTTCAGCTATATCACTATGATCATCTATTGCTCCGAAAAAATTAGGGTTTTGAACTATAACCGCCGCTGTTTCATTATCAAGACATTTGTATATTTCGGTTCTATCGCTCTGCCCGCGCGTAACAGGCGTTTCAACAAACTCAATGGAAAGATTAGTAGTATAAGAATAGAGCATCTTCCGATAGATCGGATTTACACCTCCGTCCATTATGATCTTGTTTCTTCCGGTAATGCGTATAGCCATCATAGCCGCTTCATAAAGCGCTGTTCCGCCGTCATAAAGCGACGCGTTAGAAACTTCCATATCAGTTATCCTGGCCATACAGCTCTGATATTCATATATTGCCTGCAATGTACCCTGCGAAGCTTCGGGCTGATACGGAGTATATGCGGTATAAAATTCCGGACGGGAGACTATAGCATCAATCGCGGCCGGAATATAATGATCGTAAAATCCCGCGCCCACAAAATTGATAAGATCAGTAACATTTCTATCTGCCAGGGATTTTATATGTTTTACAACTTCGTATTCAGATTTGGAATCAGGCAAATTAAAGGATTGGGTTCTGAGCTCTTTCGGGATACCGGCAAAAAGCTCATCAATGTTTCCCGAAGATATCCCCACGGTTTTCATCATATTTTTTTTGTCTTCGTCAGAATGCGGAACATAATACATTATTCAGACTCCTGTAATAATTTTTCATATTTTTCGTTACTAATCAGACTATCCTGTTCTTGTTTCTCTCCGGTTATAGCGATCCGGCATATCCAACCGTCACCATAAGGAGCCTCATTCACAACTTCAGGATTATTCCTTAATATTTCATTTACTTCAATAATCTTTCCGGATAAAGGAGCGTATATTTCACTCGCGGCCTTTACTGATTCAATAGTTGCTATACTTTCCGTCTGTTTTAACTCTTTGCCCGTATCCGGCAGTTCAATAAAAGTAATATCGCCAAGTTTAGATTGAGCATGATCAGTAATGCCTATAACAGCCTCTTCCCCGTCGATCCTTACCCATTCGTGTTGTTTTGTGTATTTCAAATCTTCCGGAACCATAGTTTCCTCCTTTTTTAGCGAAACTTCTAAAAATTAACCACAGAGACCACTGAGAAATTTTTTTATTTCCAAGAGATTGCCGCATCGCTCGCCTGACTCGCGATTCGCAATGACGTATAAAAATACATGGGACTGGTTTCAGCTAGGGACTATTCTTCTGCAGGAAACCTGTCCCGCCTGTGTTTTTGTTCGAGGGCAGAGACCCCTCCTACTAACAGCTAACGACGAACAACTAACGACTATCTTACATACAACGGCACACTCTTAACCTTTGCAGGTATCTCTACTTTCCCATCAGTAACAGTTATTTCCTGACCGGGACGATTATATTCTATATCTATATAACATAACCCTATTCCCTGTTTCAAACAAGGCGAAAACCCGGCGCTAGTCACTTCGCCTATTATTTTATCTCCCATAAGCACCTTAAAATGACTTCGAGCGCTTCTTCTGGATTCACAGATAAACCCTGCCAATACACGCTTAATACCCTGGTCCTGCTGTTTCAAAAGAGCATCTCTGCCTATAAAATCCTTTTCCATATATACAAATTTTGACAAATTTGCTTCCAGCGGAGAATGCTCCTCGTCTATATCACTTCCATACAAAGAATATCCCATTTCCATTCTAAGCGTATCCCTAGCGCCCAAACCTATAGGCTTGATCCCTTCAACAGAAATAAATCTATCCCATATTTTTTCTGCCTCTCCCGCAGGAAAGAAGAGCTCATAACCGTTTTCTCCGGTATACCCGGTTCTGCTGAGAAGTATTTCTACCCCTTGTACTGCGATACAAACAAACCGGAATCTTTTAAGATTTTGAATAATCTCTTTGCCCGCGAATTCTTCCATAACATTCGCGGATAAAGGGCCCTGTATATCTATTTTCGCGGTATCACCGGACACGTCAGTAAACATATTGCCCGGTATCTTTTCTCTGATCCATTTTTTGTCTTTTTCAATAGTCCCCGCGTTAACAACAAGCATATACTCTTCATGCGATAGCTTAAATACAATAAGATCATCTATTATAACACCCGCATCATTAAGCAAAAACCCATATCTGCATTTATTGCAAGGCATATCATCTATGCGGCAAGTCACTAACCTATCTACTTCCTGTTCAGCTAAAGGCCCTCTTACAAAAAATTCACCCATATGGCAGATATCAAACAGTCCTGCTTTAGTGCGCGTGTGAATATGTTCGTCAATTATTCCGCTATATTGAACAGGCATATCCCAACCCGCGAACGGAACCATTCTGGCCCCAAATTTAACATGCTTTTCATAAAGCGGAGTTTTTTTAAGTTTATTAATGCTGTCTGACATATTTATGCCTATCTAATGAAATTAAAATGTATTTGAAAAGAATTTTTCGAGCATCAAAAACCCAGGCGCGCGATTTTCAATCTTTATGCTCCCTTGTAGTTCCCCACTATGACCTGTAAGGTTTTGAGATAAAACCCGGAAAGGATGTATATTTAACAGGCCAAAACGCCAGTTGCAATTGGCTTTATTATAAAATAAATGATGGTATTGGTCAAGATAAAGGACAGTTTACGTGTTACTTAATAGTACATAGGGACCGCCTGCCCGTCCTCTGGCGAGTCTCCCATGGGCGAACCTTTTCTGTCTTTGCGAGGAGGAGCACAGCGACGACGCGGCAATCTCCGTAAAAACCCAAAAGGGACAGGTCTGGGATTGAAATTGGGACAGGTGTGGGATTAATTTCAGAACCGTCCCTAAATTCCCCCTACAGGCATGTCCCCGAATTTTAGAATTTTATTTTCACAACCATCAACCAACTAACCGTCAACCAAACACTATCCACTAATTCATTACAACGCGCGGAGAATTTCGTCGTTGTGTTTTTTCCATTCAGTGATATTTTCCCAATTAACAGGCCTTATTCGCATAACAAAACCTAATGAAAAAACAAGCGCTAGAATATTAGACATATTGACTTTTTTGCCTTGTTTTTCGATTAGTTCTTCCAGCTCATTATAACTCTCGCTTGTTATAGCTTGCCTTAAAAGCTGCTGCAATTTTTCAGCAAGAGATTCAGGCGGAGTTTTTTCATCCGGATATCCGTCAAGTTTACCGTATCTGTCACATTCTACCATTGTAACATCTGTAACCAGATCAATCACAGTATTAAGATACTGCGTTTCATCTCCGGCATAAGCTGTAACAAATTTTATTTTATTTTGAATAATAAATTGTGCACGCATTGGACAACAACCTGCACAACTTGAAAGTTTGTCCGCTATAGCTTTTCTTATTTTGTAATATTCCTTAGTGCATGGCTGTCCGTCTTTTGAAAGCAACCGTATAACCATACGCGTTGGATTGACTAAAACATCTTTACCCTGATATCCTGTCACATCTCCATAAAAATCATCAGCCATTTTACTGAAAGTGCCAATTACATTATCAACCCAGTTTTCATTATATACATAACCACGGCTATGTCCTGAATGCCCGTCTTTTGCTTTTTCTCTGTCAGCTTTAATAAGCAGTGTGTCCACAAAAGAAGCGTCCTCTGCTGACATGGCCGGTTCTATAGCGTATGTAGGCGCTTTACGCGTCATTTCGTGTATTTCAGCTATAAGGTCTTTTGCTGAAGCATACATCATTGATCCTTTTATAAGCTGAGATAACCTCTCGTCTTCCTGTTTAAATACCTGCCGAAAAAACGCGCGAAAAATATAGTGATCCTGATTGTCTATATAATATTGTTCCTGATCTTTGTCTTTATACTCTGAATGTTTACTATCTAACCAAAATCCTCCTGCATATGATTTCTTCGCAGAAAAATCAAGAACATTTAGCATACTGTCCATTAAGATCACTTCATGATAATCCACATATTCAAACATCTCATGCAATAAAGTTAATGGGTTTTCTTCTAATAAACATTTATCAACAGCCAGCCAGTTTTCTCCTGCTCTTCCAAAAAAGCTTTTTAGCCCGCCGTCAGTTATTATTAGATTTTCAGGCATTTGCCGTGAAAAAGTACTAAAAACCCGATCAAAAATCTGCTTTTCTTTTTCATTTGGTTTTGCTTTTTTGATTATAGTCTTTAACCGTTTCATATAGGCCCCTACAAACTCTTCTACTTTATCGCTTCCTTCTACAAGCTCCTGCGGAACTTCTGAAAGATTAAATCTTTGACCGGTATCAATGTTTTCTAATACACCTTGAAGTTTTTCATCTTTAAACTCAACTATATTTTCAGGATCAGGTTCAGTAAATTTCCCCATATATCCGCCAACAGGATTATATCCCGGAACTTTTGGCACCCACAAAGGCCAGGTTAATTCATTTATGTCTGCTGATAGCGAAATAAACTTATCTCCTATTCTTATATTTGCGCGCCAAACACCATTTTTCTGATACATATGGGTTGCCGCAAATCCAACCATATCTAACACAGCTGTTTTTTCTTCTTCATTAGCCGCGCTATTTATCCTTTCCTGGATTGCAGAAAGCCCCCTAATTACCTGCCTGTTTTTTTCTAACTCATCTATGGTTAAAAATATTACAGTCGTTTCCTCAGGATCTAATCCCGTCCACATTAATTTATCTACTTTTATCGACGGAAGTTCGGGCTCATCGCCTATTCTTATATACCAAACACCGTCTTTTTGATACATTTGTTTTGCGGCAAAAGCCTTAATGTTCATTTCCATAATCTCTTTTGCCTCAGAACTTAAGTCTTTATATCCCGGAATACTCTTGAAATATTCAATAGCTTCATCCTGAGTTGAATTATTTCCATTAACTACCGCTTCTTTACCCTTCGGCAATACAACGGCCTGGGCAGAGCTTACTAATCCGTCGGATTTTCTGAAAGTTGTTTGTTCGTCATCTTGAAACTCCGGATCTTCTTCAATCTCCGCATCTTCGGACATTCTTATATCCACTAGATATCCGGAGTTTTTATTTTCCGAACACTGGAAAGTAACCTGCAAAAATATTTCTTCAGAAATGTCTTCCAGTACATTCAATTTATATTTCATCCATTTTCCCGCATGGTCAGGTTCTATCGATATCTCCTTTGTGGGGATAACACTATCAATAAAATCATGCATTACACTTTCTGTAACAAGATTTAAATATATCTTATTCGGAATAAATTTTTCATCGGCTTTTATTTCAAATTCAACTTGTTTACCCTTATATCCTTCTAAATCAAAATCCAGAGCAATAAATCCAAAAGGATGATCTTTCGGAGCTAACTCTACTTTCCATGCAGATGTCTTATAATCCCATATTGCGCCTTTAACATTAAATCTCGCGTCTTTGACTAAACAGTTTTTATGTCTTGCTATAACCTCAATTAATTCTTGTTCACCGATTAACTCTTCCATAGTTTTTATTGCCAAATCTCTTACTTCTTTATTTGGATCAAATACAGCTATGCCCTGCTGAAGAAACGCTATTTTTATAAGATCAAGGCTCTTTAAAACTGACTGCGCTTCTAATATAGCTTTTTTACGTTCTTCAGGATCAGTATGTTCTAACCTGAGCTTAAACCGGCTGTATGTAACCGCAATATCTACGGGAACATTGTTTGCCTCCTGCAGGCCAACTTCTTGAACTTGTATTATTTCCCAGTTTGAGGTGTTTTTAAGATATTTTATATCCACTCCAATCGACTTGATGCCTGACCAATACATACCTATAAAACCTAACCCTAATGCAATACATAAAAATTCTATGAAATTTCTAGCTCCATCGGATAAATACTTAGGCATATATTTATCCACTAAAACAAAACTCCCGACTATAAAGAATAGCACGCCTATAACAACACACTTCACAGACACTCTTGGATATAGCTGGTTTAATAAAAGCAGTGCCGCTATTACTGCCACCCCGAAAGCTAAAATACTTAACCCGATAATCTCCCTTTTGTGTTCTTTTTGACTTACATATTCAACAAATACCAGAGCATCTCCTATCTGAATCAACGGTCTTTTCGCTTTACTCCATGACTGACAAGAAAATTCTATATAACCTTTCCCTGCCGGAACTACTACTCTTTTTCCTTTTTCAAGAGAAGTTATAATCTCTTTTATTTTTGAAAAATCTTTATCTATGTCTATTTTCACTCCGAATCTTGACAAAAACACTACAAAGTCATATATTTCCTTATCCGCCCGAAGGAGATTTAAAAAGTCTATTCCTTCCCGTGAACACGAAACCTCGTTCACAGCTTTTTCAAAATTGTTTTGATTTTCCACTAAATATTTTCTCTCATCCACACTCAGCTTATCACTTGCAAGCATCCTTTCAAAAACAGCTTGTTTATCATCAAACAATTCTCTTTCAATAATAGACGCGACAAAAAATTCTTCAATAGCCCATGAGGTTTTATCCATCCATACTTTATTTTCTGCATTAAACACCTCTCTCCACGTCCACCATTTTTCAGAAACATCAGGTTCACCATAAACTTTGAGAAACGCCTTAATAAAAGGATGTTCTGGATGAAAATTAGTCTGCGTTATACCGATTTCCATCATTAGCTTGTCTAAAAATTTATCAATCAA
>JBDRBG010000111.1:0-4548 GCA_043823005.1 Candidatus Omnitrophota bacterium
GTTTATGGGAGAAGAAGCGCTTCTTGCTTCAAGAGGAGTGCAAATTGAAGTTTTGCAGGATGAAACATGTGTCTCTCTTATGAAAGATTTTATTAAAAACAATCCCTCGCTTTGGAATGAAGATATAGGTGTTTAAAAGACCATAACCATTCTCGTATTTTTCGGATCACACCTATGTCCTTTCAGGAAAATATATTAAGAGCATGTGACCAAAATTTCCATTGACCTAACACTTGCGGGGCGCTACAATAGTGTGGAGTAGCACGTTATGTGAGGGAGTTTTAATTGTGAACAAACTTTTTAAAAAAATAACAAATTTTATATTAACAACTATTTTTCTTATCGGACAAATTCAAACCGTTTTTGCGGATGAAAACTTAACCCCTGCGTATGTCAGTTCAGATATGGGAACAGGCCGTTCTGATGTTCAAAAACAAGTTGGTAAAAGGATGGATCCAGGAGCAATTGCCAATGGTGAATTGCTGGGTGATCTTATAGCTGGCAGTTTGCCTGAGCGTATAAGTGATTCTGATGTAGAAGTCCTTTCAGAAGATTCGCCTTTTGTTCCTCTTCGAAAAATTGCGCTTAATGCTATAGAGGAAGCAATACATCTTTATTTAAAGGCACTTGGTTCTGAAGTGCTGTGTTCGGTAAAAAATAAGGATAATGAATGGGAAAGAGCTATTAACGCAGAAAAATATATGGGCAATTTAAAAACAGAATTAAACGGTGAAGTGCCAGATGAAGTTACGGTGGATGATTTAGGGTTTGAATTTCCCGATTTTGTCGGACAGGTCTGGAGTTTTACGCAAGGAATAATAGATAGTGAGGAATTTAAAGACAAGATATTGGCACACTATGGAAAAGCTGGGTTGACAGAATATAAAAAGATTATTAATAATCTAAAAAAATTCAGAAGCAATATTCTTTCAAATGGAGTTATTGAAAGTTTGAACGAAGACGTTGACAAAGATATCAGGGAAAAATGGGAATATGTAATAGGGCCGTACATAGGGCAAAACTGGTTTTTAAATATAACGAATGAACATGTTGATATTTTTGGAAAAATACTTGATAAGAAATGTGAAAAAGATGACGAGCAAATGGCTGAGATTAAGCAATATAAACAAAAATTTGCTCAAAGCAAAACTGCTATTGTCAAAGGCGAAATAAACATGCCATGGCGAATACCCGCAGACTATATGTATGTTAAGATCTTAGAGGCAACAAGATATTGGGATAATGATATAGATCCATATTTCGAAACAAAAAGAGATTTAGCTAAAAAGGGTGCTAGTACTTTTATTAAAAATGTAAATATTCAGGAACTTATAAAAACCGAAACGGAAGGTAAAAAAGGTTTATTAAAAGCATTAGATGTTATGTTGGATGTTGTGTTGTTTGGTAATATGCACAGCGATCCTACACACAAAGCAAAAGGGAATAAAAGTGAAACGTATCTTATTAATGATAAAGTAAAAACCATAGAGTATTTGCTTTACTTGCAGAAATTGACAAATGAAGGCAAAAAAACAGAACTGCATATTCTTCATGATAATGTAGGGCTTGAACTTGTTTCAGTGTTTTATTACTTAGATTTATGCATAAGAAACAATATTGTCAGTAAAGTAGTTCTGCATACTAAAAATTATCCATATTGCGTGGCTGATGTCGCCGGCAGAAAAGACATTGATTTGCAGTTAAAAGTTCTGGAAGATGCCGGAGGTGATGTAGCAGACCTTGTTCAAAGGATAAGGCGCTATATTGAGGAGGGGAAAAGAATCGAAGTTGCCAAGCCGCATTGGTTTCCCACAATGGGTCAGAATTCCGTGGATATTCCCAGGGATTATTACAATGAACTTAAAAAGGCCGATCTTATTATGGCCATAGGAGATTTTTGGTATAGAAAACTTTTTTTACATAGAAACTGGGATTATACTTCAGACTCGGGTAAGATTTTAAATTATTTTCCTGCGCCTGTTCTTATTGTACGCATGGGGAAGTGTCCCATGCTGGCAGGTGTTCTTGAAAAGATATATAACTTTCTTAAGAAAATCGGTCTAGATAAATGGTGGAGAACTCCTAAGTATGGATTAATAAATTTAATCTTTCCATCGAAAGATCATTCTATGCCGAAAAAAACTCTAATAGATCCTGAATATGTTCCGATAGCGCAAAAAACACTTAACAATCTTTTTGCGTTACATACTAAAATTTCCCAAAAACTTTATCTTTTTTTGGGCGAAGTCAGGGCTCCCGAAGATTATAGGTTGGGATTTAATATTTATGATGAACAAAATCTTGATGAATTAAAATTTGCGGGACTTTCTTTGGAGCTTATAATGAGGCTTTATGCGATTTCACCGGAGATGTTGGCTTTATATATTGCTCATGAATGTACGCCTGAAAGGGATATTGTGATTTCAGCGGTATCAGAACAAAGAGATGGACGAGGTGCGCACCGGACCATAATTAAAAAATTGCATGAACCTGTATTTGGAAAACAAAGAACAAAAGGCTTAGGAAAAATTTTAAGAGAGTTTATTGACTGGAAATATGAAGAAAGAAAGCTGTATTACAATGCTTATACGGAGACATATTTTAATCCCAAAAAAGAGGAGCGTTGTTATATAACAATTGAATTCTGGGCTCTTGTAAACAAAGGAAAATATGAAGACGCTCATGCGGAAATCTCTCAAATGGATTCTATCAGAAAGCAGGGTTACTCGCTACTTTATATGGCAAAGGTTCAAAAAGAGCGGAACCATCAAGAAGAATTTAAGAAAACGCATTCAGAAATTGAAAAACTTTTAAGAGAAAATCTCATAAAAGAAAAAAAGTTGGCTTATTCACTGGCGTTATATCTTGTGCGAGAAAAAATTCAGCCGTCAGTGTATGACGCGTCTGGTTATTTAACTATACTTGTACAGCCTACTTTGGATACGCTTTTTTGTATGGCAGTTACGCAAATAGAAGCAGGTGAATTTGACGCGGCAAAAGAAACAATACAAAAAATTACAGAGTGGGTTATGGGGTATGATTTTGCGAGCCGCTTTAGCCAGAAAAAATTATATTCTGCCAGAGCAAAAATTTTAGCATCTCTGGCTTGTTTACGGGTGTATCTTGGAGATGAATCTTTTGAAGAAACGTTTAAAAAGGCAATAGAAGAGGCTAATAGGCTTGCAGATTGCGTTGGAGCAGAACAAGCTGAAACTTTAAGTGTTATTGTGAAGTGTATGGCGCAGGTAGAACTTTATGATAAGGCGTTGGCTTTAACTAAAAGTATTTCTGATGAGAATTTTGACAGCATAGAAAACGCATTTTTTTACATTGTTAGAGCAATGTATGATTTTGGATATAAAAATTTAGCGAAAAAAACTCTTAAAGAAAGTTTGAATTATATGTATGGAATTGCCGAAAAATTTTCGAATAATAAGGACATCCAAAAAACTGTAAATAGATGGAAAGAAGGCGAGACTATTGGGCTTGCAGGTGTTATAGTTCAGGCAAAATACTTCCAAGAGATAAACAACATTAGCTCGGAAAAAATTAAAGCTTTGACAGAAAGGATTATTCCTGAAGAAAAAACCGAAATAGAAGAAGTGCGGTATTCGGCGCAATTATTACAATATAACCTAAAACATTTTTTCGCGAAACATCCCGGTCAGAAATTTTATTTAGGAGTAGATACGGAAATTGAAGGGTGCCCCGGAACCGACCTAACGCCTAATTATCAAGTTTTGCGTAAATTAAGTGAAATATTTCCCGATCTTGTTCTTGTAGAAGGCGACGGTAAAGAATTGGCTGATAAGATTAACAGTGAAACAACCGGAAAATATAATAACGTTGGTATTGTTGCCAAACTAGCAAATTTAGATTTATTTAGTATGTTACAATCTATGGACGATGATACTAACCAACAAGTAAGCCCGTGTATAATTACCATAGACGATAGCGGAAAAGAATTTGAATATCTTCCAATACTTGAAGCCGCGGCTATTTCGATTATGATGGTATTTGAAGCAACCGACCAAAGCATATTAAGCTTTTATAACAAAATATCCCGGGTTCAGATTAGTTTGAAAGATCTTCAGGCAATGTTGGCAAAAAAAATTATTAACATTCTGCCGAAAATTAAGTACGGAGACCAAGTAAAAACTTTAAGAGCGCGGAATGAAATGGTAAAACGTATTTACTTGTCGGTGTAATGTTGGATGGGGAAGTTGATTAGAGGTCGCTGTTTCCTGGTTTCGCTATTATTGTTTAGGCCACGTAATGTGAGGGGCTACACGCGACCTACAAACCGTGCGACATCCTAAAAAGAGGTTGTTAAAAAATGGGGAACATTAAATCGTGAAGGGTTTATAGGCGGTTCCAGTTTTTTGTTCTCGCAAACCCCAAAAAAACCTAAATGGTAGACGTCAAGAGAAAAATCCAACTTTTTTGCGACTAACTATATGTTGTGCTTTTCTTGACAACCATGTCAATATATGGTACTTTCTTGTTAATCGGGAGAGGTTGTTTTACTGCGGGTAAAATCAATTCTTA
>JBDRBG010000112.1:0-113403 GCA_043823005.1 Candidatus Omnitrophota bacterium
AAGACCTGCTTTAAATAGTATCTCTTTGCCAGACACCACACTGTATTCATCATCAGTAAACCCCGGATCGCTTATCGCAGGATCTGTAGGATAATAAACAATTGTTTCCCAACGTCCTGCTCTAGATGGCGGAAACAAACTTGGATTCCACGATCCATTCTGATATTTATCATATTTGTCATGACTTCCTAAAAGAATTGCGCTGGGAATATTTTCTGTTGTAAAATCCCCCGGCACCCAAACATCTACTTTCCAAACCTTATTTGTCCAATCACAAAACCCGTATTTGGGAAAACCCGGAATATCAACTATAAGATTACCTTGCTGATCATATATCGGCAGATATAATTCTCCTTTATTATGGTCACCATACGGGTCTCCTCCTACAAATTTCACTAAAGCCGCCATAACCCCGTTTTTCGACCATACATCTTTAACTGCCCAATTACCGGAATCTTCCCTGGCACACCAGTAGTCTTCACTAAGAGGGACATGAATTGTTCCGGCAACTTTTGTATATTCAGGTTTTGGCGGATAAAATTCCGGGGCAGGATAATCATCTTCCGGACGAAGATCCCTGATAACGATATTTTTTATCATTATTTTACCCTTGCATCTGGCATTCGAATGTTTACCTGCGCCGAGTTTTACACCAAACATCTGTGCAACCGGATTTTGTTCAGGAAATCCGTCATCTTTATAAACCCTGTCAGTTCTTTTTTTGTCTTTATCCCATCTATATGTTATATGTTTCCATTGGCCCACATCACTGGATGACATATTTTCCCATTTATATGTATTTGTCCATCCCTGTTTTGCCCCGGTCTTAAAGAAAAATCCAACACCATCAGGAGATTTTGGGTTTTGTCCAAAAGCACCGTTATCTTCAACAATAACCTTTACATCACCTTCAATTATCTTGCCTTCCAAATCAAAGGGATCTATTCCAACATTATAAAGATCTGTAATCATTTCCCCTTTATCTCTTACCTTATCTCCTTTTATCAGCTCATAATTAGCAACTAAAGCCTTTTCGTTCTTGTCATAATATAAGCCTTTTCCGGGGTGTAATTTTTCACAAAGTATTGCCTGTGAATCAGGCCAATCCTGTCCATACCATGAATTTGGTATATCTAACGGTACTTCAATAACATCAGGGCCGTCATAGAATTTCTGCGGCTGGTTTTGAGGCACTGCCGGAATTTCTATTGGCAGTGTTTCTTTCGGCACTGCTGTCTGCTTCATCGAAACAGGGCTGGTTTTAGAACTTTTTTTAGGTTTTTCCTTTTTTTGTGGTATTGCTTTTTTCTTTCCGCCAATAGCGTCTTCTATCTTAATGCCGTTTTTAATCACATAAACATCTTTTAAGTTCTCTAACGCATTTGCAGGCTCACCGTACCATACCTTAAGCCCTATAGCAGGAATATCGCTAAATCGCGTTTCACTTGGTTCAAAATCACATACATTACAAGGATCTATTCCAGGACGATATAAAACATTACCTTTTGACAATGACCCCGGGTATGCATATAAGTTTTGCCAGCTTTTGTTTTTTAGAAAAATCTGCAGCTGCGTGCTTTTAGAAAGGCCGTTATCAAAAACACCTACAATATAATAATCCTTTACTAAAGCGTCAGGCGGGATCTCCTGCAATGCGTTATATGACGTTATTTCAACTTTATGTTCAAGCGAAAATTTCCCGGACGATATCTTTATAACTTCACTCGAACCATGCGCGCTTATATCTTTTACTACAAAATCCGTTACAGGTTTAACTGCCTGCGATATTCTGTATTCTAACGGAGGGTCATTGCCAGACCAAATCCTGAAAGGTAAAATACTTGATCTTGTAAAAACCAGCAATATTTTCCCTATACAAACACACACAGAGATCACTGCCAGTATCTTTGTAATAATTCCTGAACGCCATATTTTTTTATCAGTTTCATTCTCTGTTATCTCCAACGTAGTGTTCTGTGAAATGGCCTTTTCGTCATTGCGAAGTCCCGAAGGGTCTGAAGCAATCTCGATAGAAGCATTATTATCCTCATTGAGATTGCCCGCCAAAGGCGGATCTACCTTCGTCCGACCGCGTCGCTTTGCTCCTCGCAAAGACGTAAAAGTTGTATTTTGCTCCACAGAACAATCTGTTCCTTTCCCCGGAAGCTTCAACATTCTTTCCAAGTCTTGTTGTTCCCGCTTTTCAAGAAGTTCGTCTGAAGTAAAGTGCAGCATAAATGTTTCATCTACTTCTGTAACAGGCCCTGCCGAACACACCTCCTTTTCCTTGCTTTGAACATCTACATTAGACGTGGTCAAAAGAAAATCTTCAAAGTCTGTTTCATCGCCAGCCATATCAGAAGAACTGCTTTTAGAAGACTCTTTCGAGTCTACTGGTTCAGATTTTTGAGCTAAAACTAGATCTGTAAACTTTTCCAGTTCTTCGTCTGTTATCAAAATAATACCTTTTGCTTGTAAAAGTCTTTTTATTTTTTGTTTTTGTTTTCCCCTTTTCCCATTTTTGCCCAGCTGGCGCGCAATCTCTTTTATCAAATCTGTCCCAACCTCAGTTTGTTTTTCTGCCGGCTCTAAAGACTTAATTGTCCCTTGTTTTTGCGATGCTGTTCTTTTTGCCCAAAGTTCTTTAATTTCCTGTGTTATTTCTACTCTATGACAAATGCCTTCTGGATCTTTTTGCACAGCTAAAAGAGGAGTTCTTCCTATTCCGGCAACAACAATATTCTTTATCTTTCGAACTGTTATATTCTCTTGCCCGCAATCCTGATCATTCAACTCACACAACACGCTTAACAAAAGCCCCATCTCTTTATTTATCTCTATCTTCTCTGATCGGCTCTTGTTCGGAGAAAAATACGGGTTAACTGCAATATGAGATTGATTAAGATTGCTTCGGCCGGAACCTGCCTCGGACAAAGACCCAGAGGCCTCGCAATGACGATGGACCGCAAATTTCTTCCGTCCAGTAAGAACACTAACATACGGCCGCTCCCTGCCTTTTTCGAATTTAGGGGATATAACAATATGAGAAACCTGGTTCTCTTTCATCATTCGAGTTAGCCCTTTGGTATGAAACCCTCCGGTGATAAGCGCTCCTATTCTTTTACCTTGTTTCCTCATACGTTTCAGGGTATTTTCAATCATAACTTTATCTCGTTTAGCCGCAGTCTCATAAAATTCAAGCGCCTTATCCATTCGAGCCATCATAAGAGTCATGTCATATCCGGCTTGTATGCTCGCGCCGTATTTTTCACAAGTTCCCCTTATAATTGCGGCTATTTTTTTCGCATCATATTCTTTTCTGTGTAATTTTACAAACTCAAAATCCTCTGCTGAAAGTTCCATATTATACAATCTTTCTAACATGCGCAGCATATACGCTGTTTCATACAGCCGACGTTCATCTTTATTTTGAAATAATTTTTCTCGAACACTTTTTTCGACAACTTCAACTTCGCGATAAAGACTGAATATATCCACAGATTCATACTGCGTCACATAATCTCGAAACATTACAAGGTTTTTAAATTCATTTATAGATATTTTATGGCTCAGGCTAATTGTTATAAGATAGTTATGAAACTCCGCGGGAGAGATTTTTTTCTCTTTAAACTCTGTGGATCTTAGAATCAACTCTTCTAATTCTCCCTGTTTCAGTCTTTTAGTTAATTCGTCAATAAGTTCTTTTCGTTCTTCATTGGCTTTATCAAAATTGATCTCTTTTTCTAATGTGATTGATTTGATCAGCTTGGGTATTTCAACCTGGTTGGTTTTTCCAAATTGGAACTTTACAATCTCCTGCCAATATTCGATAAAACTTAAAGTGCCATTTTTGTGTTTACGCCCCCTTCTAATCATAGAAAAAAGATCTTTTGAATATACCTTTTCCTCTAAAAGCCCTATCTGCTCCTTAAAGGCCTTAAGCATAGGAAAAAGTTCTTCCCGATGTTTAATCATTTCCCGAAATTCTTCAAGATTTTTTTTATAAAGTTCATAGTCTTCGGCCCCGTAAAGCGCGATATTCTTTTCATCATGTGTTATGTGAAAAAATTCGCCCGCGCTCATTCTTCCTTCTCTCATAAGAAAATCCGCGGCTTCTTTCTGGATCGCCTTATCAGGGAAAACCCTTAACTGTGAAGTATCAATAGTGCCTTCAGCGCCTTCAAGCGTTATCAAATCCAGATCATAGTTCGCGGCCAGAGAGTCTAAAAGATTTGCTATAGAATATTGAGCGGAAAGCGACGCGTGCGCGTCCTGGAGGTGAATAATGACCTCTTCACCCGGACAAGAATACATATCAGTCATACGACCCGAATTATACGGAACCGTAATATTGTTGCAAGGAAATATCCCCCCCTGTGCCCACACCATCTGTTGATGCAGAAAAAGCACAGCAACAATCAATGCTGTTATTTTCGTCCATTTGGATTTTTTTAAAATTGATATCATATTATAATACTTATATATTTCTTATTTTCTATCTATTCGTAAGACTAACACTATAACAAAAAAACTTCATTTTGTCAATATAACTATGCTGCTGCTCCATTTAACCAACGTAACGTCTTTACCTTACATCATTTAGACATAATATCTCTGATCAAGTTCTGGTGGCTGAAAAAAGGGATTTCCGGAAGGTCTTCAAGAGAAAAGAATCTGGCATCCATAGCATCGTCACCACTAGCAGGAGTATGCTCCTCAGCGATAAATTCCATACCAACGACAATAACATTGCCATAAAGTTTGCTGTCCTGCAAATATACGCCAATAAGCCTGCCGGGTTCGCTTTTAAGCGAGGTTTCCTCATACAATTCCCGGCATCCGGCATCTTCCAGGTTTTCATCAAGTTCGATAAACCCTCCGGGCAGAGCCCATTTGCCCTTGCAGGGATCAATAGCCCGTTTTATTAAAAGGAGTTCTTTTTTATCGTTAAAAACAATACACGCGACTACAGGCACTGGATTTAAATAATTGATCCATCTGCATTTCTTACATATTAATCGATCCCTGCCTTCAACATGATCTTCTTCAAGTGAAGTTTTGCACATCGGGCAGTACTTATATAATTCCATATTTATCCTTAAAAATAGGGACGTCTCCTATTTATAAAAAAGCAAAAAGGATGTTCCCTTTTTCGAAAAAGCTATTTCAGCAAACTCTAATTGCGCAATATTCTATCTTTCTATTTATCTAAACAAATGGGAGACGTCCCTATTATTTAAACACCGCGCCGGTACTGGCGGAAGAAACCTGTTTAGCATAACGGTATAAATATCCCTCTTTAACCTTATAATCAGGACATTCCCATTTTTTTAGTCTTTTTGCGATCTCATCTTCACTAACCAAAAGTTTCAGCGATTTAGAAGGTATATCTATACTTATCTTGTCTCCCTCTTCAACTATCGCTATAACCCCACCCTCCTGAGCTTCAGGAGAAATATGCCCTATTGCCGCGCCCCTGGTCCCTCCGGAAAAACGGCCGTCAGTTATTAAAGCTACATCTTTATCCAAACCCACTCCGGCAATAGCAGACGTCGGACCCAGCATTTCCCTCATCCCGGGACCGCCTTTTGGACCTTCATAACGTATCACAACTACATCGCCTTTTATGATTTTACCGCCTAATATTGCTTTCATCGCGTCTTCCTCTGAATTGAAAACCCTTGCAGGTCCTTCATGTTTAAGCATACTTTCGGCTACTGCCGCTTTTTTCACAACAGCGCCCTGAGGAGCAAGATTCCCAAAAAGAATACTTAATCCTCCGTCCGAAGAATACGGAGCGTCTATAGGCTTAATAACTTCGGAATCCAGATTTTGCACGTTATGAATGTTCTCTTTAACAGTCAGCCCTGTGACAGTAAGAAGCCCTGTATGTAAAAGCCCCTTTTTATTTAGTTCTGCCATAACAGCGGGAACTCCACCCGCGGCATTAAGATCTTCCAAATGCTGGGTACCTGCAGGAGATATACGGCACAAATTAGGAGTACGCTCGCTTATTTCATTAAATAACGAAAGATCAAGTTCTATCCCCGCTTCATTCGCGATCGCAGGAAGATGCAAAACAGTATTTGTAGAACTCCCTAAAGCCATCTCGACTGTAATCGCGTTCTCAAACGCTTTAAGCGTAGCAATGTCACGAGGTTTTATATCTTTTGCCACAAGTTCCATTATTTTCATGCCCGCTTGTTTTGACAAGCGAAGCCGTTTTGCCATTACAGCAGGAACCGTTCCATTACCCGGAAGAGCCAGCCCCAAAGCCTCACTAATACAGTTCATAGAATTTGCAGTAAACATACCGGAACATGACCCTGACCCAGGACACGCTTCTTCTTCAAGCTGTCTAAGCTCTTCATCTGTAATCTTTTCAGCCGATCTTGCGCCTACACCTTCAAAAACCGAGATCAGATCTATGGGCTTTTTGTTAAGACACCCCGTAAGCATCGGTCCTCCGCTTACAAGCATTGCCGGGATATTAAGCCTTAACATTGCCATCATCATTCCAGGAACTATTTTGTCACAATCACATATACAGACCAGACCATCCAGAGGATAAGCAGTTCCCATTATTTCGACTGAATCCGCGATAATCTCCCTTGACGGCAAAGAATATTTCATTCCTTTGTGCCCCATAGCAATGCCGTCACACACACCGATTGTACTAAACTCCATGGGTGTTCCGCCTGCTATACGTATTCCCGCTTTTACGGCTTCGGCTATATTCTTAAGATGATTATGACCGGGAATAACTTCATTCGCTGAATTCGCGATTCCTATTATCGGCCGGTTTATTTCTTCGTCAGTATAAGAAAGCGCTTTTAACAATGATCTATGCGGCGCTCTTTCTATCCCTTTTTTCATTTGATCTGAACGCATATTTCCATCCTCCTTTAGTTTCGTATGTCGATATAGTATATTGCATGTCGAGTTCAATGGGGCGATACATTTTCTAGATTGCCACAGGCCTCGCCTGCCTCGGCCTTCGCAATGACGAATAAGTTTTTGTCATTGCGAGCTCCGAGCCATGCGAGGAGCGCGGCAATCTCACTGTGTATCGTCCTGAAAAAGTTGACACTTTTCTGTTCGGGGTCAGAGACCCCTCCTACGTACAATTGTTTCGTAGGAGCCGTCTCCCGACGGCGAACATCCAACAATTGTACAACCTTTTCCATTTCAGGACAAGACACTGTTCTCTGATCCCCGATTACTGATTACTTATAAGCTATCCCTTTAAGCTCTTCCACATATTGCTGTGCTGAAAACGCGGCTGTAGCTCCGTCACCGCAGGCAGTAACAACCTGATGCAGTTTTTTCTTACAGCAGTCTCCTGCCGCGAATATGCCTTTCGCGAATGTCGCCATACCCGCATCAACAATAACACAACCTTTTTTATCCAGATCAATAGGCGCTTCAAGAAATGCTGTATTTGGCTGCCAACCCGCGAAGATAAACACACCGCTACACGAAACTGTTATTGTTTTTTTGTTTTCAACATTTTCTAATATTATATTTTCAACAAAATTGTCTCCCCTGATCTCTTGAACCACGGATTTCCACATAAAATCTATTTTGTCATTAGCAAAAGCCCTTTCTTGCAGGATTTTAGAGGCACGCAACCGATCCCTGCGATGAACAATCGTTACTTTTTTTCCGAACCGGGTAAGAAAAAGAGCTTCTTCCACGGCAGTATCTCCTCCGCCTACGACAACAATATCTTTATCTTTAAAAAAAGCACCGTCACACGTCGCGCAATAAGAGACCCCTTTGCCTAGGAATTCTTTTTCACCCGGCACATTCAATTTATACGAACTGGCTCCGGTTGCTATAATTACAGATAAACTCTCTATTTTTTCTTTGTCCGTTTCAACCGTAAAAACCGGCATATTTTTATCTCTGCCAGCCTCATAAACCTTATTCACAGTACCGCTCACGCATTTAAGTCCAAAAGCTTTAGCCTGTTTTTTTAGTTTATCCACAAAATCAAATCCGCCTATTCTTTCTAGTCCCGGATAATTTTCGATCATTTCAGTCATAGTTGCCTGTCCCATAACTGAAAAACTTTCAACAAGAAGTGTTTCCATCCTGGCCCTGGCCGCGTAAAGCCCTGCGGTAAGACCGGCAGGCCCTCCTCCGATTATCACAATATCATATATTTGCTTTTTGTTTTCCATCCCTTAAAATCCTTTGATAAAATTTGTTTGCTTTATCATAAATGAATTACACATCCGCCTTTAATTTCTACAAAATTTTTGCCGAATTTTCCCTTAAATACTCTTCTTGCTTTTTCTCCGGAACAATGCGCCGGTCCGATCTTTTCCACACCTTCATTTTTTATGTCACGAACTATGCGCTCCAATTCATCCCGTTTCTTATCCTCTAAATGAAATCCTCCGAACGCCATATAAAGATCATTTTTTTTAAATCTTTTTTTTATGTTTTTGATCATCTCAACTATACCGGGATGAGCGCATCCGGTAATAATCGACATGCCTTTTTCTCCTCTAACCACAAGTGCCTGCTCATACACATTCTTTCCTCTATGACTACCCTTCATAGCTCCGCCGAGAAAAATATTTTTAGCTATTTCCGTAGTTTTTCTTACAATAATAAGCTCTCCTCCGGATTCTTTAACACACCGCTTAAATGTATCGCTAAAAGAAGCGCGGGCATACACTTTAAGTCCTTTATGCTTTTTCAATAGATCCCATAAGCCGCCTGTATGGTCCCAGTGTTCATGCGATATGACCACACTTTTCAAATCAGAAATAGAAACCATCATTCTTTCCATATTTTCTAAAAGAGAAACTGCGTCCTTGCCCGTATCAAAAAGAACGCCTCCGGTAACAAAACATGAAAATCCCCAACCGGAAAGAAGTCCTTTTTTTGCCCTGGTATCAAATAATATTTTTACATACATAAGTTTAACCCTTTTTTGTAATCAATAAGTTCTTTCTCCGAAGATCTTCGTGCCAATACGTATAATATTCGCGCCTTCTTCAATTGCCACATTATAAGAATTCGTCATTCCCATTGAAAGATATTTCATTTCTACACCCGCGATATTTTCAGCTCTTATTAACTCAAAGATTTTTCTTGTTTCCGCAAAAAACGGGCGCGCCTTTTCAGGATCTCCCAAAAAGGGTCCCATAGTCATTAATCCTTGTACCCGCACTCTTGAAAGTTCTGCTATTTCTTTAACCACCGCTAAGGTCTTTTCAGGAAACACCCCGCTCTTCTGACTTTCTCTAGCGCTGTTCACCTCTACAAATACAAACATCGTCTTATTTATCAGACTGCATCTTTTATCTATTTCTCTCGCCAGGACAATGGAATCTACTGTCTCAATCACATCAAATATCTCTACTGCCTTTTTTACTTTATTTTTCTGAAGGTGTCCTATGAAATGCCATTTCACATCATGCCCGATATCAGCATATGCTCTTTCTGCTTCCTGCACATAGTTTTGCCCAATAATCTTTATTCCGGCCCTTACAGCCTGTTTTATTTCTTCGGAAGTACGTGTCTTTGAAGCAGCCACAAGTCTGACCCCGGAGGGAATCTCTTTCAATATTTCTTTTACTCTGAAGTCAATATCAGAAAACATCATTTTATCACAAGATCTCTCGGTTTTCTATTCTTACTATGATCCTTAGGCGCTTTTATGGTTTTTAAGTCCTTTAACCGTCCGAATTCTTTTAATCTCTCATAGATAAGAAGCCAGGCACAATCCAGATTTTTATCTGTTTCGCATTTTCCGTTTTTCACACCTCCGCAAGGACCGTTTACAAGCTCTTTTGGACAACAGGTAACAGGGCAAATACCGTTGGTAAGACCAAGAACACAATCTCCGCATAACGAACATTTTTGGTCAAATTTCGCGCGTTTTAAACTCAGCTCTGAAATCTCACCCTGAAAAAGCGTATTATTTGCCGGATAGATCTCTTTAGTTTTAATGACTTCTGCTATTGCCTGAGTTCCTCCGCCGCAGGCAAGACTTAGAACAATATCCGAGTCTTCTATTTCCTTGTTCATTTTACGATAAAGCCTTTTTACTTCTAACACACTGCATGCCGGCTCCAGAACAACTGATCCTGTTATTTTTTTCCCTTCTTTTTCTAAAATAACCGCCGTTTCATCCACTTGCTTCTGCCCGCCTGTCCTGCATGTAGTCGCGCACAATGCGCATCCCGCTAAAAAGACTTTTTCCCGGCCTTTAAGTCCGTCCAACATCTCAATAATGGGTTTTTTTGATGTTATTATCATAAAATATTGCCCCTTCTAGATTAGCCCTGATTTAATTAACACGCTCCCTTAATATGGATATAACTGTTTCAAGCTGTCCTGCTATTTTTCTTAACATATCAGTCTGCTCCTGTTGCGTCTTTTCCTGACTTGCCTGCATGCGTCTGGCCTGGTCTGCCATTTTAGTCATATCACCCAATTTGCTCAAATCAAACATTTCTGCCTTACCTCCATTTATTATTTTCAATAAAATAACATTATATATCGCCTTAATAGTTAAAACAAGTACCGTTTAAATTTTTATGTACTTAATATTTCCTCGAAGAAAAACACACGCGTTAACCTCGTGACCGAGATAAAACAAGAAGAACAAGAACACCCGCATTTATTACTGAGGCTAAAAGGCAGGTTTGAAATATCCCTAATATCGGGATAAGAAACGCCGCAGCTAAAAATGATCCTATACATGCTCCGAAAAGATCCAATCCATAGCTTAATCCGGCTATACGGCCCACTTCTTCGCCTTTTTTTATGCACAAATGATTTGCCAGCGGAAATTGGATTCCTCCTATTATGCCCGCGATAATCGGAAGAAAAGGAAAAATAATGTTTGCTCCGAACCACGAGGTTATATCAGATTTTGCCCCGGACAGCCACCAAAATATTACAGGCAAGAGTAATGGATATACGCATATCGCCGTCTGTGTCCGGATAAACATAACCATCCCATTTTTATATTTGAACATTTTTTTTGATACCAGCCAGCCTCCAAGAGCAAGCCCTGCCATAAATGAGGTCATTATAATACCCAGCTTATAATAAACATAGCCATAGATAACTTGGAACGATAATATAACCGCTATTTGAAATATTATCTCCGAAAAACCCGTGGTCATGACAGCTATAAGCACAACATTTTTGCCATCCCGTTTCTTTTGTAACGCGCAAAAAATAATAATAAACAATAAAAACAATATAACTAACAGCCATATATTTTTAGAACTGACAAAACCATACAGATCTTTTAAAAACGGCATATCAAACTGCGTCCCCCAGAAAACCGTGGCATAATAGTATGAAATCGGTTTAAAATCGGTATTCAGGTCTATTTTTCTGCCTTTTACGATAGATTCAACAGCATAACTGATTCTCTCGGATGATAATTTGTCAAAAAGATAATATTCCCGAACATATTTCGCGTCTATGTTGCGCTTTTGAAGCCGCTCCATAAGAATATCTATATCATACGTCAGTTTATTTTTCTCTCTGCCCGCGATTAAATAAAGGGTATCGCCGGGAATAATAATCACATCCGAAAAAACCTTTTTAACACTGTAATATATCGAACGAAGATAATCCGTCAATTCTTTACTCATATAATTTTCCGAAGAAGTAAGCGCAAAAGAGATAATTCCTCCGGGCTTTAAAACTCTATCTATTTCCCTGAAAAAATCTACGGTATAAAAACGATTAAGCTGAGCCGTATAGGGGTCACCCAGATTTATTATTACGCAATCATATTTATTTCGGGTCTTTTTGACAAAAAAACGTCCGTCCATATTGACAACATTTACCCTGGGATCTTGAAAAAAAGCAACATTCTCTTTTTTAAGATATTTTTTCGCCATACGGATCATAACAGGATCCAGTTCAATATAATCGACCTTTTTAACCGGATGTTTTAAGGCTTCTTCAACAAGCCCTCCTATACCGCCGCCTATCAGAAGAACATCTTCAACACTTTCATTCTCTAAAAGCGTAAAATGAACTGCTTCTTCAGAGGAAAGAAGATCCGGAACCGTGTATAAATGGAGTCCATTTTCATAAAAAGACCTCTGCTCGCCTTTTCGAGTAACTGTTATGTTCCCATATATCGAATTTTTTGACTCCAAAACATCAAAACCGCTCCATAACCGCTCAAACGAAAAGTTCTTTAACCAGCTCGCTCCTCCCAGAAACAACGCGCATACTATAACAATAAATACACCGACCGTAAGATTAAAAACAATCTTTCTAATCCTTGTTCTCTCTCCATGAAACTGTACAAAAACAGATGCCGCGAGATTTAAAATAGCCAGAAAAAATATTATAGTATAAGAACTAAGGCGCGGAACCATAAAATAACTGACCAGAACCCCTCCGAAAAGCGCTCCTACCGCTTCCATAATATAAACACGGGCCACACTAAGCGACGGAGCATCCGTAATGTCACGATAAATACGGCATCCTAGGCTAAACATAAAACCCATTATTACGCAGGAAACACTTAAAATAATAAAAGTAGAAATAAACATCGAAGAAAAACCGGTAATTTCGCCTGTTGTAATCCCCATAAAGATTTTTGAAGATCTGATAAGCAATAATGTCGCCGGCAGAATAAAAGCCAGCAAAGCCTGGCACATTGAAAATACCATCATTTTTGAAGATATTCGGTCTGAAAATCTTCCAATCAATAAACTTCCACAAGCCCCCCAGATAAGCCAGCTTGCAAGAATAATACCTATAGATATTTCATTTCCATAAAAAATCACCAGAAATTCCCGCATAAATACCACCTGCGACATAATCGCGGTAGCTCCGGCCAATATCATTGAAACTGTTATTGTTTTTTTAGAATTCATAATAAAAATAACGGAACGCACTTTCAGCTAGGGTTTATCCTTCTAGAGGAAACCTGTCCCGCCTGCCCGTCCTCCGGCGAGATCCGGACTCCTTATCTTTTCTTCTAATATATCATCCACATAACTCCAAGCAATTACACATTGCTGTCAACCATCTGCTACTTTCGTCTGTCGTCTTTGCGAGGGAGCAAGAGCGGCCGCGGCAATCTTTCCACGTCTTTGCGAGGGAGCAAGAGCGGCCGCGGCAATCTCGATGGAAATAAAAAAAATAATTTTATTGTTATGGAGATTGCCACGGCCTTTCCGCTATAATATGCGATCCGCCTCTGGCGGACGTCTGCCTCAGGCTTCGCAAAGATAAGATGATTATACCCCCTATTTTGACCGTCCCTAATTCCTAACTGACAATTATAACTCCCCTATATCTTCATTCCAAAGTTCGGAATTCTTTTCAATGAAAGACTTCATCAGATCTTTACATTCGTTCAAGTCCAAATCTACAACTTCAACTCCATGTTCCTGCATAAACTTTTTTGCTCCGGAAAATGTCTCGGACTCACCTGCTATTACTTTCTTTATACCAAACTGGACAATAGCTCCTGAACATAAAAAGCACGGCATCAGAGTCGAGTATAGCACCGCATCTTTATAACTCCCTATCCTTCCTGCATTCTGAATACAGTCTATCTCAGCATGCATTATCGGATCATTATTTTGAACCCGTCTATTATGCCCTTTTCCTATTATTTTATCGTTTCGAACTAAAACCGAGCCTATTGGTATTCCGCCTTCTCTCAATCCCTTTTTCGCCTCTTCCAAAGCTTCTTTCATGAAAATATCCATATATTATTACTGCT
Organism: Candidatus Omnitrophota bacterium; assembly: GCA_043823005.1. Taxonomy (GTDB): domain Bacteria; phylum Omnitrophota; class Gorgyraeia; order Tantalellales; family Tantalellaceae; genus JBDRBG01. The sequence goes on from JBDRBG010000112.1 coordinate 13,736, forward strand.
TTCTTTTTTAACTTATAAAAACAAAAACCAAAATTTCGGAGACATGCCTGTCCAACAAACCATCCCTGTTTCCCCTGCAGATTGCCGCGTCGTCACTTCGTTCCTCCTCGCAAAGACGGATGGGATGTTTTCCCTTTTTCCTATTCACCAACCGCTATTTGGCTGGAAGGGCGAGCGTTCTGAGCGCAGTTTTTGCCCGAATCAAGTGAGGGCAAATTGTTTGAGCACGGAATGCTTGCCCTTCCAGCAAAATACTTTGCCTTTCCCCTCCAAGCTATGTCAGGACAAGACACCCCTCACCATCAACCCACCACTGATCACGAATCACTTCATTCCACCAGACTTCCCAACACTGCCAAGGCCTTATCATAATTCGGATGATTCGTAAGCTCATCAACATATTCCGCGTATTTTATTTTATCTTTTTTGTCGACAACAAAAACCGCCCGCGCTAGTAACCGCATTTCTTCGATTAAAACACCGTATTTTTCTCCGAAATCAGCATTTTTATGATCTGACAGTATATGAACTTTCTTTATTCCGTAACTTTGACGAAATCTCTTTTGAGCAAACGGCAAATCCATACTGATAAAAATGATCACGATCTCTTTGGATAGTTTTACTGCTTCGTCATTAAAACGTTTTATTTCCAAATCACATATAGGCGTATCAAGAGACGGCACAGAAGCTATAAGTTTTATTTTATCAAAATATTTACTTAGCCTGACTTCGTTTAAATCGGGATCCAGCAAAACAACATCCGGCGCATTTTGCCCTATTTCTTTTTTCTCTCCTGCCAAATTTAAGGGTTTACCCTTAACTGTAATAATACTTCTACCGCCCATACCCCCACCCCCTGTCGTGTTATTAGATTTCATAGCAAAATTAAGCTCCTTGTCGAAATCCGGAGACATCTATGCATAAAGAATATATCAAAATCGTGCAGAGTCAAATTTATTATTAAACAAAAAAAAGGAGCCTTAAAAGACTCCTTTTTTTTTTTATTTTAAATGCAAATACAGCATTAACTAATTTTCCCTGAAAACTTATTTCGTTCTTATTTTTTACCGCTGCAAATCAAACCGTTATTCATTCAAAGCTGACCAAGAACATACCTTATACGCTAAAACAATATTAAATCATGTTAGCTTCTTTAAGTTCTGCTTCAAGCTTATCAATCGCGGTTTTTAACTCAGTAAAAAGTTTAACATTAATGTTAATGCCTTTCCCTGTTGGAACTTTTTCGTCCCCCTGCGGAGGCTGTGTCCATATCCTGATATCAATAACATCATTGCCCTGATATTCAGATAATCGTATTTTAACATCCTGATATTTGTTTTTCGAAAATACTGCTACATCCTTCTCCATGCCCTTTTCCTCCTTTTCTCAGCGAAAGTACATATTCTTGTTACTAGTAGTTTATGCTTATTTAATAGTTTTAATATTCTACTAATATATAATATATATGAATATAAATATTAATGCAAGAAAAAAAATCAATCTACTTTATTTTTTTTAAAAATTCTCAAAAAACAAAATAATGCCAAGAACAATATCATGCTCCATGATATTGTCATAAATATCCATCCGAATATAGTCATGCTTTTTTCTCCACAAGCTTTCGTTTTTGCCAGGCAATCTTGACCAATACTGCCAGGATAAGAAACAATATCCACAATGCTATACGTGTCGCCAATACATAAGGCCTGTTTTCCGCGGAAACATTATCCATACGCATAATAGGCAGCCATTCCTGCACGAACCAGGCCCCCAGCACAAAAAGAAGAAATGCGGGAGTAACATATTTCATTATATATTTATAAATACCAGGAATACGCATATCAGCACCGTGATGAACCTCTTCCCATGCCTTTTCAATTCCAAATACCCATGCAAAAAGAATTACCTCTACTGTTGCGAAAAGAACAAGACAAAATGTACCGCCCCAAAAATCCAATTCATCAACAACACCTTTACCCAGAAAAAATATAGCCGCATTGCACGCTACAAAAGTCACTGCGCCAAATATCGCTACTGCCCGTTTGCGGGAAAGATTGAATTCATCCTCTAAAAAAGCAATGGCTGGCTGAGCTAAAGATACAGAAGATGTTACTCCTGCAAGAAAAAGAAGACCAAACCACAAAAATCCAATAATTTCAGGAAATAACATTCTATTAATGATCAAAGGCATTGTTACAAACCCCAGATTAAAAGCTCCGGAATTTGCGATATCCGCAATTGAAGCCGGACCGAAAAAAACAAACGCAGCTGGAATGATAATACTTGCGCCTAATAGTACTTCTGCAATCTCATTCATACTTACCGCAGTCAGTCCTGATAAAGCCACATCATCACCTTTTTTCAGATAGCTGGCATATGTTAAAATAACGCCTATTCCTACACTCAAAGTAAAAAAGATCTGTCCCGTAGCTGCCAGCCATATTTTAGCACTTTTTAACTGCGCGAAATCAGGGTTCCACAAATACCCCAACCCACCGGAAATATTCCAATCAGGCCTTGCCGGGTCTAACGCCCCAAGACTTAAAACTCTGACAGCCAATATTATGGCAAATATAAAAAGAGTAGGCACTGCAAATTTACAAAAACGTTCAATCCCTCCCTTTATACCATGAGACAAAACAAACATATTAATAAAAAAGGTTATAAGAAAAAAAACATATGCGGGTACCATATTCGAAAAATATGAATTCCTTTCAAGCCCCTGGAATCCCCTTAAAAAAGCCTGCATAGATACCTGGTCCTGAATACCCGTATATTTCTGTACTAATGAGAAAAAACTATAGGCAAGGGTCCAGGATTCAATATAAGTATAATAGATCATAATTACAAGAGGACCAAAAATACCTATAACTCCAAAATATTTAATAAATCTGTTCTTTTTCCATAAACTGTGAAAAACTCCGGGCCCGGTGGAATGTTCGAATCCTCCGCCAAAACGTCCTATGGACCATTCTATCCACATAAGAGGAATACCGACCAAAAGAAGTGCCGTAAAATAAGGGATCATGAACGCTCCGCCGCCGTTTCTGACCGCTTGCACCGGAAACCTTAAAAAATTTCCCAATCCCACCGCTGATCCCGCAACAGCCATGATGATCCCTAACCTTGACCCCCAGGAATCTCTGATTTTACCCATATTTTTCTCCCGTTGCCGTTATTTCATCCGAACAAACAACCTGCCCCAGTTTTTGGTATCCTTATCTATCCTATGGTAAAGATTCTTGTTTCTTTCAAGAAACTTCAATACTCTTTTTTTTAATTGGCCGGATCCTTTTCCCGGTATTATCTCAATAAGTTTTATTCTTTTATCCCGGGCCTCTTGAAACACTTCATTAAGCGCATTTTCTATCGCGCAATGTTTATTGTATATATCATGCAGATCCAGCGCAATCTTTTTCATGTCAACAAATCCTTGTATTATATAAGTTTAGCTATTCTTCATTTTCTATTTTTACGCGTTTTCTCAAAACTTTTTTAGTCGATCTTTCTTTTTTTTTCGCAAGCATTTTTTCTTTTGCTCTTTTAGATCTTTTCCGTTTTTGCCTTCTGATCTTTTCAATTCTCTGAGCTTCTTCCGAAGACTTTTTCAGAATAATACGCTCGATCTTTCCAACAAGTATTCTGCGGGCAAAAAATCGGTTAATAGCCTGAGATCTTTCCCTTGAGCACTTAACTTCTATCCCCGTAGGAAGATGCTTTAAATACACACAAGTAGCAACCTTATTAACATTCTGCCCGCCACGGCCGCTTGATCTTATAAATCGTTCAATCAAGTCGTTTTCTTTAACACCAACACTTTCCATCCGAGAAATAAGTTCCTTGAATTTTTCAGGTGAAACATTAAATTTTGTCATGATTAATATTTATATAAAAGGATAAAAAGAAAGGGGATGAAGCACCTTAACCCAAATGTGCCTCATCCCCTGTCTAAAGATCAACCGCCAAATAACCCCGAATCCACGAAGCTAAAAACCTGCCGACTAAGACCCGGACTATTATCTGTTAAAACAAGCATCAATAAGATCATCTATCTTCGCTGTAGCCAGGCATTGCACAGTATCTGCTCCGCCGTAATATATTTTGACTTCTCCGCTATCTTCCGCAACAGCACCGCAGGTAAAAACAACGGCATAGGTAAGCCCATTAAGTTCATAATCCTCAACAGGCGAAAGAATAGGCGCTTTAGCGCGAGCAATGACCTTTGAAGGATCATTTATATCCAAAAGCATAACCCCAAGGTGATAAACATATTGAGCCGCGCACTGGACATTTACAGCATGATAGATAACAAGCCAGCCTTTCTCCGTTCTAATAGGTGCCGCTCCGGGGCCGTTCTTTTTCCAACCCCACTCATCCTGTGTAACTGCCACAGCTTTTGACTGCCCCCAATGTATAAGATCAGGAGAATAAGAAACCCATATGTACCCTTTTCCATCTCCTGTATTAGGCCTATCCAGTCTGCAATACAAACCATTTATTTTCTCAGGAAAAAGAACCCCATTACGGTTGTCTGTTTCAGAAATAAATCCTTTCCATTTAAAATCCTTCATGTCCGAAGATTCCAGCATTCCTAATCGGCACGAATGTCCGCTATGACACGCGAAAACAACATAATATTTCCCATCTATCTCCGTAACTCTGGGATCATAATACATCCCGGTTGTATATTCCTTAAAAACATCGTCATCCGGCATCTTTATCGGCGCCGGCCTGAATTTAAAATCAATACCATTATCCGAATCCGCGGGCCATATAAGCTGTTTCATCGAAGGGGTTTCTACCCTGCACAACATTACATATTTGCCTTCTTTTGTCTTTATGCACCCTGAATTATAAACACCTTTTGCTGCGGCTGGAACGTGTTCTTTTGTTATTATAGGATTTCCTTCATACCTAAGAACAATATTTTCTTTTTCCTTTGAATAAACTATCGGCTGCGACATATCTTTTCCTTTCGTTATTATATTATTAAGATTAGTAGTGATACACATATTTAAAAAGTATTAAACAATACTTTAGCTGTTTATTCAAGTATTTTTTGAAAAATTCAAGAAAAAAGGATAAAGGCGTTTAATTAAAGACCTTTACAAACCGATTAACAGGGAAAGCTATCGTATCCGGGCTCAGACAATGAGAATAGAATCCGCCGTTCCAAAAACATTCATTTTAACCTTAGGGTTTTTTGGGTCGCGCATCCATTCGTCATCAATCAGGAATTTATATCTATACTTACCTTTATCAAGAATAAAATGAGCTGACCAATATCCATTCTCCAACTTTGCGAGTCTGCTCACTTCAGTTTTCTGCCAGGAATTAAAATCACCCAACACATAGACTGCTCCGGCTTCCGGGGCATGAAACAAAAATTCTTTAACAGAAACCCCTATTTTTCTGTTATCCGAAACCACAACTTCATTTGTAAGATCATAAAAATCTTTCGCAGCAGAACTTTTTGGATCATGTTCGAATATAGTCTTACCAAACTTCGGAGCTTCTCTGAGGCGTACGCTGGCTCGTATTTTTGAATTTAAAAGATACGGGCCGACTTTAAGTTTTGTATCCGCTTCCAGTTGTCTGGCAAATTTTGATCTTTGATCGTGCATACTCAGAGCAAAAGAAATAAAAGGGTTTTTTCCTGTTTCTCTTTCCAGAAGCTGAGCCACGCGATAAACACTATTGATCCCGTTATACGAAAAATAACTGGAATCAATCGGAACCAGAATAATATCAGCGGCATACATCGAGTTCAGCGTCAAAAACCCGAAATTCGGAGGAGAATCTATAATTACATATTCATAGTTTTTGAAAAAAGGATCGGATAAAGCGCGTAACAATATGGAAGCTGCTCCGCTTACCCCTCCGAGATTAATCTCTGCGGCGCTTAACATCATACTGGCCGGAATAAGCGAATATTTTTCACGCTTATCATCAATAACTATCTGATCATAACTGATCTCAAGGTTGTCAAAATAAGCCCTGAAAATATCATAAGAATTTTTTCTTTCTACGGATTCGTGGATACAGCCTAAAGCAAAAGTAGCATGTGCTTGCGGATCCAGATCAATCAAAAGTGTTTTTTTACCGGACATGGACAACGCGCCCGCTATATTTACGGCAAACGTAGTCTTTCCGCATCCACCTTTTTGACTCGCGACAGAAATGATCTTCATTTTTCCTCCTAGTATCATTTGCACCGTTTCAATCCATAATGCAGAATCATCCAGGCAACATTTTGTTAAAGTATAACACAGATACAATTCAAAGTAAATATAGTATATTTTTATGTCTTTCTTTAAAAGACAAAAGAAATTTTTTGCTTAAAAAATTTTGATATTTTATTTTTATAAGGTATAGTATGACCATGATTTTATAGCACTAAATTCCATTTTAATATTAACAATCATAAAGGGTAAAAATGCGCGGTTTGACTGACAACAAAAAAACACAAGACAGAATCGATCTGGAACTTTCCCGAACATATTTTGGAACTACCACAAAAGATAAAGATTATTGGCTGGGAAACGAATTTCAAAAAGAAACCCCGATCATTTTCCATCTTAAAAAAAGATTACCCTCGGCCGCGATTTCAATAGTTGTCCTTTGCCTGCTGGTTTTCAGCGGTTACCTGTTAAAAGAAAAGATCGTCCAAGTAAGCATCAACATTAAACCGTCCAAGAACATAAAAAAATCATCTGTCCAGTTAAAAAATAAAAAATCTTTTTTCGCGAAACATATATTTTCAAGATCCAAGACTTTTTATGATTTTGAAAAAAATAAAGAAGGATGGGAAATACCTTCCTGGACGCTTGAAAAAGATGACTATGTCGCTGAAACATTAAAAATAGCTGAAAGCCCCGAACATAAAGACGGATCCAGCATTGAATTGTACTCAAAATTCCCCGGAGACACATGGACGGCAGCTCTCTGCGAAATAGAACATTTTCTTGATCTCAACAAATTCGATCTCATCAGCGCCGACATATATCTACCGGCAAACGGACCGGCCGGTCTAAAAGGAAAACTTATCGTTACTACAGGAGAAAACTGGCATTTCACGGAAATGTCCCGCGCATTCAAAATCACCCCCGGCAAATGGACGACTATTACGGCCAATATAGCTGACGGAAGCATTGACTGGCGGGGGATTAAAGTAAACAGTGAATTTCGAAAAGATGTGCGAAAAATCTCCGTACGTATAGAATCGGATAAAATTACCTATACAGGGCCGGTCTATATTGACAACATTCGGGGAACTTCCCGAAAACACGTATACAAATTTTAAAATTCACAAGATTGTCTTTTTCCGTACGGCACATCCAAAGAATCAATATAGCCCTTTTTCTTTCAAACATTTATCACTAAACCCAAAATCATGCGCTATCTCATGATAAAGAGTGCGCGTTATTATCTTAGACAGATCCTTTTTGCCTTTTGACAAGCGTTCTATGTTTTTCTGAAAAATCGTTATCTTATCCGGCATTACCATACCGTAATAATGAGTCCTCTTATTTAAAGGAACTCCCCTGTAAAGTCCGAGAACACACCCCTTTCCCTCCACATTATCTGAACACATATCCTGCTTTGCAGGAGAGTCTTCAATGACTATATCCACATTTTCCAGTTTATTCTTAAATCGAAGAGGCAGTCTTTCAACCGCGACAACAACCAGTTTTTCAAATTCCGAACGATCCATATCCTCCCTATGTAGTTAGACTGACAGGGAAACTCCGCCGCTACAACTTTTATTTTTATCAAAATTGCTCTCTACCTTTAACAGATAAACTCTAAATCCTAAACCCTAAACTCTAAATAATCTAAAAACTTAAAATTGCAAACAAAAAAACTACCATTTCCGCAGTTTTGTATTTTTAGTTTTGTCCATTTGGATTTATTTAGAGTTTAGTGTTTTGCGTTTAGGATTTCCCCTTTTTTGCGTTAACCGTCAACAGATGTAACCTTGAACCTCGAACCTTGAACGGCGCCGCAGGCGCCTTCTTTGTGTCTCTGTCCCCTCTGTGGTTTTTCTTTCCTTTTTCCTTCTATCGAGATTGCCGCGTCGTCACTTCGTTCCTCCTCGCAAAGATGGATGGGATGTTTTCCCTTTTTCCTATTTACCAACCGCTATTTTGCCGGAAGGGCGAGCGTTCCGCGCGCAGTTTTTGCCCAAACCATGTAAGGGCAAATTGTTTGAGCACGGAATGCTTGCCGTTCCGGCAAAATACTTTGCATTCCTCCTCCAAGCTTTGTCATGTTCACCATTCACGGTTTTGGACGCAAAGCATTGCGTCCCTACTCCGCAAAAAAATCGGAAATATCTTCTTCCTGTTCTATTTGCTCTATAGGCTCTTCCTGTTCCATTTTATCTAAAGGCACTTCCGCATTAACAGGCCCTATAGTATTTTTCTCCTCAAAAGTTGGTGAACGCCATTCTTCGGCTCCTGAATCCTTAATATAATATTTCCTGTTCTTTATAAAGACATAATCACTCCAGACTCGTCCCTCTTCACCCTGCAATAATTGAATCTCTTTTATAGCGTTTGCCTGTGAAACAAGGTCATCCGTTTGATATACAATAGTAGCTTCCAAAGTCTTGGGTAAAACCGGCGACTGCTGTTCATATTCCCCGTGATGGCTCAACATAATATGCTTAAGTCTCAGACTGAGCTCTTTTGGGAATTCGGGAATTTCCCGGATTTTTTCATGCAATATACCGTAACCAATAGCAATATGCCCCAAAAGTCCTCCCTCTGTCGTATACTCGAGTTTTTTCGCATCCAATTCAATGACTTTTCCTATATCATGGATAAACGCGCCAAAAAGCGTTACATCTCTGTCAGCTTGCGGATACAATTCACACATTTTATTCGCAATACACATAACTTCATATGTATGTTCCAAAAGCCCTCCGATATAGGCATTATGCCAGCTTTTTCCGCCCACTCCTTCTTTTAAGGCTGCCATCAAAGTTTTATCTTCAACAAAAAGATCGGCTATTTTTTTTATCCATGGATTTTTTATTGTTCTTAGATACGCTACCACTTCATTGTAATCAGTTTCTGTGCTTTCTGCCACCCTGACCATGTCTTCATACTTAAAAGCCCTTTCATCAGCCTTGGCAAAAAAATCCACTTTAAGCTGTTTGGATTCCCTGAATTTATCCACAACGCCTTTTACGTGAACAACATCCCCGGTGTCGGCATATTCATTAAACTTATCCGCGTCATCCCACAACCTGCCTTCTATTTTTCCTGTTTTATCCGATAATGTCATCTCCAAATATGGTTTATCATGTTTGGTCAACTTGAGATTTTTTTTCCTAAGCATAAAAAATGAATCAACCTGCTCATTAATTTTGAAATCCAAAATATATTTTTTGTTCATGTTTCTCTCCTTTTCTTTTAAAATTCACCACAGAGAACACTGAGAAATTTGTTAGCATCAGAAAACCAGACATTTTCTTGCCCAGAATAGCTATAGACTCTCTCTATGGAGGAACACAGAGTTGGAATTTTTTGCATTTTTTTCTCTATGTCCTCTGTGGTTAATTTCTTTCTTAATTCTTTCTGAGATTGCCGCGGTCGCTCTTGCTCCCTCGCAAAGACAAAATTTGAATTGCGACACAGCCTGAATGACGAAGCTTGTTCATCCAGTTAGATTATCCGAGAACTGTTTGAGCACGGAATACGTGCCCTGACAGTAAATCCCCTTATCTCCCTTTCAGTCTTTTCCATAACTATATCCGTTCGTGTTTTAATTTTGCCAGCACAGCGCATCATATTCACACCACTTACATCTTTCCTTCTCATCTCTCTCCGATAATTTATCGAAATTCAAGTCCTGAATATCTCTCCAACAGCGCGTTATAACTTTTTCTAATTCTTCAACTTTCTCATCCGGCAAAAACACTATCTCTTTATGATAAGCGCCTTTTTCCAAACCATATTTTTTAACTGTCACTCCTACCGGCTCTAAAAACTGAAGCACCCCTTTTACTACTTTTTTTCCGGTTCCGGAAGAAATAGCCCTTTCATAAAGCATTTTATACGCCACCAGCTGTCGGTAATAATCATCGCATTCATAGGCAAAAAGATCCCTGCAATTAGCAATCGCTTTAACATGCTTATCAGGTTTGCCTGTTTTATAATCAATAACTCTTATAGTGTTCTCATCTTCTTCTTCGATTTTATCAAAAGTCCCTTTAAACACTATACCCCCGGGCAAAAATATTTCCAATCTGTTTTCAAGATCAAGCGGCATAACAGGACATTTAAATTCTTTTTCGTACCAATCTCTCAACCGCTCAAGTTTAGACATACACCCGCTCCTGATGGCATCATTAACCCCGTAAAAATACATTTCCCGCTTAAAAACAGCCTTGAATTTTTCAAAATCAAGTCCTTTGCCTTTTTTCATATAAAAAGAATAAGCCTCTTCCAATGCTTTATGACAGCAATTTCCGAAAACAAGATTCTGATTTTTCTTTCCCGGAAGCCGGAGAATATTATCATGTAAAAACTTTCTGGGACAACTGATATAGTTATTTAGACTCGTAGGATTTAAACTAATATTACCGACTAAATCTTTTAAAGCCGCAGGCACCTCTTCATAAACATCAGAAACAGTTCTTTTTTTTAAATATTCAACAAGAAATCTCTCCTCGTCAGGAGGAGAAGCCTTCCTCGTTTTAACATTTAAACGGCTCAAAAATGAACTTATAATAACCTTTTCCGCAGGTGTAAACGTATATATTATATTAGCTTTTGCCCTTGTTGCGGTTACATAAAACAACCGCAATTCATCGTAAAGATTTAAAAGCTTTATTCTGCTTTTTTCCTCCAAACGCTCCTTACTTTTGTAAATCAGGGAAGGAAGCGGAACCACATCCGGTTTTGCCCGAAGCGGCCAGCTTTTTCGCTCAAGACAGAACGGAACAAAAACAGAATAAAATTCAAGTCCTTTAGACGCATGCGCGGTATATATCCGGACACCGTCCTGACTCAAGGTTGCCAGTTCTCCCTGTACGGGCATCCCATGCGTTTCCCTCAGTTCCAGCTCTTCAACCATATCCGAAAGTTTCAATGCCGGATCGGCAAGATCGGCTTGTTTGATCATATTTATAAAAGATACAAGCGCTCTTAACTCTCTCAAACGAAATATCTTGTCCTGTTCGTACCTTTTTAAGATGAAATTGTAAAGCCTCATATCAGATATGAACTGCATAAGAATATCATGAACCGGACGGCTGTCACTTTCTGTTAACACGCGATGTATCGCCCATGCCCCTGTATGCATCGCATGCGCATTTTTCAATCTAACCTTTTTGGCGATATCTAGATTCCGAGACTCGTTTTCTTCGGGAAAAAGCGCGTTTCCATCCGCGTCTTTTTTGAAATCAAAAAAACTATTCGAAAACTGTTCAAAAAGATTAAATCCCTGAGAACTAAACCCCTGTTCTTTCCTCGCGTTCATTTTTCCGGCATTAACAAAGGCTATAAAACTTACTATATCAGAATACGGAATCTCCGTATAATCCGCGCTAAGAACTTTATAAAGAGCCAGTGATTTTCTTTCCGTGTCCCGAAGATCTATTCTGGCAAGCTCGAGAACATCAAGCATCTGCCGAACCCTTTTTTCGCGCCGTATATCTTCTTTTCCGTCAGTAGCATACGGAATGCCCGCTTTCAAAAAAGCGTCTATCACTTTCAGTATCTGCTTTCTTTTCCTTACCAGTACGGCAATATTGTTAAACGGCTTTTTCTTGTTTTCTTCCGAAAGGTTTGCATCCTCTCTTATTCTTTCTGCCTGGCGCCTGACTTCAGTGACCAGAAAAGACAACTCCTCTTCTTCTGTTAAAAATTCCGAAAAAGAAACATTACCTTCCTTACATGTTCCGCATGCGTCAAATTTTTTTTCAGCAACCCGTTCATCTTTGTCTAATAATCCTATTATCTCCTGCGAAAAATCCACTATTTTTTTTGTCGATCTATAGTTTTTTGACAAAGAAATCACGCGCAATTCAGCCAGTTTTTCTTTTAAAACACGAAAATTCGACAATGCGGCGCCCTGAAATCTGTATATAGCCTGGTCATCATCTCCGACACAGCATAAATTTTTCTTTTCCGGATCCAGAATCGAAAACAAAAGGTCCAACTGAGCGCCGTTCGTATCCTGATATTCGTCAACCATGATATAACGATACTGCTCCCTAAAAGAATCTCTCAGCCCCTCGTCTTTTTTCAGAGCTTCAATAGCAACAAGTATCATATCATCATAATCTATGCGTCCGCGTTCATCAAAAAGTACGGTCCGTTCCGTATCCTTTAGAGCTTCATATTTGTCATATAAAATACTCAGCGCTTTTAACCTGGAAATATGTTTTTCTTCTACATTAATACCATCAGGCTTTAAACTTTTCAATTCTCTTTTAAAATCCTCGGGAGAAATATCTTCTTTTTTAAGTTCGCTTATTCTCCCCTCAATCTCCCTCCGATGAATATACGGAGCGCCAAAAGGCCTCAAACCTTCGACGCCTTCATCATTATCAAGAATGTATTCTATTGCCCGTATTTTTTCGACTTCGCTTATTTCTATTTTATTTTTGACAAACTTTATGGCATTTTCCGATTCCAGCACTATGGAATTGGCAAAACCGTGAAAAGTTTCAACATCGACATTATAGCCTTCATGCCCTATGATCAAAGCCAGCCTTTCCCGCATAGCCCGGGCCGCCGCGTTTGTAAATGTAAGAATAAGAATGTTGTCCGGAGCGCACTTTTTTTGCTTTACAATATTAGCAGTACGCACTGATAACAGCTGGGTTTTGCCTGTTCCTGGCCCGGCTAAAATAAGAATAGGCCCGTCAATAGCGTCTACAGCCTCTTTCTGCTCCTTATTAAGCATCTCATAATATACTAGGAATCTTTCGTTGTTCATTTTATAATACGTTTTATATTTCAAAGCAAACCGTCAATCTTTTTCCTTTGTCACAGGAATTGCTTCGTCAGCTCTTTTCCTCCAAAAACAGATTGCGCTTTCTCTCAAAGGCAAAAGGTATAATATTACACATCCTGATTGACAAAGCTCTGACACGGAAAAATATCAGCGCATAGACAACAAACAGGACAGCTCCTAATTCTCCAGCTCTTTTTGTTAAAACTCCGCGATTTGAAACACAGCGTTAAGAGCAAATATATTGGGCAAAAATCTGACAATTCCCCGATTGGAAAGAAACCTGCTTTTTTCTATGCGGATTCTCTGTTCTTTACAAAAATTAATAAAATCTTTTATGCTTAGAAAATGCAGGTTAGGAGTATCGTACCAGGAATACGGCAAAGACTCTGTCGCAGGAACACAACCTTTACAAAATATCTGAAAACGCGCCGTTACATAACAAAAATTCGGAAATCCTACTATAACCTTTCTTCCAACCCTGAGAGCTTCTTTTATCGCCTCTTTCGGCCTATGAACCTGCTGCATGGTCTGATTAAAAATAACATAATCAAAAAGTTTATCCGGATATTCCTTAAGTCCCGAATCTATATCCCCATGCGAAACACTTAAGCCTTTTTCAACACATTTATATATAGCATCCTCATTGATTTCAACTCCGCTTCCTTTTACCCCCTTTTGAAGAACCAGATACTCCAGAAGATCACCGTCCCCGCATCCAACATCCAAAACTCTGGCATCCTTGTCGACCATACTCCCTATTATTTTATGGTCAAACCTAAGGTCTTCTTTTCTTTTGCTAGTCATGGTCTCTCCCGTTTTTCCTTCATATTTTTAAGAAAATGTTTTATTAGCTTTGTTTCCGCTTCGGATTTAAGAAGAAACGCGTCATGTCCAAAATCAGAAGTTATTTCACAATATGTTACATCTATCCCGTTCATTTTAAGAGCTTTTACTATATCTTTTGACTGATGCGGAGGATAAAGCCAATCCGAGCTAAAAGCTATAATTAAAAATTCCGTCTTTATCCCGTCGAAAACCTCACAAAGTTTTTTGTCCTTTTGAACGTCAAAATAATCCATTGCTTTGGTAAGATAAAGATACGAATTAGCGTCAAACCTTTTCACAAAGCTGTCTCCCCTGTAACGAAGATATCCTTCGACTTCAAACTCGGAAGTAAATTCATATCCAAGTTCTTCTTTTTTAAGCATCCTTCCGAACTTATTTTCCATGGATTTATTGCTCATATAAGTAATATGCCCGATCATCCTCGCGACGGATAAACCTGCTGAAGGAGGATTTTTGTGATAATAGTCTCCTCCGTTCCATTCCGGATCCGCCATAATAGCCTGCCGTCCCACTTCATCAAAAGCAATCTGCTGCGCTGAATGCTTATATGTAGTCGCAATCGGAATACAAGAAAAAATTTTATCCGCATACGATATAGCCCATTGCAGAGCCTGCATCCCTCCCATTGATCCACCGCAAACCGAAAGCAGTCTTTTTATGCCGAGAAAATCAATCAGCTTCTTCTGAGCATTCACCATATCCCGGATAGAAACAATCGGAAAACTCAAACTATAAGGTTTTTCAGTAGAAGGGTTTATCGATTTGGGGCCGACCGACCCTTTGCATCCGCCTATAACATTTGACGAAATAATAAAATATTTCTTAGTATCAAAAGCCTTACCCGGACCTATCATCTCATCCCACCACCCGGGACTTTTATCTCCCGAATGATATCCGGCCGCATGCGCGTCGCCTGAAAGCGGATGACAAATGAGTATAGCATTACTTTTTTCCTCATTAAGATTGCCGTATGTTTCATATGCTATTCTTAAATGTTTAAGAATAGCGCCGTTTTCCAGAACAAAATTTTCTCCTTGAGGAGCATCATAATATTTTGTATCCACAATTCCGACACTGTTTTTTTCGCTATTTTCATCTTTCCTTTTTATCATCAACTTTTTCCTTTTTCCTTTATCTTTTTTACTTATTTCTGTCCTACTAACGACACCCGACCATCGACTAACGACTAAATATCCACGTACTCAAATAACGTTCGCCTGTATCACAAAGTATAGTTATAATATTTTTGCCTTTATTCTCGGGCCTTTCAGCAATGCATACACTCGCGGCAACATTCGCGCCCGATGATATCCCCGCAAAGAGACCTTCTTCCAGGGCTAAAAGCCTTGTATATTTAACTGCTTCTTCATCGCTAACTTTTATTATCTCATCTATCAGTTCTTTTTTTAATATTTGAGGAATAAAGCCCGCTCCAATACCTTCTATTCTATGAGTTCCTTTTTTTTCTCCTGAGATCACAGCTGACCCGGACGGTTCTACCCCTACTATTTTTATCCCTTTATTTTTTTCTTTAAAAAATTCCGCGCACCCGGTAATTGTCCCTCCGGTACCAATCCCAGCCACAAATATATCCACATCCCCTTCTGTATCTTCCCATATCTCGCGGGCTGTTGTTTCTCGGTGAACCCTCGGATTAGCCTGATTGTTGAACTGCTGAGGCATAAACGCATCCGGATGTTTTTTAATAAGCGCGTACGCTTTATCGACTGCCCCCTGCATGCCTTTATCAGCAGAAGTAAGAACAACCTTAGTGCCTAATGCCTTTAATAATGTTCTTCTTTCTTTACTCATATTCTCCGGCATGGTCAATATTAGCTGATATCCTCGACAAGCGCAAATAAAAGCCAATCCAATCCCGGTATTCCCGCTTGTAGGTTCAATTATAAGTCCCTGTTTTCTGATCTTACCCTCTTTCTCCGCGGTATTTATCATAGCTACCGCGACACGATCCTTAACACTGGAAAGAGGATTAAAGGATTCCAGCTTTAAAATTATTTTTCCGGGAAGGCCCTGTCCTATCTTATTCAATCGTACAAGCGGAGTATTGCCTACAGTACAAGTAATATCATCATATATCATTATTATCGCCTTTATTTCTCTGAACAAATTGTCGCGGCAGCCACTTCACTCGTTACACACCCCAGAAACTCTAAACTCTAAATCCTAAACACTAAATAAATTAAAAAATTAAACCCTCAAACCTAAAAAAAACGCGTTCCCTGCTATAGTTTTGTGCTTTTAATTTTGGCCATTTGGGCTTATTTAGGATTTAGTGTTTTGTGTTTAGAGTTTTTCTTTTGCCTTTTTACTTTTTTTTCATTCGCCGTCGAGAGACAGTTACTAACAACGAGCAACCAACGACTAATCAAGCTTTTCCCAGTGCCTGCTCAAGATCGTTTATAAGATCATCGGCATCCTCTATTCCTACGGAAAGACGGATAAAATCCTCTGTTACACCGGCTGATCTTTGTTCTTCAGAAGAAAGCTGTTGATGCGTAGTCGAAGCAGGATGGATTGCCAAACTTTTAGCATCTCCGATATTCGCGAGATGACTGAAAAGTTCTAAAGCATCGATAAAATTCTTGCCCGACTCAAGTCCTCCGTTTATTCCAAACCCGACAAGGCCGGAATACAATCCATCTTTGAAGTATTTCCGTGCTATTTGATGCTGTGGGTGCCCGGAAAGTCCGGGATAATTTACCCATGAAACTTTTTTATGTTTATTCAAAAATTTGGCTATTTTTAAAGCATTTTCGCTGTGCTTCCTCATCCTGAGATGCAGGGTTTCAATCCCAAGAAGAAAGAGAAAAGCATTAAACGGACTCAAACAGGACCCTATATCCCGTAAAAGACTTAATCTTGTCCTTGCCGCAAAAACAATATTTCCTTCATCCGGAACATTTCCGAATTTTTCGATAAAACTCAACCCATGATAACTGGGATCCGGCTCTACCAGCTGTGGAAACTTACCGTTCTCCCAATCAAATTGCCCTGCATCGATTATAATCCCGCCTATAGAAGTGCCGTGTCCTCCTATATATTTTGTAGCAGAATGCACCACAATATCAGCCCCGTATTTTATAGGGTTTACCAGATAAGGAGTTCCAACCGTATTATCTACAATCAGAGGAATCCCATATTTTTTAGCCACTCCGGAAACCTTTTCAAAATCAAGCGCGTCCAGCCCAGGATTTCCCAATGTTTCCGCGTAAATGGCCTTTGTTTTATCCGTGATCGCGCCTTCAAAATTCTTTGGTTCTGCCGGATCAACAAACGTAAACTTAATGCCGAATTTTCGAAGAGTATAATTGAACAATGTATATGTTCCGCCGTAAAGACTACTTGAAGAAACTATTTCATCTCCGCCGGACGCAAGATTAAGTATCGCAAGACTGATCGCCGCCTGACCCGATGACACTGCAACAGCCGCAGTTCCTCCTTCCAGTTCCGCGATCCTTTTTTCAAAAACTTCAACGGTAGGATTCGTAAGCCGGCTATAAATATTCCCCTTTTTCTTTAACGCGAATAGATCCGCCGCATCCTGTGTGTTTTTAAACACATAAGACGCAGTCTGATATACAGGCACAGCACTGGCTCCTGTAGCAGGATCCGGACTATACCCGCCATGTATCCCCAGTGTTTCAGGTTTCCATTTTTTATCTTTCATCTTTCCCTCCGTTAAATTATAACCGGTATTGTCAAAAGTTAACCACAGAGAGCACAGAGAAATTCTTTAGCATTAAGAATTCCCCATTAAAGACGGATCAGTCTTTTAGCTAAAAAAGTTTTCCTGCCCGTTCCGTTTCTGTGATCTCATCTCCATAAAAACTTTCTTTTTTAGAGAACACAGAGTTATATGTTTTTCACTCTGTGTCCTCTGTGGCTGAGTCCTTTCATATCCTTATCTTTTCATTCCTGTCACAAAGTAACTGCCAAATGTCAACCAGTTCCTATATCGTAGACTTCTGGTCTATCCTTTTTTTAAATTGCTCCTATTTTCGTCATTAAAAATAAAAATTAATAGGACTCACTTTCAGCCAGGGTTTACGCTTCCACGGGAAACCTGTCCCGCCCTTGTTTCGGCGCGCAGTTTTTGCCTGAACGAAGTGCAGGCAAACTGTTTGAGCGCGAAAGGCTTACCCCTCTATCAAAAAAGTTTAGCACAGTTCATTAATTTTCGACTATTTTCGTATCGGCACAATTCCTGTATTCCTGCCGAATATATATCCGGAACCGTAAAAATTACGCGCCCAATACAATGCTTCCTTCCAAAAATAATATAAAAAATATTCCCACAAAGGCGGTGAAATTTTCCTCACTTCATAAGTCACGTAATCCCCATTGACAACAACCCTTACATAATGAAGATATCCTCCGTCCTGTTCCGGCATTTCTATCAACATACCGCCTCCTCCGCTGACGATATAATCAACACCGTCAAACTTCTCATGCTTGAACATATGTTTGTGCCCTGAAAACACCATATCCACGTTATAATCAGAACAAAGCCTGCGAAAACGGCGTGTCCATTGACTGGCATCCTCGTTATACCAATCCTGCTGATACGGATCAAACGAAGGCTTGTGCATCGCAACGAATATATGGTCATATACGCCGCCTTTTTTCAGTTCATCTTCCAGCCACTCAAACTGTTTTTCTTTCAATTCCCCTATTTCATTATCAAGCATTATAAAATACGAATTTCGGTTCGCGAAAGAAAACTCTTTTTTTCCGCAAAACTCTTTAAACAGTTCCCTTTCATCATGATTGCCGATAACCGAAATTACAGGATACTTGATAAGTCCCTGTAGTTTTTTATATGCCTCATAATGAGAGCGTTTACCGTTAAGCGTCACATCTCCCGCGCTTAAAACAAAATCTATCGGCATCTTTCCTAATCTATCTTCCCTGTTTATATGCCATATCTCTTTTATCGCAGCCGCGTCATTAAAAACAAAACCCGCATGATTGTCCCCGAAAACAATAAAAGAAAAATAGATCCCCTTGTTATTCTTCAGTTTATCGACATTAACCTGATTGTTATTTTCATTGGACGCGGGATTCCTAAACAAAAATGCTATGAACGGCAAAAACGAATACCCAATCATCGCTAAAACCAGTATAACTATTATTTTTTTTTGTTTCCCCTTACTCATTCATACTCCTTATTTATTGCATCGTATGCAGTATAACACATGTCGTATGTTGTAAAAAATTCATACATTTCTCCGAGATTGCCGCGGCATTTCCGCCAAAGACCCTCTAAAAGCGAATCTGTTGTATTTCTATTTTCAAAAAACTACTCTTTAACACGCAAATCAATGATATTGCTCTCCGGCACGGTAAAAGTGCCGTTGCCAAGATGGTGCAGGGTTTTTAATTTCGCATCCCTGAACAGCCAGTGTTCGTTAAATGCTCCTTGTTCAACTGCGGCGTATTTTATTTTACCGATCACAATATTATAGTTATCTAATAGATGCTTATCCCTTACAAGCTCGCATTCAAGTACTCCTATGGCCTCTTTAAGACCGATAGAATCTATGCTTCGCGCTTACAAGTACAACCGGCCCATGATTGATTAATCGCGTCGCATATTTAAAATCAACTTCCTGTCTCATTTTATCCCCCATTCTGCATCTTCTACTATCACAATTAAACCACAGAGATCACGGAGCAGCATCTTCTTCTAAAAGACTTTTTTACCCTGTGTTCTCTGTGATTAATTTCTTTACCTGCTTATTCCTATAATCTCATATTTTATAGTGCCCACAGGAACTGACACTTCAACTATTTCTCCTATTTTATGCCCTAAAAGAGCCTTTCCTACAGGCGAAGTAAGGGATATTTTATTCTCGTTAAAATCCGATTCTTCCGCTGAAACAAGAATATACTCAAATTCTTCATTACTATCAACATCTCTTACTTTAACATTCGCGCCTAAAAGAGCCTCGTCTTTTGAAATATTGGTTTCATCCAATAATTGCGCCCTCATTAAGGTATCCTCTAATTCCGAAATCTTTTTTTCATTATGCGCCTGCGCTTCTTTTGCGGCATCATATTCAGCGTTTTCGCTTAAATCACCCTGGCTGCGAGCTTCATCAAGAGCTCTTGCTATAGCTCGGCGTTTTTCCCCTTTTAATACCTCTAACTCCCGGCATATTTTATCACGCCCGGCACGTGTAAGTGTTATACGATTGGAACTCATATTTTCTCCTTCTGATTCTCATGGTATTGTCAAAAGTTAACCACAGAGAACACAGAGAAACAGCTTTTCCTTTAATTTTTTCTTTCCCTCTGTGTCCTCTGTGGTTAATTTCTTTCTTATTATTTTTGACACTATCATTCTCAGTTAATTTCTATGTGTATAATATAGTATAATTACTAATATAAGTAAACATATTCTCTAAGTATAATGAAATCCTCAATGAAAAACAAATAAATTTCATAAAAAGACAGACACTTTTTTTAAGCTCAAAAGAAGACAAAAATGCGCTTGTAAAAAACACAAGCCCCAAGCGGGACAGGTTTTCTCGAACAGCATAATCCCCGATAAAACCAGTCCCATTAATTCTTATTTTGACGTCTTCCAAGCGAACCGCTGGCAGGTCTCCACTAGTTATGAACTGTACATTCTTCTATGTCTTTTTCAGCTTCTATCGTTAAATATAAAATAGCTTGTTTTGTTAATCTTGCTTTTTAATTTTCTATCAGTAAAATTGAAGTAGAAGAGAAAGATTGTTCTTTTTATAATTAAAGATCATCCGAAAAGGCTAACTTATTCGAAAGATAAGGGCGCAAAGTCTTGAGCCTAACTCCCACTTAAGGGACATGGTAGTCAGACTCCCGAATTTGATCAACTGCGGTATTAACTTCTTGCTAACTTTTTGTCGCCCTATTTGGATTTTTGGTCTTTTCCTCTAATAAAGGCGCAAAAAGGAGCAAAAATGAAATGCCGCATATTAAAAAAAAGACTGCTTAAAGAACTTGCTATAAAAATCCTGGTTTCTATCTTCTCAGTTTCAGCAATATCCATTTCCCCTTCGCATTCTGAAACAGGTTTCATTTATCCGCAAAAAGGCATGTGTTACGTTACCTGGGACAAAACACGTTTTGCTACCCCTTATTCCGATGAATCTCTTAAAAAACTTGTTTCTCTGGGAGTAGAATATGTTTCCATAACTCCTACCCTTTATCAGGAAGACTACAATTCGACGGAAATAAAACTTACGCCAAGATCTCCAAGCACACTCAGTATTATCCATGTCATCAAACACGCCCATTCCCTGGGAATGAAAGTAATGATAAAACCTCATATCGACCTTATCAATAAATTCAACGGCACTTACTGGCGTGCGGATATCGGATTTAACAGTGAAACAGACTGGCAAAAATGGTTCAAAGAATACAACGACTTTATAATTGACTATGCCCGGATTTCAGAAAAATATAACGTAGAGCTTTTTTGCGTTGGGACAGAACTTGCTTTTACCGCGCAAAAAGAAAAATACTGGCGAAAAATCATTTCCTCGGTTCGCAAAATTTATTCCGGAAAAATAACATACGCCGCAAACTGGGATAATTATAACAATATCAATTTCTGGGACAGCCTTGACTTTATAGGGATAAACGCCTATTTCCCGTTATCATACAAAAAAGAACCTTCATTAACGGATTTAACCCAGGGATGGGAAAAATGGAAATACGAAATACAGGCTTGCTCAAAAAGAACAAAAAAACAGATCATATTCACGGAACTGGGATATCCTTGCGCGGAACACGCGGCATATTATCCATGGAAAAACGCTTATACGGGCAATGCAAACACAAAAATTCAGGAAAATTGCTATAAAGCATTTTTTAAAGCTATCTGGAACGAACCATGGTTTGCCGGTGTATATTGGTGGAAATGGGGAGTCTCGATTCATAGCGGAGGACAAAACGACAGACAATTTACACCGCAAAACAAACCGGCGCAAGCAATCATTAAAAACCATTATAATCCCTCTGGAGTTTACAATGAAAACATATAGACTCATACCAATATTAATTATTTCAATACTGCTGTTCAACTGCGCGCAAACACCTGAAACGCTTGCCAGAACAGCGACGACACTCAAAGAATATCCTGACAAGAAAAATAAATATATAAAAAGCAAATACGGGTTTAAAACATTGCTGGCGTTAAATAAAAGCCGTAAAAAAATGTCCGAGAAATTCAGAATAGAAAACAAAAATTATAAAAGAATCAAACAAGATTATAAAAACGGTTCTCTTAAAAAAAACTTAAGTACATTTGAAATTAAAAAAAAGTACGGCGCTCCGGTAATAACGCTTCTTGAAAATGACCAAAAAACCATAAAATGGATCTATAAACCTTCAAAAGACACCTACTCTTCTGGCGAAAAAATCTATCTTTTTTTTGACCCGCAAAAACGCCTGGCAGAATGGAGTTTTATCTCTAACTAACAGGAACGTCCAAAAAATCTACAACAATTCTGCCGCAAGAGAAGCCAACGCGCTTCTTTCACTTCTGGTTAATGTCATATGCCCAAAAGATTTCTGTCCTTTCATTTTTTCGACACAATACGTAAGTCCGTTACTGGAAGAATCCAAATATGGATTGTCTATCTGATACGGGTCCCCGGTCAAAACTATTTTAGTATGATTCCCCGCGCGGCTTATCACTGTCTTCACTTCATGCGGCGTCAAATTCTGCGCTTCATCAATGATTATAAATCTATGCGGAATACTCCTGCCGCGCATAAAAGTCATGGCTTCCAGCTCAATAACCTCCTCTTTCACATACTTGTCTATCTGCGTCTTTGTTTTTATCTTTGCTTCTTTATCTTGTTTTTCAATATTAAATATATATTCAAGGTTATCAAATATCGGCCCCATCCAACTTTCAAGTTTTTCTTCTTTCGTGCCCGGCAAATATCCGATATCTTTTCCTAAGGGCATTACCGGCCTTGATATTAAAAGTCCGGCATAAGTTTTATCTTTGACCACTTTCTGAAGTCCGGCAGCTATTGCCAAAAGTGTCTTTCCCGTTCCGGCCGAACCGACCAAAGTAACCAGATCGATATCATTATTAAGCAAAAGCTCCGTTGCCATAGCCTGCTCCTTATTGCGCGGCGCGATTGACATAACATGCGTTTTATTAAAAATAAGCGGCATCAATATCCCAAAATCTTCTTTATATCTTCCGATAGCCGTATGTTTTGGGTTTTTCTTATCTACCAGAACCGCAAATTCATTAGAAAAAAACTCTCCTTCTTTTACGGGATATTCCCTTTTTTTGTAAAAGTCATCTATCGCCTCCGTTGCAACTTCCAAATTGTGCCATCCCCGGTATAAATGTTCAAAATCAATCTTCTGCTTTTCAAAATCCACACTGGTTATCCCAAGAGCATCCGCTTTAATCCTGGCATTTATATCCTTTGTTACAAAAATAACATTCTCTCCTTTTTCTTTCCGGCTGTGAGCGGCAAGTAATATTCGATTATCCACCAGCCCTCTTGAAAGGCCGAGTCTGTCAGCATACTCATAATCAATCTCTATCGCAATCTGAAGCACTCCACCGTTTGGAAGAGGAAATTCCTTGCCGGGAGTCCCCTTGTGCCGGAATTCGTCAATCATGCGTATTGCTATTCTGGCATTCCTGCCCTTTTCATCATGGTCCCTTTTAAACCTGTCAAGCTCCTCAAGCACTTCAATAGGCAAAAGCACGATATTATCCGAAAAATTGACCAGAGAATACGGATCGTGCAGTATAACATTAGTATCTAAAACAAAAGTCTTTTTCAAAGTTTATCTCCTTCCTTTAACGAATTTCAAACAATTAACCGCAAAGAGCACAAAAGTTTTTTAGAAAAATTTTTTCGGCATTTTCTTCCCAATCAGGCTGTGCCGCAATTCAAATTTTGTCTTTGCGAGGGAGCAAGAGCGACCGCTGTCCTCCGGAGGCGGATCCGCCTTTGGCGGACAATCTCAATAATCATATATGACACAGCCTGAATCACTCCCTGTGTCTTCTGTGGTTTATTTCCTTCTTATTTAAGCTAACTTATTCACCAAATCCACGACTCTTTTGCCAAGCGCCCGGCACCCGTCCTCTGCCCTTGCATCCGGTTTATCAATAGCAACAGGACCGAAATGATCTCCTTTTTCAGTTCCCTGCACCACCATTCCATGTATAAGCATCGCCCCGAGTATACCCATGATAGTCGTTTCATTTCCTCCGCCGACATTTGCGGCAGAAGAAAAAGCTCCTCCAACTTTACCTCTTAGACTGCCGTGAAAACGAACCGAGTCGTCAAAAAATTCTTTTATCTGATATGCCATGGCTCCATAATATGTAGGTGACCCGACTATAAGGCCATCATACTCCAAGGCCTTATCTGCCGGAAAACCTTCGACATTAAAAACTTCTGCCTTTATGTCCGAAGCTTTATTTACCTCGTCCGCGATAATACGGGCCATAGCTTCGGTATTCCCTGTTCTGGAATAAAATACAACCGCTATCTGTTTCATCGTTCCTCCCTTTATAGCGTATAGCGTTTAGTTTTTCTATACGCTAACCGCTATGTGCTATACGCTATCAATTATCACTCTCTGAAACAAGATTTATATAAGAATCAAAATCCGTATATCCATTAATATATTTCTTCAAGTAAGCCATCCTCTCTGACAAATATGGATGACTTTTGTATACAAAATATTTCAGCCTCGATCCCTTGCTCCTAAGTTTTTTCAAAACACTTAAAGCTTCCACTGTCCCATTAGGATCAAACCCGGCAACCCGCATATACTTGACAGAAAGTTCATCAGCCTGCCTTTCGTCTGACCTTGAATAAGCTGATATCAGCTGTCCTATCGCGGCATTTGCCGCCGCATACTCTCCTTTTTCCATTTGCATCTGAGTTCCTATAAGCATAAGCGCTGTAATCCCCATGTTCGCCTGCAATCTCTTGACAGAATGCTTTGCTTCTACATGGCCCATTTCATGAGCTAAAACTGCCGCTATTCTATCGTCTGTTTCAAGTTCTTCTACCAGATCGATAAAAACATAAACATACCCTCCTGGAGCCGCAAAAGCATTATACATATCAGGCTCTTTATGCGCCAGCACTTTAAATCTATAGACAATATTCTTTCTATCCGTACCTTCTGCCAATTTTTCGCCTATACTCTGAATCCGTTTGTTAATAAGCGGATCTACCGGCAGATTATATCTTTTTTCAATCTGCTTATCTATATTCCTCCCAATATTACGCTCACGTTCCCCTGAAACAAAAACAATCTCTTCTTCTTCGGTCGCGGGATTAAAAGATACTATTGCTTCCGCGCGAAAAGGCACCAAGGCAAGTGAAACAAATAATATTAATATTACGTTCTTTTGACTCATATGTCTCATCCTAAATTTTCTTATCCGTGGATTCCAAAGGTTTAAACTATAACCCAAACCCTTAGTTTTGAATACTCTCCATCAAATAATCCTCTTTTCTATTGTGCGGTGCTCTAATAATATTAGTTTTAATATTCTGATCTTCCAAAGAAAGCGAACGCAGCATGCCCTTAATAAGCGCTCGTTTCGAAGTTTTATCTCTGGGACATCTTGATTTTATCTCAGGCAGCTCGGTTTCATCAACATACCTTCGTATATCTTTTTCTTCTAAAAAAACAAGCGGCCTTATGATCCTGATCTTCCCTTCAAACAAATCCTGCACAGGATTTATACTTGAAAGTTCGCCTTTAAAAAGCATATTCATCAAAATAGTCTCAGCGATATCATCCTTATGGTGACCCATCGCCACTTTTCTGAACCCTTTTTTGCCTGCCTCTTCAAAGATAGCTTTTCGCCTGTTCCATGAACACCAAAAACAATCCTGCCTGTTTAATTTGTTTTTTTTCACTATTTCTATCTTTTTAAAAATATATTCGCAGTTCATCTCCTCGAAAAACGATTTAAGTTTCTCTTTGTCCACTTCCGGACGGTCATCATAATCCGTAGTAATATGTATTGCCGTAAGCGCGTAATCAATAGGCAGCCATTTTTTTCGCAGGTTTAAGATTTTCAATAAAGCTAGGCTGTCTTTCCCCCCGGACACAGCCACAAGAACTCTATCTCCGGCTTCTATCATATTGTAACGGTTTATTGCCATACCAACCTTTTTTGATATGGAATATTCCGAATTCTTTCTTTTCATGCTATAATTCTTTAAAGGTGTATAAAAATACGGGCAAAAAACTAAATCTTAAAATCATTTTACATCACTTAAGCATAAATAAAAACAGAAATTTTTAAAGAAACGGTCTTAACTCCCCAAAGCCGTTACCTGATCTTTACGAAAGGATCTCTTATGACAAATTTTCTCGAACTTATCAAAAGCCGCAGAAGTATACGCTCATATTCGGACAGGACAATTCAACGCGAAGATCTCGATCTTTGCGTTGAAGCCGGCCGATATGCTCCCTCTGCCTGTGACTCCCAGCCATGGAAATTCATTATTATAGATAACCCAAAAATAAGAAAAGAACTATCAGAAAATATCTTTTCTCATCTCTACGGCATGAACTCTTTTGCCGAAAATGCCGCGGCCTTTATAGCGATAATCTCAGAAAAGACAAAATTCATGGCTTGGCTGGGCGAAAAGTTAAGAAATGCTGATTTTAGAAGCATTGACCTCGGTTCAGCCTGCGAACATATCGTCCTGCAGGCGCAGGAACTGGGCATTGGCTCCTGCATACTAGGATGGTTTGACGAGAAAAAATTAAAAAAAACACTTTACGTTCCATCGAAAAAAAAAGTTGAACTGCTCATAGCCCTTGGATATCCCGAAAATAACACTGAACTCAGACAAAAAAAGCTTAAAGATAAAAAAGATACCGTATCTTACAACAAATATTAACCCGGCCGGACAAAAACCAATTCCGACAATCTATAAAAGTCCCGCAAAACTTAATGCGGCAATCGTTTTTGAATCAGAAATTTTTCCTTCTTTAAAAAATTTCTTTATTTCTTTTTTACTTAAAAGTTTAACCTTTATCACCTCGCCGTAATCCAGCCCGGTCTCTTTCCTCTCTCCGCATTCTGCTGTGTATACATGAATCAGCTCATTGCTGAATCCCGGAGAAGTATAAATATATCCTATTTTTTTTATGACCTTTATTTCATACCCTGTCTCTTCCCGTGTTTCCCTTTTTGCGCATCTTACCGGAGTTTCTCCCTTATTTAAAATGCCCGCCGGTAATTCCCATAAATACTTACCGATCACAGCTCTGTATTGGCGGATAAAAACTACTTTATTCTTTGTAAAGGGAACTATCAATGAAGCTCCGGGATGATCGATCTCTTCGAAATAAGCTTTTCGCCCATTAGGAAGAGTCTTTTCTCCCTTAAAAAGGTTCAATAACCGCCCTTTAAAAATATTTTTTCTTTTTTCTACCATAAAAATCTTTCCAATTCGTAAGATCAGGTTTCAACAGCTTTAAAATCAACGCTTCTTCCGGCTATTCCTGGCAAAACTTTATTGTACCTTTTACCTGAAAAGAAGCTCCCTTTATAATGTATATCGACAAAAGGTTTCATTATACCAATTACAAAAAATAATTACCCATTTCAATATACAGAGAAAAAACTCTATTCCTCTTGAATTCTGGATTCCCCGCGATCAAGTCGGGGAATGACAATGAGAAATTAATTAACATAATTGGTATTACATACTTCAAATACTGTCATTCCAGGAAAAACCGGGATGACATAAACACGCAAATTTAACCGGCTATAATTTAATTCATATACAAAGTATAATCAAAAACCTCTCAAACTGCAATTTCAATATTTAATAAACATAAAAAAAGAGAGATCATGTTTGATCTCTCTTTTTTTATGTTTACAAATAAGGCTCTTCTATTTTTTTAAATATCTAATCATTGCTTCATCTTTTGACTTCCGCCATTCCTTCTTAAAAGTCTCCTCATCCTGAGTTTTTAACGAAGGCATTATAGTATAAGAGCTATAAAAACGGCCCGCGTTTTCTCCCGATTTGCAATTATTCTCACATCCAAATGGAGTAGTCTTTATAACCAGCGCCGCAAACAACACAAAAGCAATAGCTCCTAAAGCCATATATTTTTTTACCTTATGAGCCATAAGTGACGTTGTCTTACATTTCATATCAACACCAAAATCCAGATCGCCCTTCAAATAATCACCGGCTATGTTGCTTGCGTCATCTTTGTCTGACGCGTCACATACAAGTTCAATAACTGTTCGATATCTCATAATCTTTCCCCCATGCAAAAATAAGTTAAACAACTAACTGTTAATACTAATGAAAATTTTACATCGTTAAATCATTACTGTCAACTAGCTTTTTTAAAACTAACCTCTGGCAGCTGCTTTTTTCCTTTTCTTACATCATTTTCCTGTTTGCTAAACAAGCAGGTTCTGTTCTCAAGCAAAATTTTAAATAACGCTCTTACTACCCTCTATACTCTTTAGCCCTTCAACAA
Source organism: Candidatus Omnitrophota bacterium (assembly GCA_043823005.1). Classification (GTDB taxonomy): domain Bacteria; phylum Omnitrophota; class Gorgyraeia; order Tantalellales; family Tantalellaceae; genus JBDRBG01. Next base: position 42,092 of record JBDRBG010000112.1, read on the forward strand.
AAATAACATTTCTTTATGTATAACACCATTTGACGCAACAAGCTCTTTTTTGAAAACGTCAAAAGGTTCTCCGTCTAACATTGTAATCGTTCCGCCTGCTTCAATAAGTATCAGCTGGCCCGCGGCTGTATCCCACGGACTTAATCCAAGCTCCCAAAAGCCATCGAATCTTCCGGCCGCGACATAGCAAAGATCAATCGCGGCAGATCCGGCCCGTCTTATAGCCTGCGCGTTTTTTAGCATTTTTTCAAAATGTCCTATATTAGCAATTTTTCCTTGTTCATCATACGCAAATCCCGTAGCAATCAAAGATTCTTTAACACTTCTGAGTTTTGACACAAATATTCTTTTTTTATTTAAAAACGCGCCTTTACCTTGTTCTGCGGAAAAAAATTCCTTTTTTGACGGATCATATACAATCCCGATCATAACCTTATCCCCAAACGCCACAGCTATCGACACACAAAAAAAAGGAAACCCGTGCGCGTAATTAGTCGTACCGTCAAGCGGGTCTATTATCCATTTGATGGGGCTCTCTGTTTCCCTGCCACTGCCTTCTTCCGCAAGTATTGAATGATTCGGAAATTCTTTTTTTATTGCCTCTACAATGGCTCTTTCACAACTCTTATCAACATCGGTAACAAGATTATTTTCTCCGGACTTATGCTCTATTTGCCGGATCTTTCCCACGTGCTTAAGAGCATAATCTCCTGCCTGCTTAGCCGCCCTAATAGCACATTTTTTTATTTTTTTAAATTCCTTCATAGTTATTCATCCTTGTTTAACGTAAAAAGCTAGACACCGAGTTATTATAAAATCATCTCTCAAACAGACGCTTTTTTTAAATCTCGCAAATCATCAATAATCCTGTAGGGAACGGGCCTGCCCGTTCCTCTAATAACCATACAAATAAAAACATATAAATAAGGTTCAGGCAGGCCTGAACCCTACAGCACTTCCTAATTCTGTTCGCCGTCAGGAGACGGCTCCTGTGTATATCTAATTGTAAAGCCCGCGTCAACAAAAAAAGATTTTCAATAGTTTACCTGTTTATTCTTGATCTTTCAAATCTTTTTTAGCATATTTTTCAACGGACACTTTTCGCAAAGTCCGGATTTTTTTCTGCAAAATCTTTTTCCGGTTTCCACGATAACGGCATGATACTGATTGAGCATTTTAATCTTCAAAGGAAAAGAACTTTGAACCATCCGGCGCACCTCATCGTATGAAGCATTTTCCGGAATCAATCCATGCCGAAAAAATATCCTTTTTGTGTACGCATCAACAACAAAGGCAGGTTTATCCAAAGCATACAACAGTATTGAATCCGCTGTTTCAGGGCCTATTCCTTTCACATTAAGAAGCTTTTTCCTTAACACCTCTGTATCCTGGCATCTCAGTTTTTCCGGAGCGCCATCACACTCTTTCATCAAAAAACCGCAAACATTTTTAAGCCGTCCGGCCTTTATCCTGTAATACCCCGCTGACCGGATAATGCAGGATAAACTTTTCTGTTTCTCTGCCAGAATCTTCTCCGGCTCCAAAAGATCATTTTTCCTAAGAGATTCAATAGCTTTAGCAACATTAGACCAGGCTGTATTCTGCGTTAATATCGCGCCTACAATAACCTCAAAAGGAGATTCAGCCGGCCACCAGCCGAGATCGCCGAAATAAGCCTCCAGCAATTCATATATTTTTTTTATTTCCGGAGAAACGTTTTTTGAAAGCTTTTTAGATATAACTTTATTTGACTTGTTACTTGGATGAAGAATTTTTCGATGTTTTTTCATATCGTTCATTCTTTTCAGCCCTCACGTTTTTAGCCATTTCTATTCTCTCGCGAATAGGAGGATGATTGTACAGAAAAACTTTCTTCAAAAAAGACGGATCTGTCTCGGCCAGATTAATAAAAGCAAGTTTTTCCATTGCCGATATAAATGCCTCCGGGTTAGACGTAAGTTTCAAAGAAAAACTATCTGCTTCCCGTTCTAAGACTCGTGAAAAAAAATTCTGAATCGGCATAAGAAAAACCCCGAAAAGCATCATCATAAAAACCAGGATCGGAAGAAGATATAAATCATATATTTCAGAAGATCCAAAAAAATGAACTATCTCACCCATCAAACGGGAAAGCAGAAAAAATCCGGCTATTGTTGTCAGCCCTGAAAAAAACAAAAGTTTCCGCATATGTCCGAATTTAAAATGGCCGAACTCATGGGCCGCTACAACCTCGACTTCTTCAGGTGAAAACTTTTCGACCAGAGTATCAGCCAGAATAACCCTGCGCGTGCGTCCCAATCCCACTAACGCGGCATTTGCCTTAGATGTCTTACGGCTAAAATCTATCCGGCAGACATCCATAAGTTTTACCCCGGCTCTTTCGGCTGTATCAATCACTTTTTTTTTATATTCATTATCCTCCATAGGAAGGTATTTATAAAACAACGGAATAATAAATACCGGAAAAAATTTTGCCAGAATTATTAAAAAAAAGATCCATGCAGCTGCCGCTATTATCCACCATGCGGACGAAAAATTGCGTAACAACGCATAAAATGTCTCAACACAAAAAACAGCCAAAACAAAGGACAAGCCCGCGGATTTGGCCTCATCCCGAAACCACGAGCTGAGACTCTGTCTTGAAAGGCCGAATTTATGTTCTAAAATAAACGAACTATAAACATGAAGAGGAAGGCTCATAACATATAAAAACAACATAAATGCCGCTACAAACACAAAGCACCCCGCATAAAATCCGATTCCTGAATTATGCGCTAAAACGGATACTCTGCGGGACAAAAACACCTGAAAAATTACAAGTAAACAAACCGTCAAAACAAGATCCGTCAAAAATATACGTGTTTTTATAGCGGAATATTTTTTTGATTTTTCATCACTTTTTATGGTCATAGTTCCCGTCAACCTTTTCCAGCGCCTCTTTTGCTTTCTGTCTGACCTGAGAGGATTCAGCTTCTAACAAAGCGGTTAAAAGCGGCTTTTCCGATTTACCGCCCATACTGCCTAAAATTTCGATCGCTGTTAATTTTATTGCCAGATGTTCATCTTCAAGATGTTCCCTGGCAATATCCACAGCTTGATCACTTCCATTCTCTGCCAAAGCGCATATCGCCTGATGGACGATCCGCGGATCACCGTTGCCCACTGCCCGGATCAAAATATCCTCCGCGCCTTTTGCGTCCATTTCTCCTGTTTTATTCAGCGTAAGTATCCTGACGTTTATGTCCGGATCATCCAAAGCTTTTGCCAAAAGCGGCAAACATTCTTCTGTATTTATCTTTGGCAAAGCCCGCACCACTTCTAATCTTACGTTTGTGTCAAAATCATTTAAAAGCGGTTCAAAATACGGCAGAGCTTTTTCGTTCCCGCGGTCACCAAGAGCTATAATAGCTGCCGCGCGCACACGCCTATCAGGATCACTAAGCCCTTTAATAAATATATCCATCTTTTTATCATCCGCTACTTTTGCAAGCGCTGTCATAGCGTGATATCTCACTCCCGCCTGATAATCCTTTAATAAAGAGATAAGGACATCTACTGCTGAATCATCTGATGCGATCACAGTTAAAGTCCTAGCCGCTTCCTGCCTTATTCTTGGCGCGCGATCAGATAAAAGAGCTATTACGTCTTCTTCTGCTGAAGAGTCTTTCGACGCCGCGATAACACGAAGCGCGGCAACCCGAGCTGACTCACAGCTCTTATCCTTAAGTACAGGCAGCACATATTTTGTCGCATCCGAGCCATAAGACGATAACCCTCTCTGCGCATCGACCAGACTTTGTTTTTCATACAACTGTGAAACCAAACGTTTTATCCTAAAATCATCCAAGTCCTCCGCCCCGGCAGAATAAACAGGAACTGCTCTTGATAATATGCAAAACAAAAAAGCTAAGAGATACGTGATCATCTTCATAATTTTCCCCTTATTTTTAGGTTTGTGCCTTTTCTGACTTTTTTTTGCGCGCTTTACTTATTCGGGAAAGTTTCTTTTTCATCTTATCTCCAGCGGAATTCAATGAAGTAAGCTTTTTCTTGTATTTGTCCAGAGAATCTACCGTAAAATCTCCTTTCATAAGACTTTCGGCAACATACTTACCTAACTCATGATAGAGTTTTTCTTTTTGAAGATTTTTCATCTGAAGTTCAACATGAGTGTGCGCTATCTTATACATCTTTGAAATATCCGATTCTGCTGTTTTTAGAACTTTTGCCAGCTGCGCCCCGGTCTTTTTTACCGCAGGCTCATACTTCTTGTAGAACTTGTCCATATCCGACTTCTTCATAACTGCCCCCTTTTTTTTTAGCCACTAAGTCACTAAGACACCAAGTTTTTAAAATCTCTTTTTTCTGAATCCCCGATATCCGCCAAAAGCCCGCCTGAGGCGGACAGGCTGATTCGAGGATGGCAAAGAAAACAATTCTTTTCCTTCGTACCTTGGTGTCTCACTTTATCCTTTTGCCCTAAACCATAAACTGATTGTTATTTTCAATCAAAAAAACTATCTTTATCTGTACGAACCGCGCATATACCACGCTTGGAAGATTCAATAAAGGAAACAAAATGCGCTACTGCTTCCGGCATATCTTCCTTCTTTATCTCTGAAAGCGCGTCAGCCTTTGTTCCCGCGGAAAAATAATACCTCATATAAGCTTCTTTGATCCGACGTATTGTTGTACGGTCAAATCCGGCACGCCGCAACCCCACCAGATTGATCCCCCGAACATAAGACGCTCCTCTGACATTGACATAAGGCGGCACGTCTTTATTTACACCGGAAAACCCGCCTATCATGGCATACTGCCCTATACGGCAATGCTGATGAAAAACAACGTTACCTGAAATAAAAGCTCCTTTTTCTACTGATACATACCCTGCTAATAACGCGCTGTTTGCTATGATAACATTATCCGCAATACAGCAATTATGACCGATATGAGCCTGTACCATAAAAAAATTATTATCTCCGATAATAGTAGCTGTCCCCTTCTGTGTACCTCGATGTATAGTCACATATTCCCTGATAATATTGTTTTTTCCGATTCTAGTAAAAGTATCCGCGCCCTTGTACGCATAATCCTGAGGGTCATTTCCTATTACCGCGCCCATATGAACAACAGTACCCTCTCCGATCTCCGTACCTCTGCAGATATAAACATTAGCCATTATCTTTACATTTGCCTGAATGCGCGCGCCACTTTCGATTATCACCCAAGGGCCTATATCTGAACTCGGATCAATTTCTGCGTTTTTATCCACTATAGCGGTTTTATGTATCCCCATAACTTTATCCTTTTCCCTTTATCCTTTTTTCTTTATCCTTCAGCCTTTCCGCCAGAGGCGGACCCGCCTCTGGCGGGGAACCTTGAACGGCTCCGCAGGAGCCTTATCGTCTCGTCCTGAAAAAGTTTACACTTTTTTCGAGATTGCCACAGGCCTCGTTTCCCTCGGTCTTCGCAAAGACGAAGAAGATTTTGTCATTGCGAGCCACGAGCATAACGAGTGGCGCGACAATCTCCTTTCATCTATTTTTCAAAACAAGACACTTGTTCACCATTCACTGCTTATCCTTTTTCTTTAAGTTTAGCTACAAGATCGTTTATAACATCCGCGATAGGAGCAAGATCATGATCTTTATTAATGCAGAGCCTGACAGCATAATCCCCTTCGTCTATCCTGGCAATATCTTCTTCAAGCCTTTCAAGCGGAGCGACAAACTTATAAGATAATATAACTGCCCACGCAATCAAAACAATAAATACTACAGGCAAACTTACTACAAGAATATAATTGATCTGATAAACAACCGGCATAAGATCCCGAGCGATCACATCAGGAAGAGCTATCTGTTCCGCCATAACCGTAAAAATAAAATAATACAGACACCCTCCGACAACAACAGTAGGAATCACCATGGATAGAATAAGTATCAAAAGATACTTTGACTGCAATGTTTTATTTAAATATCTAATAGCGGCTCCTTTCGTTACAATATACGCTCAAACTCACTCAACTACAATTCGTTATTTTGAACTGTAACAGCGCGTTTTTCATTAAGTTCTATTTCATCTCCGGAATATCCGACGTTAAAATTATCATAATAAGCGGCTGCGGTTGAACCTGTACTATCAGAATCAGTCATAAATGCTATTGCTGTTATATCCGCTGAAAGCGGTTCCCCAAAAAGCTTCAAATAATCATTATTTATATTTCTGTCCTCATGCTTCCATTTTTCCGACAAACCTGATTCTAAAACCAGAAGTTTAACGTTCTTGGTATATGGACTCTCACTTTGTTCTCCCACAGACAATCCTTCGCTCCATACATATTGTATTGCTTTCGCTTTAAGAAAAAATCTGGAATAAAAAATTACATATACCTGCGCCGCGAAATCAAAATCGTCTTTATTGCCGAGCTTTTCTTCCTTCCCGCGATCGGGAAACTTTTCCACTTTCCAATCCCAGCGGATAAAAGGATCCTTTCCATAGGAAAGGCTTTCTTTGAAAAACAGCGCGGAAGCTGAATTCTCGCTCAACGCCTTAACACAATGTTCACCCTCATATTCGACAACCTTATAATCAGTACTTTTGCTTACGAGTTTTTTCTCTGTTAAAGCCGATATTTCCTCCTCAGAAGAAAATGAAAATTCCTTTATTATCTTTTTCTCCTCAGGAGCATATTTCATCTTTATGAAAAAATAAAGATGAAATGCCGCGACTGACATGAAGATTATCAACAAAATGATCTGTAAAAAGCCTGTTAGCCGCTTCAATTGTCTGCCTTATATTTTTAACTTTTTAGCCCAATCATCAATTACAGGTATCGCCCATTTTTTACCCATCAGCACATTTATTATACCGACAAGAGAAAGTATCGCGCAAATAAGTATTCCAAGTTTATATACAATCCAGCCAAAAAGCGGCACTATTCGTATAATCACAAAAGCTATTTCTATTATCAAAAGCATTAATCCCTGCCTGGCATGGAACATTACAAAAGGATCTTTCTTTTTAGCGCCCAGAACAGGTATCAGGCACAATACCCACAAGTAAGAAAGCGTAGTGTAAAGCGTACTGTTAGCATCAAAATTTTTTTCTTTTTCTTCCATTATTCCTCCTTTTATCACATACGAACGATTACTTATAATTATATTGTAATTGTAATAACATAAAAGTCAATACCTATTGCACTGATCTTGCCGCATAAAAAAGCCCTGATTCGTTTTACCGAACCAGGGCTTTTTTACAACAAAAATATATTTCAAAAATATATTTTTAGAAGCTAAGTTTAACTGTACCAACAACGTCTGTTGCTACGTCATTTTGACTATTCTCAAAATGATTTCCCGGGAAGAACCATCCGGCCAACAGATTGAAAGACAAGTCTTCTGTATAATCCCATGTAACGACTAAATCAAGTTCGCTTCCAAGCTCATTAGCGCCGTTGTTACCGCTATAATCTTTGTCCAGCCAAAAATACGCGTATGTCGCGTCTAAACTCAGACTGTCAGTAGGTTCTACAGTACCCGAAAATAACAGCTGGTGCTGGTTAGTATTTGACGGACAACTAGTCATGGCTGTCGCGTAATAAACATTCTGAAATTCACGGATCGCTGTGTCAAACTTACCTCTGTACATAAAGTCCCAGCCATTATAGTCGCCTATAGTACTTGCAGTAAGATCTCCAACGTTTTTCTCTCCGGAATACAGAATATATTCCGCGCCAACAACAGGCCGCCACGCGAAATCATCCTGCCAGTAACGGCATTCGACTGTCGCGTCAAGAGCATACGCCACTCGATCTCTTTCGTTTATCTGGGAATCAATACCAAGAAATTCGCCGCACTGATAAGCAGCTTCAAGGCCCATTGTCCAGTCTTCAAGCGGGTCAAAACTTCCTCTTGCTCCAAAAGTATGAATATCATTTGTATCGTGTCCGTTAATAACCGCTATTAGATTAGTCGTATCGCCGCCAGCTGTTGTCTCACCCGTAAAACGGGCTTGTCTGAACCACCAGTATGCTTCTGCTTCGGCATTGTAGCTGTCAAAAACATAGCCGACATTTACGCCCCAGAGATTTGTATCATCATCTGCTTCTCTGCTATTCTCGTTTATTTTCGCGAACACAGCATCAATGGTCCATGGATCATAATCCAGGGTAGCGCGTATAGCGTCAAACGCGTTAAGAGCTGTATATTCTTTCGCGAAAAGCGCGTTCTGCGGATTCTGCTGGTTAGCTCCGACTATAAAGCCTTTACCAAACCAGAGGTCCTGACGACCGAGCTTCAATGTAAGAGGCGAGTATAGAAACTCTTTTAATTCAATGTAAGCAAGGTCAACAAGAACGTCAAATGACGCGCCTGAACCCGGGTTTACCGCGGCTGTTTCAATCTCATGTCTAAACGGAGTTCCTACAGAACCTGTAACATAAGCATTTTCGCTGACATTGTCACCATTACCACATACTCTCTGGTTAACAAGTCTGACAACACCGGAAACATTATCAGTAAGATCAGCATCAACCTGTAGTTCAGCTGTACTCATAAGATGAGTCGCCCATGAACTAGAAACAGTACCGTCATTTACTAAAGCGGCACGGCCATTATCCAGATCATAAGCATGTCTTGCCAATCCCCTTAATGTAATATCTCCGCTAACCTTTACACTCTGTGTTTCTGCATACGCAGCTGCGGAAACCGCAAATACCAATGCAACAACACATAACGCCTTTAAAAATCTCATTTTACCTCCTTAAAGATTTAAGGCAACATTCATAATAGCCCGTATTAAAAAGAACAGTTACTCCTGTTCTCATTCTTTCTTATATCTGTATCGTCATACTTGTAATGGCAATTTTCGGCATTTTATCCAAGAATTTTATTTCCTCCCCCCTTTCTTTGCCAGTATTGAAATTGCGTTGACGGTACAATGCAATAAATGAATTATGTTTTAATCAGATCATTAAACATAATTCTTAATTCAGTTCAGTAGAAGTATAACATGGTTAATTTATAAGTCAAGATAGTCGTACGATAAAAAATGTGTGTTAAGTTAATGGAATTTCAGATTGGGTTTATCCTATTATCAATTAAAAAGTAGATTAATTAGCCTTTAGTCATTTTTTATCGTAGCGTATGCCCGCTATGTCTCTTAAAGATTTTCTCCATCCAAACATTTAGTTCTAAAGAAAACCTTGAAAGTTCCAATTTTTCCGGAAGAGTATATTCAGCCATCTTGTTTCGCAGAAAATCATCCGCATCCGCGGGATTTTTAAAAATAATCTCATCCACCCCCTCAACAGCATTGATCATAGCTGATCTTCCGTCCCAGGCTTCATTCACACAGAATCCTTTTTTCTTCAACACAAGAGGCCATGTCGCATCAACCAGAAGCCACTTTCGATTAATAAAAATCTTACACGCTAAATGATACGCGATCGGCAGTCCATTGACTAATCTTTTTACAGAAACAGGAAAACTCGCTTTTATATTTTTCCATTCAAAAAAATAAACGCAATATCTTACTGAAACCCCAAGTTTCCAAAACATAGCTCCTAAAAGATAATGTTTAGGAATACAAAACCCTTTGTTTGTTCTAAGCATCCGCTCCTGTCCTTTATTCAGGCTATAACACCCGGGGTCTACCACAAAAGGAATCTCTCTAATATGTTCAAATATGCTTATGCTCTTTTCAAGCGGATCTCTTTTCTTTGTCCATTCTTTAAATTTTTCTTCTACTATGGTCTTCATTTTTCCGGTTTATTTTACGGCCGTTCTTTCCAGAGAAAAACCTTATCTCCCCGGTGTCCGGCAAAAGGCATTCGCACCCCCGCGACATTCCCCTTTTTTACTATATTGACTGGTTTATGATCTATCTGTATCTCATCAATAACCATAAACGAGGCAGGAGTTTTTTTTCCTGATATTAATAATTTTTGTCCGACCTTCATTTCACCTCCGGACGCTGTAATCTCAGCAACTCTTATTTTCGCGTAATATTTTTTTATCTCCCCGATATAAATCTTATCATATTTTTGTCTTTCGGCTTTGCCGAGGCCATTTGGCACGCCGAAATAAAAACCTGACGTAAAGCCCCGGTTAAACACGCCTTTTAACTTTTTCGAAAAATTCTTCTTGGCTTTATCATCCAACTTGCCGTCATAAAAAGCATTAACGGCATCCTTGTAAACAGACGTGACAATACTGACATATTCAGGCGCCCTCATTCTTCCCTCTATTTTAAACGCCCCGATCCCAGCTTCAATTAATTTATCCAAAAAATCTATAGCGCATAAATCTTTTGAACTTAATATATAATCCCGGCCCATAACATATTGACTCTCTCCCCCCAAATCAGAAACAAGATATTCCCGCCGGCACGGCTGTAGACATTCCCCTCTGTTCGCGGATTTAAAAAAGGACTGCTGGGACAAAAAACATCTGCCGGATATGGCTACACACATAGCCCCATGAACAAACGTTTCAATACTGCAATTTATTTTTTCTTTTTCAATCTGTTTCATTATACTTTTCATATCACTAAGGGAACATTCTCTTGCCAGCACGATTCTTTCCGCGCCCTGTTCACAATAAAACCTTAAGGCTTCCACATTCGAAACACTTGCCTGAGTCGACAAATGAACCTTTAAGCCCATCTCCCGGGCATAAGAGAAAACAGCCATATCCCAAAGAATGACGGCATCGACTCTGCCCTTTTTCGCGGCCGATAAAATCTTTTTTATTTTATCAAGTTCCTTGTTATACACAAGAACGTTTAATGCCAGATATCCTTTTATTCCTTTTTCATGGAGAAAATTCATCACTTTTGCGATTTCAAGAACATCAAAATTGCTTGCCGCATGCCTCATATTGATCCCTTTTACTCCAAAATAAACCGCGTCAGCGCCGGCATTAGCCGCGCTTCTTAATGATCCCCAATCTCCTGCCGGAGAAACTATTTCAGGTCTTTTTCTCTCCATAAATCATTTATCTTTCATTTAAGATATTAGCAAAAAGGACAGGTTAAACCTGTCCTTATAAAAATCTCTTTCACCGCGTTATCCCCAGTTTCATGCTCTCACCTGTTCTGATGCCCCGCATTATTGTTTCAGAACATCTTCAACTTCCCTTAAAAGAACAACAGGGTCTTCTGTCCTGATTATTTTTTTTATCCCGGCTTCCGAACATATTTTTTTAGCGACAGCATAGCCTGAATCATCATCCTTAGTTGAATATAACACAAGCGGAATATCCTTTGTTTTTGAAATCTGCCGAAGCTTTACCGCGATCAAATCTCCGGACAAATCCGATAGACCTAACCGGATTAATATCACATCAGGCAGTTCTGCCATAACTTCATCAAAAGCTTCCATTCCGCTTTTTGCGACTTCAACTATATATCCTCCGCTCAAGAACGCTATAGCGATCTTATTTAAACGCTCCTCATCTTCTTCAACTATCAATACTCTTTTCGAATGATGTTCTGTTGTGACTTTTTTGCGTAAAGGAATCCTCTCTTCTTTCTTTGCCAGAATATCCTCGACCTTCGTCAACAGCTCATCAAACTCAAAAGGTTTTGAGATAAAACCATCGACCTGAAGTTCGGTAAACAATTGCTCCAAATTAGCGCGCGCCGTCAATACAAGAACCGGATATTTCGTCTTTCCATCATCGTCACAGATATTCTCGCAAAACTCAATACCTCCCATAACAGGCATATTTATATCCAGGATTATAACGTCCGGCTTGATACTCTTCAGCTTTTCCAATCCTTCGAGTCCGTTATGCGCTGTTATAACAGCATACCCTTTTTTAGCTTCAAGCTGAAATTTAAGCGCTTCCACAAAAGTCTTTTCATCATCGATCAATAAAATTGTCTTTATATAACTCATATATACCCCGGAATAAGTTTAACATAAAGATTATGTTCTGGCACATAGAATCTTATTTTTTTACACTTTTTTTCTTGAGCGGCAAATTAAAATAAAATTTACTTCCTTTGCCAAATTGAGATTCTACCCATATCCTGCCTTTATGCTGAGTAATTATCTTCTTACATATAGCCAGTCCTAATCCCGTTCCTTCTATTTGTCCTTCAGCGGCATCATTTAATCTTAAGAATTTTTTAAAAAGTTTCGGTTTATCCTCATCCCGTATACCGCACCCTGTATCCTCGACACATACTATAACCGAGTCTTTGTTCTGATCAAGCTCAGTCGTGATAGCGATCCCGCCTTTATCCGTAAATTTAATAGCATTGCTTATAAGATTATCTAACACCTGGTTAATTTTATCAACATCAAAAAAACCTTCCGCTATCTTAGCGTCCAAACTTGTCCGCAAAAACAGTCCCTGCCTATCAGCAAGCAATTCATGATTCTCAACTGTTTCCCTGATAACCCTGTTAATATCACGCTGTTTTAAATACAAGGTATCTTCCCCTGATTCAAACTTTGCCAGACTTAATACGTCTTTTATCAATCTGTTTAACCTGTCTACATTTGCCTTCGCGGTTGTCAAAAATTTTTTTTGTTCTTCGGTTAAAGCTCCCGCTGTTCTGCTGAGAATAATATCAAGCATTAATCTGACGGACGCAAGCGGCGTTCCTAATTCATGAGACACTGTTGAACTGAATTCTTTCTGGGTTTCATACATATTCCGCAATTTTGTGTTCAAATTTATAAGTTCTTTGTTTTGCCTTCTTATAGCTTCAGTAAGCTGTTTATTCTCTTCCGCAAGGTCAAATTTATATACAGCTTCTCTTACCGCGAGCAAAAGCTCCATATCATCCCATGGTTTATCAATAAACCGATAAACTTCTCCCTGGTTTATGGCATCTTCCGCGACCTGAACGTCCGCGTAACCGGTAAACAACATACGAATTATCTCCGGATGTTTTTGTTTTATTATCTTCAAGAATTCTACCCCTGATATCACAGGCATACGCTGATCCGTCAAAACCAGTTTTACTCTATTCTTGTCTATAATTTCCAGCGCCTCTTCGTGCGAAGTAGTGCCGAATACATTATATTCCTCATCTTTAAACAATCGATTTAAAGCCGCTACTATATTTTTCTCATCATCCAGGATAACTACACTTATGTTTTTTGTCATGTTATATCCCTTTTTTTCAATTAAACGGGAAACGAAATAATAAATTTCGCGCCCTTCCCGACTTCACTCATAACCTCAATATCTCCGTTGTGCCTTTTTACAATATCATAGCTGATACTTAATCCAAGCCCTGTTCCTTCGCCTATTTCCTTGGTAGTAAAAAACGGATCAAAGATCTTCTCCATAGCGTCCTTTGGAATTCCGCATCCCGTGTCTTCGATCTCTATTTTCACATTCTTATCTTTGACATATGTCCGGATAGAAACATCCCCTTTGTCCTTGATCGCCTGCACCGCGTTTATAAGCATATTAATAAAAACCTGCGCTACTTGCTGCGGATTACATTCTATTTTAGGTATATCCGAATAAAATTTCCTCAATTTCCCTTTATATTTCATTTCACTCCAAACCATATTCAGAACCCCATCCATTACCTTGTTCAGATCCGCCAAAACTCTTATTTCTTCATCTTTCCGCGAAAAGGTTCTGAGCTCGGTTACTATCTTTTTTATTCTTTCGATACCTTCTTTCGATTCCTTGATAAGATTTTCTATATCCTCGAAAATATAATTAACATCTATTTCTTTCTCGAACTCATTAAGCTGCGTTTCTATTTGAAGAGCTTTCTGGATGTCTTTCTCTTCTATTGCCGGTTTTAAAATATCAAGATCGCGGACAAGTTTAAAAAGACTGTCCATATATTTCTCAAACGTAGACAGATTACTGTTTATAAAACCTATTGGATTATTTATCTCATGAGCGATACCCGCGGCAAGCTGTCCTATAGAAGCAAGTTTTTCCGATTGCACAAGCTTTCTCTGCGCGTTCTTAAGATCCTCATGCGTTTCTCTCAGATCATGCAGCATTTTTCTAAGCGTTCCTTCATTTTTCTCAAGCTCACGGTTCGCCTCTTCCAGTTCGATCCTTTTTTCCTGTATCACGCTTTCAGCCCTTTTAAGTTCTGTAATGTCCTTGGCTACACACACTATACTGTTTATATTCCCGTCTTCGTCTTTCATTACAGCTCCGCTGAAAAGAACCGGAATATATCTGCCGTCCGATGTTTTAAAATTAGTCTCATAACTTTTCAAATTACCGTCCTTAAGCAATATTTCCATCCTGCCTTTATCCCTGGCTTCTTTTGGAAACAATATATCCATATCCTTTTCTATAAGCTGCTGCTCTTTGTATTCCAATAAATTACATACCGCTTTATTAACAGTCTGTATTTTACCGGCCGGAGTAACGACAACCAGCGCGTCAATCATACTGCCGACTATATTATCCATATAATCCTTGGATACAGTCGTCTTTTTAAGATCCGCTGCCATTGTTTTAAAAGAATACGCTAACTGGCCGATTTCATCCTTTGACTTTACCTGGATCTCCGTATCAAGATTGCCTTTGCCTATTTCCGCGGCCGCGTTTTTAAGAGACGTCAACGGCCGATAAATTATATGAGCGGTAAAAATCCCAAGACCAACAGCAAGAATTATCGCTATTATGCTTATTGATCCTGCCACAAATACGCTTCGTTTAATGCCCATTTCAATAGCTTTTTTTGCGGGTTCTATATGCTCCTCATTAACATGTTTGATCAAAGGATTTAACGCTTCATCATGCGCGATCTCAGCGTATGCATCTGCTTCCAACATTTTTTTAATTATCCTTTCCCTGCTCGCTCCTTGTTCAAAAAGAGCAAAAGCCTCTTCTGTTTTAGCTTGATACATCCTGACATTCCGATGATACATTTTAAGCAAAGGTTCCGCGTGATCGCAGGCATTTTGTCTATACTTTTTAAAAATAGCTTCTCTTCCCTGCATTTCCTTAAGATATCTTTTTCTCTTTTCTTCGGAGCCCGGATTAGAAAAAAGATATTGATTAGCATAAAGCCTCTGATGGTCAACCATCTCCATTAACTCCCTTATATTGGAAAGATACCATATTGAACTATATACTTCTTCTTTTGTAATATCATACATCTCTTTATCGTGATAGACGCCAAAACTTCCGCCTATCCCTCCGATAAAAGATAATATCAAAAAACACAGTATTAATTTTTGACGTATTTTCATGTTCACTTCTCCTTATAAAATTTATCTCAAAAGCTCATCTACTTTTTTCAGCAGAAATTCAAGATCAAAAGGCTTATTTATACAAAAATCAATATCACCTGTCTTCTTATCTCTTTTTTCGTCATCCGTAAAATAACCGGAAATAGCTATTATCTTTGTATTATTCCCAAGGCTTTGCTTTATTTGCCGGGCTACCTGATATCCGTCCATACCCGG
Source organism: Candidatus Omnitrophota bacterium (assembly GCA_043823005.1). Classification (GTDB taxonomy): domain Bacteria; phylum Omnitrophota; class Gorgyraeia; order Tantalellales; family Tantalellaceae; genus JBDRBG01. The sequence continues at coordinate 57,510 of JBDRBG010000112.1, forward strand.
CATTTTAATATCCAGAATTACGAGATCCGGCCTGTACTGCAAAAGTTTCTTTCCGGCGTCAAACCCATTAGAAGCAGATTCAACACTGTAGTTTCCTCTCAGCTGAAATATCCGGTTAACTGCTTTAACCATATTTTTGTCATCATCCACAATCAGTATTCTTTTCTTTTCTGCAATCTCATATATTTCAAAAGGAACAGGCATGCTATATTTTTTAAGAAAGGCTAAAAAATCACTCCTCCGTATGCGATGATGCCCGCCAGGAGTTCGATATGCCGTTATTTTTCCCTCTTCTATCCATTTAAGCACACATCGATACGTAACATGGCAAAATAAAGCAATTTCACCTGTAGTTAATGGTCTTCTATTCATATCTTCTCCATTTTCCTGTTTTTCGTATTTTTCTCCTAATTAAAGTATATCACATTTTTCGCCTTTGACCTTATCTCAAAGCTGGCTTTTTTTAATCTTACAATATGCCTTTATTCTTCTTACGTTAGACAGGTTACGAAATTTTTTGTGTTTTTTTAACTTTTCGCACTAATAACAGACGCTTTGTATAAGCCATTACCCATAAACACGTGCATACAAATTACTTATTTTCGTTGTAAGTACTTATAATAAAAATGATTGCGCAAAGCGTCTGTTATTGTCTTGGAAGGTTTGCTGGCAGATTGCTATTTATGTGTACATACTATTATTGTTTTGCAGAGTTGGCTTTATTTACGGAAAAAGTCTTCTGTCCAAAAATTTCATCATTCGCGAATATACGAAATTCATATTTTCCGGAATGTTCAAACTTCAAAACAGCAAGGTTAAAAACAAGGTCATGTATTGCTAGCGGATTAGTAATTTCTATCTCTTTCGGCATTTCTCCTCTGCCGATAATCGTATTAGTCTGCAAATCGACTAGTTGCAGACAAAACCTGTACTTGCCGTTAGCATCCGTAAGCTTGATATAAACCGACAAAAAATGATGTATACACGGAAATTTATACGCGTTTATATTTTCAAAAATACCTATCAAGCTTTTTTTGTTTGTGCCTACTTCTGTTATAACTTTATCACATACCAGCATTGCGTTCAATACCGGTCTTGGCAACTTCCCCATTTTTCCTCCTTTAAAATACTTTATGTTATGTCGGGTTTGATAAATCAAACCCCTACCATTTACGAATTACTATGCAGATTGCTTTCCGCCAAAGGCGGACCTAATCTACCCGCCTCAGGCGAACCTCTGGCGAGCACACTCACCGTCATGGGCTCGCAAAGACATTACGACACAGCCTGAAAAACAAAATAAAAATGCTTCCTGATTACAAATCATTGCTCTCTGAGCACTTTTCAATAAATGCTTTTTCCAAAGCATTATCAACAGCTTGCTTTAATGCCTCGCTACTGGTCGTCGCGCCTGTAACAGCGTCAACTTTCGTAGATTGTTTTTCTACAATCTCCATACTAAGCGGTTCTATCAAAGCCGTATAATCGTCTCCTCCGGAATGATCCATTATCTCAACATCAGAGATCTTACCCTCTTGTATTGTAACAGCAACTTTTAAAAAAGAATGCTCTCCTTCATACACACCGTCTTTATATTGCGCCTCTGCCGAACAAACATTAAAACTCAAAACCAAAACAAGTATGCCCATAAAAAAAATACATTTTTTCATATTTCCGCTCCTTTCAGCCCATGCTCACCTCACAAAAGCATGGTTAAGTATTTTCTGTATAAGTTTATCATACGATATCCCGGCTTTTCCGGCGGATTCCGCGAACTCGTCACCCATAGCAAGTTCCGGATTAGCATTAGCCTCCAAAATATAGATATCACCCTTATCCGTCAATCTAAGATCAAAACGGCCGTATCCATCGATCCCTAAAAGGCTATATGCCTTTTTACATATATGCATTATTTTTTCAGCGGTTCCCTGAGCAAGACGTCCGGCAAATTCATTTTTTATACCCCATTTTTTACGATATTTTCTGTCCCATTTTGCCTTATAAGTAGCAAGTTTGGGCTCTTCTTCCGGAACCTGAGTAAACTTCATTTCACGAATAGGATAAACTTCCAGTTTGCGTTTTCCAAGAACACTTACATAAAGTTCCCTGCCCTCAATGTATTCTTCGACAATAGCATCCATATCAAATTTCTCATGGATAAACTCCACCCGTTCTTTAAGATCCTTCTCGTTCCCGACAAATGAAGCCTGAGATATCCCGGTTGACGCCTCTTCTTGAAGAGGTTTTACTAAAAGCGGAAATTTTAGCTTTTTAGGGAGCCTCACCCGTTTCCCTTTATAAAAGATACGAAACCACGGGACTTTTATCCTATGGTATGCTAAAATTTTTTTGCTCAAGGCCTTATCATTACAGATCATCATGCCAACAGGACTGCAGCCGGTATAAGGCAAATTTAAAAGTTCCAGCAAAGACGGTATGTTTTTATCAAAACACGCTTTACCAAAAAAAATCTCCGTAAGATTAAAAACAACATCAGGCGGATACTCATTAACCTCGTTTACAAGCAATCTTATATCATCATAAATGCCAAGAATTCTTACGTTATGCCCCAGAGAGTTTAACGTTTCCACTACCCCGGCCTCTGCAACCCATTCTTCCTGCTTAAACTGCTCTGTATAATCCTGATTTTCCGGAGGAGTACCCGCGCTATCAAACAAAACTAGTGTGTTTAATTTTTTCATCCCTGCTTTTATACCTTCCTGTATAAATATAATTCATTATCTGACTTGTTACATATACTCCTATTTTAAATAAAACGTCCTGATCTTTTTCGTTTATCCGCAGTTTAAGTTCTCTTGAACGTTCAATCATATCCTTTAAAAGACGGTTGATAATATATTTCTTTTCTCCGGTCCATAAAGCAACATAGTGTAAAATATCCTTCCTATGACTGATTATAAATTTATAAGCTTTTATCCCTTGTTCACACTCAGGCTGTTCTCGAAAGATATTACAAAGATGAAAATCATGAAAATCTTTATACGTATCAGCGTACAATTTACATTTACGTTTATAGTAAGTTCCTAAAGTCATTTTCATCCTGCGAACATCCCAATATTTATCTCCTTTCGCTTTTTTAGGAAGCTTATTTTTAGTTTCTTCCATCAACTCATCTACATATTCCAGTTTTTTTAAAGCGCCCCACCCTTTGTATTTTTGACGCCAATTCGATCCCGGATCAAGCCATACCGCGAAAGTCTCGGCAAAATCCTCATCAGGATGATATTGCGCGTACCATTCCTCAAGATGTCTGACAAAATTTTTACTATAAGGACGATATTTGTAGATGTCATTGTATTCTTTGGAAAAAGGTCCGAAAAGTTTTTTCCATTTTTTTCTTCTATGGAAAAAATACGCGTAATTAATCGCGTGCCCTGTTTCATGACGCAAAAGCCGTATACACGATTTTTTGTCCCCGCCCTCGGCTTCGAGCATCATCTTATTTTCAAGTTTTTTCAATCTGGGATGCGCGAGAAAAAAAGCTATACCGATAATAGGTTCTCCGTCAGGACATAACCATTCATCCGCTAAATAACAGGAAGGACGAAAATTAATATTTTTATAGGCAAGTTCGGAATACAGAGCTTCCATGCACTCTTTGAGCCAGGTCCCTTCTATCGCAACAGGCAAATCACAAAAACGCAGGGACAATAATTCTTCATCACTTATTTCGTTCAGATTAATATTTTCGGGGTTTTCCATAAAACATAGTTTACCATAAATAATATTAAAACATAAAAAAAAGATGGTACGCCCGCCGCGATTCGAACGCGGGACCTACGGCTTAGGAGGCAGTCGCTCTATCCAGCTGAGCTACGGGCGCATATAGATCTAATCCATTTCAAATAAAGGGCTTAAAGCAAACATTTTAAAAATAAACGTTCACAAATCACCAATTTAGTGCCTATTATATTCGATTTTGTTATAACTGTAAAGGAATGATTGCCGTCATTGTGAGATAAACAGACATTTAAATCTTCAAAATCATAGTGTAGGGGCGTGGTTTCCGCGCCCGTTTTGCGATTATCCATAACCCTTTTCGGGCGGGGAAACCCCGCCCCTACGTTTTTATATTTTATTTATCTTCGAACCCAACACATCTTCCCCATTCCGAATGTTATTTTCGCCCTCATCCCATCTTGTGGGATTGTTGATTATATATTCACGTATTTTATTTAACAATTTTTCATTACGAATGATATGATCGTAGAACAACCGTTGCCAGATTTTTTGACCAGGTGTATTTTGTAAATTATTAACATGTTTTGTCGATTGATATTTAAAATACGCGATAATATTACCAAGTGTAGGGGCGTGGTTTCCGCGCCCGTTTGTTGTATCAACCATAACATTTTTCGGACGTGGCAACCCCGCCCCTACATTATTAATTATTCCATGTATATGATTGGGCATAATAACATATTCATCTAATTTTACATTTACAAAATGACTCGGTATTTGCAACCATGTATTCTTTATGATTTTCCCGATATCATTTGGGATCATATAATTATCGGCAATATCCCCAAATAATTTCTGTCTATTATACGTACATATCGTTACATAATAATATCCTGATTGGGAATAATCATACTGTTTTAATCTGATTGGTTTTCTTGCAGGCAACTTATTCATTGTTCCGGGTTGTGAAATTCGCACTTAAATATAATGAGTCGAAAACAACAAGGGACATGATTTATCATGCCCCTTGTATTGTTGATTATTTTTTCTTTTTCTTCTTAAAAAGCAGATTTTCGGCTTCTTTTTCCTGATCTTCCATCATTATCCGCAGTTTCTGCATACACGCGGCTTCAATTTGCCTTACTCTTTCCCGTGTTATGCCAAAATGCTTTGCCGTATCCCTTAACGTATGTGAATCTTCGTCTTCGCCCAGACCAAACCTGAGCGTTAGTATCTTTTTTTCTCTTTCCGTCATTTTATCTAAAAGCCCTTCTATCCTCTCGTGAAGCAAAAACTTTGAAAGCTCATCAACCGAGTTTACGATATTTTCATCTTCTATCAGATCCATAAACTCAGAATCTCCTGATTCACCTATAGGCGCGTTTAAACTTGCTATGTTTGATGCCATACGATTAAGCTGACGCACGCGTCCTACCGGCATTTTCATTTTTTTAGCTATATCGCTTATCTGCGGGTTCTTCTTTAATTTTTGAGAAAGCGATTTTTTGATCTTATTGAACCGCATAAGCATTTCCATTACATAAACAGGAATACGTACGGTTTTACCTTGATTCGCCACAGCCCGGGTTATGAACTGTTTTATCCACCATGCCGCATAAGTACTAAAACGATATCCTTTATCAGGCTCATACTTTGTTACGGCTTTCATAAGTCCCAGGTTTCCTTCTTCGATAAGGTCCAGCATAGGAACTCCCAGATAACTGTACTTTTTGGCTATATTGATTACCAGGCGCAGGTTGCTTTTTATCATTTTCAGCCGGGCCTTTTTGTCGCCCTTTTTCACTTTATAAGCCAATGATTTTTCCTCTTCAGCAGTAAGAAGAGGAAGATCTCTGATATCCTTAAGGTAAAGTTTTATAGCATCCATTTTATGCCTTTCGGTTAATCCAAGATTATGAATGGAAGCGGAAAAGCCCCCTGTTTTTCCGCTTCCATTTAACTTTACACTTTCTTCAATACCGCTTGTGCCGCGGCAAGACGCGCTATCGGAACGCGAAACGGTGAACAACTGACATAATCCATACCGACTCTATAACAAAAATCAATAGAATCCGGATCTCCGCCGTGTTCTCCGCAAATTCCTACCTTTAGTCCGGGACGAGCCTTTCTTCCTCGATCAATACCGATCTTAATCAGTTGACCGACCCCTTCTGTATCTAAAGACTGGAACGGATCTTTCGAAAGTATGTGCTTCTCCAGATACTTGCCCAAAAACGCGCCCATATCATCTCTGGAAAAACCATAACTCATCTGTGTCAGATCATTAGTACCAAAAGAGAAAAATTCCGCGACTTCAGCTATCTTACCCGCTGTAAGAGCAGCGCGCGGTATCTCGATCATAGTACCTACCATGAACGGTATTTTTTCCAAGCTGTATTTCTCAAGAACTTCTTTTTCTACTTTTTTGACTATCTCGTTTTGATCCATTATTTCCCTATCAATTCCCACAACAGGAATCATGATCTCAGGAGCTACTTGCTTACCGTCCTTTAACAGTTCCGCTGTTGCTTCTAAAACAGCCCGAACCTGCATCTCAGTAATCTCTGAATACGTAACTCCAAGACGTACACCGCGATGTCCCATCATAGGATTGCTCTCTTTAAGCACAGATATCCTTTTCTCAAGATCAGAGAATTTTACATTCAGACTTTTCGCCAGTTCTTCCTGCTGTTCTTTTTGATGCGGAACAAACTCATGAAGAGGAGGATCCAGAAGTCTTATGGTAACCGGAAGTCCTTCCATTGCTTCAAGAGTACCTTTTATATCCTCTTTTACGTGAGGATATAATTCCGCAAGCGCGGCTCTTCTGGCTTCTTCCGTATTTGCCAGTATCATCTTACGCAATTTAAACAACGGCACTTCAGATCCTTCACCATAAAACATATGTTCCGTCCTAAAAAGTCCTATACCTTCCGCTCCAAAATCACGCGCTTTTTTGGCGTCTTCCGGGGTTTCGGCATTTGTCCTTATTTGCATTTTTTTGATAGAATCACATATTTTCAAGAAACCATTAAGAATCTCATTCTCTCTTGTAGCATCAATCATAGGAAGTTGTCCGCTGTAAATAAGACCCTTGGTCCCGTTTAAAGTCACCCAATCCCCTTCTTTAAGAACAGCTTTACCGATTTTAACTGTTTTGTCGCTCAAGTTGATATGAAGATCATTACATCCTACTATACAACATTTACCCCATCCGCGCGCGACAAGTGCCGCGTGCGAAGTCATTCCTCCTCTTGCGGTAAGAATAGCTTCTGCGGCGCGCATACCTTCCACATCTTCCGGATTGGTTTCTTCGCGAACAAGAATTACATCTTTACCGCTGTTTTTCCATTCCACTGAACTGTCAGAATCAAAGACTATCTGTCCTCTTGCGCCGCCCGGCCCCGCTGGCAGACCTTTTCCAAGAGGAATTATTTCTTTCTCCGCGACAGGATCGATAATAGGATGCAGAAGTTCATCCAACTGTTCCGGTTTTACCCTCTGTACCGCTGTTTCATTGTCTATGAGCTTCTCACTTACCATATCAAGAGCCATTTTTACAGCGGCTGGTCCGTTACGTTTTCCAACACGGGTCTGCAAAAGATAAAGTTTCCCGTCTTCTATTGTAAACTCTATATCCTGCATATCTTTGTAATGTTTTTCCAGCCTGTTCTGGATAGAATCCAGGTCTTTATATATTTCAGGCATTAGATCCTCGAGCGTTACTTCATGCTCGTTATGTTCGCTTTGTGAGTTCTTGTTTATAGGAGCCGGGGTCCTTGTTCCCGCGACAACGTCTTCTCCCTGCGCGTTTACCAGATACTCTCCGTAAAAGTTATTGTCACCATTACCGGGATTACGCGTAAACGCGACACCAGTGGCTGAACTATCACCCATATTTCCGAACACCATAGACTGAACGTTTACAGCTGTACCCCATTCATGCGGTATGTTCTCGATCTCTCTGTAAGAAATCGCGCGTTTACCGTTCCAAGAAGAAAAAACAGCCCCTATACCGCCCCATAACTGTTCTTTCGCGTCATCCGGGAAATCTTTTCCCAGAACCTCTTTAACCTTTGCTTTGTATTTTTCACAAAGAACTTTAAGATCTTCCGCGTCAAGCTCAGTATCAAGCGTCACGCCTTTATTTTTCTTTACCTCTGCAAGAAGCTTTTCCAACTGCTGTCTTATGCCTTTTCCTTCGGCTGGCTCTATCCCTGCTGCTTTTTCCATCACAACATCAGAATACATGGTTATTAAACGCCTGTAAGCGTCATACACAAATCTCTCGTTACCTGTCTTTGTTATAAGTCCCTGTATCGTTTCTGTGGTAAGCCCGACATTAAGGACTGTTTCCATCATACCGGGCATAGATTGACGCGCGCCCGAACGGACAGATACTAAAAGAGTATCCTTAGAATCGCCGAATTTTTTACCCATCACTTTTTCGACCGTTTCTAAAGCTTTATCCGCTTCAACGGAAAGACCTTCGGGGTATTTGCCGTTATGCTTATAATAATAAGTACATACTTCTGTCGTTATTGTGAATCCGGCAGGCACAGGAAGTTTCAATTCCGCGTGTCCCGCCATCTCTGCCAGATTAGCGCCTTTTCCTCCAAGTAAATTTTTCATACTTCCATTACCATCGGCTTCTCCTCCTCCAAAAAAATATATGTTTTTCTCTTTGGATCTCTCCGATGAATTCTTTTTCGTTTCACTCTGATTAGTCATCTTTACTTCTTCCTCCTTTTTGTGCGTTATATGCCCCTGCAAAACAGCTTATTTATCACTGATTCAGCCCCTCAAGGAATGAACCGATTTCAATAAAAACATTATGTTTATTGAGATTGCCACGTCGCTTTGCTCCTCGCAAAGACGTGAAAATTGTATTTTGCAGAACCCTCTACTTTATCTCCTCCCTGATTTTTAAATTTACACCACTGCTCTTTATTTTCGGAGTCTAAGTCAAAATCCTGTTAAATTTGCAGTTTATCAGCCATACATTCTTTTAAACCCGCGACATTTATCCTCTCCTGCTGCATTGTATCGCGATCCCGGACAGTTACTTTCCCGTCGCTTAAAGACTCAACATCAACTGTTATGCAATAAGGAGTTCCTATTTCATCCTGTCTTCGATAGAGCCTTCCTATTGCGGCAGTATCATCATACACTACCCGATAATTAGCCCTGAGATCATCTCTTATTTTATTTGCCAGCTCAACAATTTCGGGTCTGTTCTTCAAAAGCGGCAAAACCGCTATTTTAATAGGAGCAAGGCGTTTATCAAGGGAAAGATAAACCCTTTTCCTATCCCGCACTATCTCTGCGCGATAAGCATCCACTAAAAAGGCGAGGATAGCTCTGTCTATACCTCCGGATGGTTCAATAACATAAGGCGTATATTTTTTACCCATAGCATCATCAAAATATTGAAGTTCCCGGCCGCTTATTTTTGAATGTTTTTCAAGATCATAATCCGTGCGGTTAGCTATTCCTTCTAATTCCGACCATCCCATAGGGAAAAGATATTCTATATCATGGCATCTTTTAGCATAATGCGCAAGTTCATCCTTCTCATGTTCCCTCAATCTTAAATTCTCTTCACGCATCCCAAGCGACGTATACCAGTTAAGCCTTTCGCTAAGCCAGTGATCATACCATTTTTCATCTTCCCCTGGTTTTACGAAAAATTCCAGTTCCATCTGTTCAAACTCCCGGCTCCTGAAAGTGAAATTTCCCGTAGTAATTTCATTACGAAAAGATTTCCCGATCTGCGCGACACCAAACGGCAGTTTACGTCTCGTAGAATTAAGAATATTCTCAAAATTAACAAATATCCCCTGCGCCGTTTCAGGCCTTAAATAAACATCCTGCGACTGGCCTTCGACAGATCCTACCTGAGTTTTGAACATAAGATTAAAACTCTTTGGTTCTGTAAGCTGACCGCCGCAAGCCGGACATTTCTTTTCTTTTAAAAGATCTATTCTGAATCTTTTTTTGCAATCCAAACAGTCTGACATCATATCCGCGAAAGAACCGACATGACCGGATGCTTTCCATGTTTCCGGATTCATCAGAATAGCGGCATCTAAGCCTTCCACGTCATTGCGGTCATAGACCATACTTTTCCACCACTGATCTTTTACCGCTTTTTTCAGTTCTACCCCTAACGGACCGTAATCCCAAACACTTCCTATTCCTCCGTATATCTCGCTATCTTGAAATATAAAACCCCGTCTTTTACAAAGATTTGCTACTTCTTTCAAGCCTACGACTGCTTTCTTCTCTTCTGTCATCTTTTATCTTCACCTTTCACTTTCTTTTATTTACAAAATCCCTGCCTTACAAAGCCTGTCCTGAAAATTCAGAGATTTTATAGGGCGATTTATATGGTAAGCTATAAATCTTTTTAATATCATCTCTGTTTCCTGACCCACTTTAGCGCTAACCTTAAAACGCCCGGTATCCTCAATTTCGTTTAATTGGATCTTGCGCATAAAATTAACCGTCCCCGGAGAAATCTCAATACCATGCGCCTTTTCTTCCGAGCATTTTCCGCACAAAACTCCGCCGTTCTTTATGCTGAACCTTACAAGGCCATTGTCTCTTGATCCGCACATAACACATGCGTCAAACTCCGGGCTTAATCCCAACGCGTTTAAAAATTTAAGTTCAAAAATCCTGGCTGATCGTTTAGCGCTTGCAGAACTCGCCAAAAGACGGAGACTTTTCAAAAGAACATTATATAAATTTTCATTTTGATCATGATCAATCGCGACTATGCCTGTTAATTCTATAAAATAATTAGCATATGTCAACCTTTCTATGCTTTTTCTTGCCATAAGAAAGGATTCTAAAGCATCACACTGGGTAATAAGATCCATGGAACTCTTTTTTCGTTTATAGAAACATATTCCGCACCGTGTAAATATTTCAAAGTCGCCGGCAAACTGCGGATATGGATTTCTTATTCCTTTCATGACCCCGGTTATCTTTCCGAATTCTTTTGTAAATATAACTAATATGTAACTTGTTTCTCTTAAAAGATATTTTCGTAATATTATGCCTTCCGCGTTTTGTACTGCCATGTTATATTGCACTTTTTTAGGGCAGGTTTGGAACCTGCCCCTACAAATTCTATTCCTATAAAGACGATTCACGAATCGCCCCGACTAACGACCAACTGACTAACAACTAACAACCAACGACTAACAACTAACGACTATTTATCCGGGGTCACAGACCCTCCGGAAACAACCATTTTCATGCCTTCTTCCACGCTCATTTTTAAAAACCGTATATCTTCCTTCGGAACAATCAAAAATAACCCGCTTGTAGGATTAGGTGTTGTAGGCAGAAAAACATTTATCCCTTTTTTGTCTATTACCCCGGGGATTTCTCCCTTTGTAGTCCCTGTAGTAAAAGCTATGGAATATAAACCCTTCCTGGGATATTCTACAAGTACCGTCTGTTTGAAAATCGTCTTCCCCTGGCCTAAAAAAGCCGAAAAAATCTGTTTTGCGGCATTGTAGATTCGCCCCATAATAGGCACTTTCAGCAACAATTTCTCGCCTAAAGAGAATATTCGTTTTATAAAAAGTATCTTAGCTCCCCAGCCTATAATACTTATTAATAATATTACTACCAAAAAAGTCAGTCCTCTTGCCAGATAAAGACGGTGCGGCGCTTCTGTCAAAGATGAAAAAATATTTACTATCGGGTCCAGTATTATAGCATTAACCTGATTAACCAAAAATCGTATAAGCGATATTGTAACAACTACCGGAAGAAGAATTACAATACCGTTAATAAAACTTACCAGAAATTTGTTCCAAAAATGCTTCATCATTAACCCCACCGCCTTCTTATTACCTAAAGCACACGTTTTAAAACCCTAAACACTAAATCCTAAACCCTAAATAAATTTAAAACCTAAAAATCCAAAACTAAAAACTAAAAGCAATAACTAAATATCGTATGTCGTAGACAGACAATCATATAGACTTTTTTCCCGGATAAGTCTGGATTCCTTCTCAGGGCACATTGTAATGTGCCCCTACAAACGACCAACGACTAACGACTAAGATAAAATTTGATATATTAAAAGCGCCATGATCGAACCTATCAGACTTCCGGCAACAATTTCAATCGAAGTATGAACCCCGCTCACCTTACGGCTCCTGGCAATAAACAGCGCCAGAAAAAAGACCAGAAAACATACAAGTGTACTTTCCGTAAAAAGCGTCAAAATCATCCATATGGCAAAGGCTACCGCGGAATGTCCGCTTGGCATACCGCCTCTAAGCAAAAATCTTTCTTTGCGTATGATTTTTATCAATAAAACCAATCCGATTACGACTAAAAGCGTAATAAGGGTTATATGCCACGGGGACTGCTTTACAATAAATATGGCTTTTCCTATGCTTCCCCCGATTCTGCGAAAAAACAAAAGATATCCGACCACAAGAGAATTCAAAGACGAGACAAATACCGCGCCCGCGGCAACATCCTTTACTATTTTAGCCGTAGGATGATATTCGTCTTTTATCAGATCAACCGCATGTTCAATGACCGTATTAAAAAGTTCTGCCACAAGAACAAGCGTAACCGCGAAGCAAAGAATCATAAACTCAATCGCCGTGAAATTAAAATAAACTCCGCCGATAAGAACTATAAAACCAAACAAAAAATGTATTCGCATATTTCTTTCGAATCTAAGGGTATGCACCACTCCCTCTAAAGCGGCATTCACGCTGTAAAAGAATCCCTTATCATGGAAATTATCTGATTTTTCGCAAAATTTCATGTTCTTTTCCTTGCATTAAAACACGTCCGTTAGCAGTACGATCATCATATCCCGCCAAATGCAGTATTCCATGAATAATATACAGGGTTAACTCTTCCTCAAAACTTACATGATAAATTTTAGCATTAACCGCTGCCCTGTCAGAAGATATAGCAATATCTCCGAAAAAGAATTTATCTACAGTATTCAAGCCCGGCGGGTTCGCGCTTTCAGAAGGAAAAGCTATTACATCCGTCGCGTTATCTTTTTTAAAATAACGTCTATTGAATGACCGTATTTTCTGACTCGTAACAAATATAATATTCAGTTCGGCATTCTTCTTGTTCAATATTTTCAAGACTTTTTCAGCCGAACGTTCTGCTTTAAGAAGATCCGTTTTTCTTTTTTTGTTTATATTTTTTATATTTACTCTGATCGCCATTGTACATTATCCCGTTTGTTTTTTTATTCGTTTCTTCCGGATAATTCAAGCGTGTATGAAAAACTCCCGTAAGCACCCTTACAAAACTATCCGCGATCACATGCATATCCTTAAGAGTGAGATCGCATTCATCGAGCTGACCGTCAATAAATTTATTATTGATTATTTTCTTCACAAGATTGCGAATACTCGCGGGATTAGGTTCATCAAGCGTCCGGCTGGAAGCCTCAACCGAATCCGCCAAAAGAACTATAGCGCTTTCCTTTGTCTGCGGTTTCGGACCGGGATAACGAAAATTTTCTTCCTCACGCACTTTTCCGTCTTCGGATTTTTCAATAGCTTTCTGATAAAAATAAGCTATAAGGCTGTTCCCATGATGCTGGCTTATAAAATCAACAATCGTGCTGTTAAGTTTATATTTCTTTGCTATTTCCACTCCCTCTTTTACGTGTTTTGAAATAATAAGCGCGCTCATCGAAGGATTAAGTTTCGAATGTTTGGATCCCGCGCCCATTTCATTTTCGGTAAAATACTCAGCTTTAGGTATTTTACCGATATCATGATAATAAGCCCCTACTCTGGCCCTTAAACTATCCGCTCCGATAGCATCACACGCGGCTTCAGCCAGATTTCCTACCATTATACTGTGGTGATAGGTTCCTGAAGCTTCTATGGCAAGTTTTTTTAATAAGGGATGATTGAGATCTGAAAGTTCCAGCAAACTGATATTCGTGTGCACATTAAAAAGATGCTCAAAAATAGGAAGAAGTCCCATTACAATAAACCCCGAAAAAATGCCGCTGGCAACACTCCACATACCGTCCTTTAAATAAAAATCCAGTTCCATGTCATTGATAAGGCCGATACAAATAATAGCCGCTAATTTTGCGACACCGGCTAAAAGTCCTGCCCATAAGATCTTTGCTCTTCGCCTTGCGCCCCTTACTACATAGATCCCTATAACACTGCCCACCAAAAGCGCGATCATAACTTCTATTCCGCCGCGAACCAGTAAAGATATCAATATACTCATTAGTACAACGCTTATAAACGCCGCGTTAACTCCTACTAAAAGAGCGATTGTCATGCCTATACTTGCCATGGGAATAAAATAACTGGGCTGAGGTGAACGCATTATAAAATCGGACACAATTATTACAAAAAGCATATTCAAAAGAATAATAGCCACTTTTTTTGTCTCCAGCAAAAGACTCATCCTTCTTGTCAACGCAAGATAAACCGCGGCTATTACTCCTAACAGTAAAAACAAAAGTAAAATACCCAGAAAAAATGACGGCCTGGTTCCCGGCCGCAAAAATCTTCTTAACTGTTTCATCTGGGCAATATGCCGGCTGTTTACCCTTTTGCCTTTTTCGATAATAAGCTCGTTCTTCTTTACCGACCAGCTGTGATATATCAAAGGAACTTTATCAGCATCCAAAATCCTCTGTTCTTTTGTTTTTTCATCATCAAGACTGAGATTAGGCATAATATATGCCGCTATTAAAGCCGCCGCCGCCTGTTTTGCTTTCCGATCCCCCTCAAAATACTTATCTCCGAATTCTTCTACCGTCAATTCGACCTTGGTTTTTTCAAGAATCTTTTCCAGATTTCGTGGAATCTCAGTACCTGTTTCTTCATTAAAGATGATCAACTTGTTTTCTTTTTCTTTTTGGAGATACTCTATCGTGTTTTTATCCGCATTCCCCATTAAAAATAATTCTCCGAGAACACCCAATGTCTTCTTCTGAAATCCGGTCAAATTTGTATATTCAATAAAAAATTTTATATTTTTATCCGCCAAAGAAGCTGGAACTTCATTTTTCAAAACAGCTATCTTATCCGCTAACACATATTGATTCTCTTTTTCGATATAAATAAGATCAAAAAAATGCTCTATCCGGGATATTACGTTCTCCTCAGAGATAAGATCTCGTCTAAGATAATACGGCACCTTACGGCTGGCAGCATCTTTTGCCCTTTTTGTGCTTTCTTCGTCTATCTCCCAGAAATAAGTAAAATCATACGGCGCGTAAACATTCTTTAAAGCAATATCTCCTTCATGCACCGTCCACTTATAAAGATGAGGACTTATAAAAACACTGTAGAGAGCCGCGCCGATAAACATTATAATAAGTATCACTGAAAATATTTCGCGCGAAAAGTTCTGCTTTAATTTTTTAAATAATGGAATTTTATTCATGTTTATTTTTAATCGCAATAAATTTCATAGTTTTTGTTTTCATTTGAGATTGCTTTCCGCCAGAAGCCCTCCAAAGGCGGACAAGTGTACCCAGTCTACCCGTTCAACCCGACTCTGGCGGGCTTCACAAGCGGGGAGGCCGCTCCTGCCGCGCTATTACAACTATCAGCAAACTAACTGTCAGCCGTCAATCTTTTCATTTAATCCATTCCGCTTCTTCAACCTCAAACATGTCCTCACCTGAAAGATCTTCGTCTAAACTGTCAATGTTATCCTGTTTTTGCACGGATTCTTCGGAAACAACAACTACTTTTTTTGCGGTACTATCCGAAGATGAAACATTTTCGAGAACAGCTTTCTTTTCGGATAAAACCGGCTTAGAGGTCTTTATGTTTTTTTGAATTTTATCCTTCTCCGGCTTATCCATACTTTTACCGGAAACCTGGACCGAAGCCGTTACTTGATCTTCCTCTTTTTCAACGTATTCCTTTTTTTCTAAAAAAGACCCGAGTTCAGTAAGATCAATGTCAATGCCGATCAGCGTGCGCATCGCCTTTCTTTTTTCTGCCTGCTCTGTTTTCGGGACTTTTCCAAACACATATCCTCTATTCCCCTTCAAGTCCTGGTCAACACGTTCCTTTGTGAAAGTATAAATTGTTATTTTCTTTTCTTCGGCCCCGGAATATCCGCTCATCATAAAAACACTGACCACTAATAGCACAAATATTTTACGCATTTCCCCTCCTTGACTGAAAATTGACTTATTCTATATTACTTCTACTCAGATCAAACTTGTCTTATTTCGTAAGACGTATACCCAATTCACGTAACTGCGTATCATTTACAGCCGAAGGCGCGCCTGTAAGCGGACAAATTCCTTTTTGTGTCTTAGGAAACGGGATAACTTCACGTATTGATTTCTCCTTTGTTAAAATAGCAAGGATCCTGTCCAGCCCAAAAGCTACGCCACCATGAGGCGGCGGACCAAAACAAAAAGCATCCAGTAAAAATCCGAATTTCGTCCGGCATTCCTCCTCTGTCAGGCCTAAAGCTTCAAAAATCTTCTTTTGAACGTCTTTATTGTGGATCCTGATACTTCCCGACCCTATTTCATTTCCGTTCATAACAAGGTCGTAGGAGCAGGACACCACCTTTAAAAAGTCACCTTTTTCAAAGAATTCCATGTCTTCCTGCCGGAAAGACGTAAAAGGATGGTGTTCGGAAATCCATCGGTTTTCATCTTTATTAAACTTGAAAAGCGGAAAATTCACAACCCAGAAAAGATCGATCTCGTCTTCATTGATCAATCCTTTATCTTTTCCTATTTTCAACCTTAAAGCTCCCAGAGATTCACAAACCACAGTTTCTGAATCCGCGACCATAAAGATCATATCCCCGTTTTCAGCGCCTGTTTCTTTCTTTAAAAGGCACAGAACATCAGGCTCGAAAAATTTCGCGATAGGTGAAGATAACTTATCGCCTTCTACTTTAAAATATGCCAACCCCCTGGCTCCATACTCTCCGACAAAAGCGGTTAAATCATCTATATTTTTCCGGCTGATACCGCCATATCCCGGCGCGGCAAGACCCTTAACAACTCCCCCGGACGCGACAGCATCTTTAAAAACCTTAAACTCACTTTTTGAAACAATTTCACTAAAATCATGCAAAAGTACATCAAAACGAGTATCCGGTTTATCACTGCCGTAACGGTTCATTGCTTCTTTATAGTCTATACGTCTTAAAGGTAGTTTTACTTCTTTAGACATAACATCCTGTAACAACCCGAAAAATAAACGCTCACATACATCGAGCACATCATCCTGCTCAACAAAAGACATTTCCATATCCAGCTGAGTAAATTCCGGCTGTCTATCCGCTCGCAGATCTTCGTCTCTAAAACACCGTGCGATCTGAAAATATTTTTCTACTCCGGAAACCATTAGTATTTGTTTGAAAAGCTGAGGAGACTGAGGTAACGCGTAAAAATCCTGTTTCTGTAGCCTGGAAGGAACAAGATAGTCCCTTGCTCCTTCAGGCGTTGATTTAGTGAGCATCGGCGTCTCGACGAAAACAAAATCCTCTTTATCTAAGAAATCCATGATAAATTTGTATACTTTATGCCTTAAATAAAGTTTTTCCTGCATCACAGGACGCCGCAAATCCAGATAACGATACTTCAACCGTATTTCCTCGGAAACGCTAGCATCATCCCAGATTTCAAAAGGAAGATTATCTGCCTCGGAAAGTATGTCTATTTTCAGAACTTCTATTTCTATCTCACCGGTACCTATCTTCGGATTAACCGTCCCTTCCGGCCGTTTAGAAACCTTGCCTGTAATTTTTACGCAATATTCGTTTCTTAAACCATGCGCGGCTAAATGCGCTTCTTTATTTTTATCCGGATTAAAAACCACTTGCGTTATACCGTGTTTATCCCGGATATCCATAAAAATAACCTCTCCATGATCTCTTCTTGTCGAGATCCATCCGGCCAAACAAACTTCTCTTTCAATATCTTTCGAGGTGAGTTCCCCGCATGTATGTGTTCTTAACATATCCTGCTATCCCTTCTATAAGCAGCAATGAAAACCTTAACCACAGAGACCTCAGAGAATTTCTTTAGAGTTACTCAACAAAGCTCTCTCTACTCCTATGTTCTCTGGGGTTAATCCTTTTTGCTCTTTTCTTATATTATTTAAAATATTTTTTTATTCTCTTGACCGCTTCATTTAAAGATATTGATCTTTGCTCTCCTGTATCCATATCTTTGAGAAGCACTTTTTTTTCTTTCATTTCGTCTTCCCCGACAATAACAACAAATTTTCTTTTTTCTCTATGGGCCTTCCGCATCTGCCCTTTAAAAGATCTTCCGGAAAGATCCATTTCACACTTCACTCCCTGTTTCCAAAAATGCGTATTTACATTAAACGCGTCCGGCTTTAAAGCCGGATCAACAAATACTATCAAAACTCCGGGCACTTCCATATTTTTCTTATTCTCCTTAAGCACAAGAAGCAAACGTTCCATGCCTAAAGCATATCCTGTCGCGCCTTTATCCGGTCCGCCCATCTCGTAAACAAGATTATCATATCTGCCTCCGGCAGCTATTGCATCCTGCGACCCCAGCAAAGGATGTACAACTTCAAAAACACTGCCCGTATAATAATCCAGTCCTCTTACCAGATCTTTTTTTTCTGAAAACTTCACGTCAAGACCGCTAAGAATCTTTTTTAACTCATCATAATCTTCACGGCATTTTCCGCATAAATATTGCAAAATATGAGGCGCTTTTTCAACAACTGCTTTACATGTCTTTTTTTTGCAATCCAATACTCTTAAAACATTTTTAACTGATCTGTTTCCGCAATCTTCGCACAGACCGGAACTATTTAAAGACAAATACTGCCCTAATATTTTTTTGTATTTAGATCTGTCATTCTTGCATCCCAGAGAATTCAAAAGAATAGTAAAAGCTCCTATTCCCAATTCTTTTAAAATAGTGTCCAAGGAAAAAATAAGTTCCGCGTCCAGATAAGGGTCAGCCCCGCCTATTAACTCAGCTCCTATCTGATGAAATTGTCTAAGCCGGCCTTTTTGAGGACGTTCTCCGCGAAACATCGGTCCTATATAATAAAGCTTTGTAATGTCAGCATCATTAAACCATCCATGTTCAATATATGCCCTGATAATAGATGCCGTACCTTCCGGACGCAAAGAGATTCTGTTTCCTCCTCTATCCTCAAACGTATACATCTCTTTTTCCACTATATCCGTATCCTGCCCGATACTTCTTGTAAACACTTCCGTTGATTCAAGAAGAGGAATCCTAATTTCTTTATAGCTAAATAAGTTAAAAATCTTTCTGACAGTACTTTCTATCCAAAAAAACAAAAAAGCATCTTCCGGAAGAACATCAGGCATGCCCCGCAACGACTTGTATTTTAACGAGTTTTTCACATTAAACCTCTGGAAAGCTATAGATTAAACGCTATAGCTGTATATGTTATTCTGATTCACCCGAACTAGCTAGTACTGTTTCTGAAAATCATTCAACAGTACTAGCGGTCTCTACGTCAACTTTCATTCTCATGCCGGATTTAAAAGACACTACTTTTTTATCCGGAATCGACACACTATCACCGGTACGGGGATTTCTCCCTAATCTTCCTTTACGGGTTTTAACCTTAAAGATTCCGAAGTTTCTAAGTTCAACTTTTCTGCCCTGCCTGAGACTGCCTGTGATCAGATCAAAGGTACGCTGAACAACTTCCTTCACCTCAACTTGTTTAAATCCCGTATCCTCTGAAATTTTCATTATAATATCTTTTTTAGTCATACCTATTCCCTCCTTGTTATCTCCGTTACGTTGACTCCTTCTCTTTAGCTCAGAACAAATAAAACTGACACGGCCATTTGCGCCGGCACAAATGGCATCATAACTGCTTATGTTAACATGAGTTACGCTGCACTGTCAAGATTTGTTTTAAAAGCGTTGAGAAATAAGCCAACCACAACAAATATCCTGCCAAATTAAGATCGAAACATGGTTAATAAACTAACACTACTTTAACATATTCCTATCCTTATTAATTATATGGTATTGTCAAAAGTTAACCACAGAGAACACAGAGAAACAGCTTTTCCTTTAATTTTTTCTTTCCCTCTGTGTCCTCTGTGGTTAATTTCTTTCTTATTTCTTTCATATTATTTTTGACACTATCAATTATATTTGCCGATTATTTTGTTAAAAACTTAATATTACCGGCTCCGATCAAAGTCTCTATCTCCTCAATAAGGCTATCAGTAGTATTTACAAATAGTTCCTTTTCAGCAGACAATCTGATTTTTCGGCCTTCAGGAGACATAAATTCAATAAACAAAGGAGTATTCCCCTTATTCTTCTCGGCAACACGGCGTATTCGTCTCATCATACTTTCATCCAGACCTATTGTTGTGAGCCGGATAAGAACGGATTTAGTAAAATTCTCTTTTACTTTTTCAAGAGGGATGATATCTTCCGCTATTAGTTTAGGCTCCTCTTCCCGCAAACTCAAACGACCTTGTATATATACAAGACTATCTTCTTTTATAAGTTCAGACGCTTTGCTGTAAGCCCTTGGGAAAACCAGCACTTCCACCAGATTATTTAAATCCCCAAGACTTATTATTGCCATCTTTTCGCCCTTTTTTCTCGTTACAGTAATCCTTACCTTGTTTATTATTCCGCCTATAAGCACTTCTCTGCCGTCGCTTAACGAAGATAATTCAAAAATCTTTGCAGTCGAATACGCGTTAAGAAGACGTTCAAATCTTGCTAAAGGATGTTTTGTAATATAAAATCCAAGCATTTCCTTTTCTTTAGTAAGAAGTTCCTGCTCCGGCCATTCCGGTATATCCGGAACACTCTGAAAACTTTCCTTAAAACTATCATCCGCGACTCCATCATCAAAAAAAGACATCTGCCCTAAATGCCTGTCTTTGTTACTTTTCACCGCAATGTCAAGAATCTTGTCCAGTATGGACATCGCCTGAGACCTGTAAATGCCGGTAGAATCAAATGCTCCGCATTTCATAAGACTTTCTAAGACCTTTTTATTCACGGCCCGGCTATCTGTCTTTTGAGCAAAATCATATATCGATTCAAACCTTCCATCTTTTCTCCTTCTATCGATTATTGACTCTGCCGCGCCTTCGCCCACGTTTTTGACCGCGGAAAGACCAAACCGTATTCCGTTTCCAACAACCGTAAAATCCTTATAACTTTCGTTTATATCCGGAGGCAGAACATCTATACCCATATGTATAGACTCACTTATATAATCAGAAATTTTATCGGAATTATTTTTTTCACTGGTAAGAAGCGCTGTCATAAATTCAACCGGATAATTCGCTTTAAGATAAGCTGTCCTGTAACTGACCATAGCATAAGCGGCACTATGCGATTTATTAAAACCATATCCGGCAAAATATGCTATAAAATCCCAGACCTTCTCCGCAACAACCTGCTCCACATTATTGGCTTTTGCTCCTTCAAGAAACTTTTCTTTTATTGATTCAAGAGCGCTATGCATTTTTTTGCCCATAACCTTACGCATCGTATCTGCTTCGGACATAGAAAATCCCGCAAGTGTTGAAACAATCTTCATGACCTGTTCCTGGAAAATAATTATGCCATAAGTTTCTTTTAATATTGGCTCAAGCGCGGGATGATCATATTTGACCTCTATCTGCCCTTGTTTACGTTTTATGAATTCTTCCAGCATCCCGCTTCCCATAGGACCGGGCCTGTAAAGCGCTAATATCGCGATCAGATCCTCAAAACGTTCGGGCCTGAGTTTCCGCAAAAGATCTTTCATCCCGCTTGATTCCAGCTGAAAAATACCCGAAGTTTCTGCTTTACATAACAACTCGAAAGTCGCGGCATCTTCAAGTAACATACTATCAATATCTATCTCTTTATTCTGTGTCCGTTTTGCTATTTTTATTGTCCGATCTATAACCGTAAGCGTTTTAAGCCCGAGAAAATCCATTTTCAACATCCCGATTTTTTCTAAAGATTTCATAGAATATCCGGTTGTCACCTGATCATCGGCGGTCTTAAAAAGAGGTATACGTTTTCTTAACGGCTTATCGGAAATAACAACACCGGCCGCGTGTGTAGAAGCATGCCGGTTAAGTCCTTCCAACCGTTTTGATGTATCTACAAGCTGATGTATTACCGAATCTTCTTCATATCTGGATCTAAGCTCAGGGTCAATATCAAGCGCTTGCTCAAGTGTTATCCTCGGATCATTAGGAATAAGTTTTGCTATTTTGTCAACTTCAGCATACGGGATAGCCATAACGCGGCCCACATCCCTCAACACGCCTTTTGCCATCATGGAACCAAAAGTAATTATCTGCGCCACATTTTCTTTAGAATATTTTTCGATAACATAGTCAATAACTTCATTCCTGCGTTCATAACAAAAATCTATATCTATATCCGGCATAGTAACCCTGGCAGGATTAAGGAACCGCTCAAAAATCAATCCATATTTAAACGGATCTATGTCAGTAATGCCCAGGGCATAACTGATTATGCTTCCGGCAGCAGACCCCCTGCCCGGCCCTACAGGAATCCCTTTTCCTTTCGCGTGATTAATAAAATCCCACACAATAAGAAAATAACTGATATAACCGCTTTGCTGTATTATTTTAAATTCATGTTCAACACGTGTTCTGATCTCGTCTGTAATACTTTTATAACGTTTTACCAGACCTGCCTCTACTATGCGCCTAAAAAAAACAATATTTTCTTCGCCTGAAGGCACGACAAAACGCGGAAGATGCAATTGATCAAAATTTAATTCCAATTTACACTTTTCAGCGATTTCCAGGGTATTTAAGATAGCCTCCGGAACTTCGCTAAAAGCCTTTTTCATCTCATCAGGTGATTTAAAATATAACTGATCCGTCTGAAACCTTAACCGGTTTGTATCTTCAAGAAGATTTTGGGTCTGTATACACAAAAGCGCGTCATGCGCTTTTGCGTCACTCTTATCCAAATAGTGGACATCATTAGTAGCTAAAAGCGGCAACCCCAATTCCTTGGCTAACTGTATAAGATCCCGGTTAAGACGGTTCTGCTGTTCCATCTGATTGTCCTGTATTTCCAGATAAAAATTGTCTTTACCAAAAATCTCGGAATATTCCGAAGCTGCCCGTCTGGCATCATCCCATTGTCCTGAAAGCAAAAAATGCGCAACCTCTCCTTTCAAACAAGCTGAAGCAGCTATTATCCCCCGGCTGTGCTTAGCAAGCACTTCCTTATCTACTCTGGGTTTATAGTAAAACCCTTCCAAATACCCTATAGAAACTATCTCCATAAGGTTATGATATCCTGTCAGGTTTTTAGCAAGAAGAAGCAGATGATGCGATGCCCCTTTTATCCCATGGCTCGTCTTATCAAACCGGCTTTCCGGAGCCATATATATTTCACATCCGATGATAGGTTTAATGCCTTTTTCTTTTGCTTTTTCATAAAACTCTATCGCTCCGAACATATTCCCATGATCGGTTATCGCGCAAGCCGGCATATTATATTTTAACGCTGTATTAAAAATATCCTTTAAACGACAGGCTCCGTCCAAAAGACTGAATTGAGTGTGCACATGCAAATGCACAAAATCGGATTGTAATATTGTCATGATAAATTATCGGATAGATTATGGCTGTTTCCATACCTGAATATAGACAACCAAAAATAAGTTCAGATAAAAACAAACCTGACTGTTACTTTTTCATTCCCACACGCTGAGCAGTCTGATAAACTTTACCTTCTGTCTGAATAGACGGCGCGATTATCATATTAACCAGCTGCATTTCGCGTATATTATGAGCGCCTAAATTACCCATACTTGTGGCAAGAGCTCCTACAAGATTCTGCGTACCGTCGTCTAGACTGGCAGGCCCGTATAAAATCTCTTCTAATGTTCCTGTTGTTCCTACTTTTATACGAGTACCTCTCGGAAGTGAAGGGTGCGGCATTGCCATCCCCCAATGATACCCCCGTCCCGGAGCCTCCTTAGCGCGGGCAAAAGCATTTCCCAGCATAACCGCGTCAGCGCCGGAAGCAAAAGCTTTGCAAATATCACCGCCTGTAGCCATTCCTCCGTCAGTTATAACAGAAACATATTTGCCTGTTTTTTTATAATAAAAATCTCTGGCCGCGGCGCAATCACAAGTAGCGGTAATTTGCGGAACGCCGATACCCAGTACTCCTCGTGATGTACATGCCGTACCCGGCCCTATGCCGACAAAAATCCCCTGACAACCTGTTTCCATAAGCCGAATCGCAACCTTATAATCCACACAGTTACCCAAAAGCACGGGTATCTTCATGTCTTTACAGAATTCATAAAGATCCAGCGGCTTATATTCACTAGATTCGTGTCTTGCGCTTATTACTGTCGACTGGATAGAAAAAATATCACATCCCGCGTCACGCGCTATCGGCCCGAATTCTCCGGCAACTTGAGGATTACAACTAACCACCGCAGGCACATCCGCTGATTTTATCTCACCGATTCTCTTTACTATAAGATCCTTATTTATGGGTGTTGAATAAACATCCTGTATAACCCGCGTAGATTCCCTCGGATCACATGTTAGCATCTTTTCAATAGCTTCAGAAGGATCGTCATATCGCGTAGAAATACCCTCCAAATGAAGAACAGCAATACCTCCAAGCTTACCCATTGCGCACGCAAAATTTACATCCACAACACCGTCCATAGAAGACGCCATAATAGGTGCCTGAAACTTAAGCCCTCCTATTTCACAGGAAGTGTCCACATCATTCGGATTTATAGTAAGTTCTCCCGGAACCAAAGCAACTTCATCAAAACCATAACTTCTTCTAGCTTTACGGCCTATGCCAACCCACATTCCCATAATATCCTCCTATATATAGTTAATATATAATATTCTTTTTACTTGTTTTAGGGAGTATAATACAAAAGATAGCGTCATTTGTCAACTTGTTAGAATAATACTTGTTAGAATGATCCTTGTTAGAATGATAAAGACTTAATTAGCCGCTATTTACCTGAGAAGAAACCGGGGGATAAAATATTTTATATTTACATGTAAGCATCAGAGGTTAAGCCTTAATATTATATTTCTGCCTGAACATGCTCTTTTTCCTTGCCCCTCCAACGCATATCTCCGATAACGCCTTGCGCGATATTTGTAAGATAATCTCCGATCTTCTCCAGATTATCAACAAAATCCATAAAAATAATACCGGACTTTATGTCACATTTTCCTTGATTAAGCCTGTTAACATGTCCTCTTTTAAGGTCTACTTGAAACCTGTTTATTTTTTTCTCACGGATCAACACTTTTTCAGCTATATTCGTGTCATCTTTTTCCAATGCCGTTTGTGTTTCCGCTGACATGGCACTTAATTCATCCCACATACATTTCATTTCATCTACAGCCTCTATGGTAAAAGGCATTTTCCCCTCTATTTTACGCTCAGTAAGCTCGACAATGTTTTCAGCATGATCCCCTATTCGTTCGATATCATTCACACTATGGATTAACACAGGCAATTCCTCTGAAATTTGTTCGCTAAGATTCCTCTGCGAAAGTTCCACCAGATATTGAGTAATAGCTGACTGCAAATTATCAACTGCCTGCTCTAATTTTGAAATCATTTTTAACGAATTTATATCATCCTCAAAAAAGCCTTTTACTGAATTTGTAACCGATAAAGACGCCAAACCTAACATTCTAACGGTTTCCCGACGCGCCTGTTCTATCGCGATCGGCGGTGTTTCCAATAAATGTTTTTCCAGATACTGGGGGCCCATTTCAATAGCTCCTTTTTTCTTTGGAACAAGGAAAACACTCGCTCTTTCCAAAAGATCAATAAACGGTAAAAACACAACGGCATTTATACCTTTGAACATACTGTTAGCTACAGCAATATAAAACATAATATTTTTAGCATTTATCGAACCGGGAATTATAAAATCGATAAATTTCATAAACCATCCGCTATAAACAAAAAAGATCATATAGCCTACACCTATAAGATTGAATAATGTATGCGACATTGCGGCCCGTCTTGCCGGCAGATTAGTTCCAATAGCAGCAAGCTGAGCAGTAATCGTAGTGCCGATATCCCCTCCAAGCATAAGCGTAATAGCCGCGGGAAAACTGATAATCCCGTTAAAAGCCATGACCTGCACTATAGCTATAGTAGCGCTTGAACTTTGTATAAGCATTGTCACTGCCATGCCTACCAATATTCCAAGCAAAGGATTATCACCGAATCTGGCAAACATGTCTATAACCTGCTGACTTTCTTGTAAAGGAACAAAAGCGTCTTTTAAAAATCCCAATCCCGTAAAAAGGAGCCCAAACCCCATAAGCACCTGCCCCCCAAACCTGGATTTTCTAGTCCGGCCGAAAGTCTTTATCATCAAGCCTATTCCAACAACAGGTAAAGCATATTGTGTTACTTTAAATACAGACATTGAGGATACAAGCCACGCAGTAAAAGTCGTTCCAATGTTTGCTCCGATTATAACGCTTATGGCCTGTTTTAAAGCCAGCAGTCCGGCATTTACAAACCCGACAACCATAACAGTAGTCGCGCTGGAAGATTGAATAAGGCAGGTAATCGCGGCTCCGACAAGAACCCCTATAATCGGAAGTTTTGTCACCATAGACAATATAGACTTAAGTTTGTCTCCGGCTATCCCTTTTAACCCGTCAGACATGATTTGCATGCCTAAGAAAAAAAGTCCAAGCCCTCCGATAACAGCAAACATTATATCTATACCCATTATGACTACTTATTGTGTGTTTATTTATTTTAGTTTCATGAAGACAAATCTGAAGAATTTCAAATCTAAACAAGGATAAATTAACATGAAGCGCACTGCCTGTCAAGTTCTAAGAAATGAATTCTAAGAAATGAAATGAAAATTTGCGCATAGTTAACAGTAATCAAGTGACCAGGAGCGCACATATGCGCCTCTGTTTGTAAGCAGTTTGCGGGATTTGAAAATTATGTTCCAAGCCGCAAGGAACTAAAATAGGATTCAAGCGAGGTTATTGCGGCTAACGCGGCCAGATAACTTGTTTTTGGATTGTCCGGGAACGGCACATTTTCCGTGCGGACCGTTATGGTTCCTGCTTTGCTTTTTATCTTAATCTCGTGCGTGTTCCTGGTATATTCCGGAGAAACGACTATTCTTACCTTTGTTTTTTCAGCGCCTATACCGGCTATTGAAAGAAGCGCTGAAACATTTATATTCTTTGGAAACCCTTTTACAGCTTCAAAAGCGCTGCCTTCAAAAATAACTGTCTTTTCACTGATCTCATCTACATTTATACCTTTTTCTTCCAGATACGGAGCGCCTTTAATAGATCCCGGCGGCTTACTAGTCGTAATGGTAACTTCTTCCAGCCCCGCCACTTTCGCGGCTTTAAGACCGTCAATCCCTGCTATGGCTCCTGACGGCAGAATTACTTTTATTCCTTTTTCTTCTGCCTTTCCGAGTGAAGCCTCCCGGCCTAAAAGCCCGCCTATACTCATTATCATAATATCTTTTGTTTTCGAGAGAGCTTCTTCAAAAAATTCCGGCACTATTTTTGGAGAAGCCGCTTCTATAATAAGATCCGCGGCATCAAACACTTTTTCCATACTATCAGCGATAACAACCTGTCTATTCTTATCCGCAAGCACTTTGCTTTTATTTTCATCACAATCAAATATAATCATCCGCGTAATATGCATGCTTAATTTTTCTCGGGCATATTTTAATAATGTCGAACCAATAGCTCCGCATCCTATAAGCCCAAGTTTTATTGTTTTCATAATTCCTCCGTTTTTAGCGTATAGCGGATAGCGTTTAGTTTTTTTCTATCCGCTAACCGCTATACGCTATACGCTATTTTCACACTATTCACGATTTAAGATACTTTAAGCATTTTTTCTAGTGTTATTTTAGCCTTTGCCATTATATCTTCAGGAACTTCGATTTTATAAACCATTTTTTCAAGAGAACGCGCCAGCCATCCCAGAGTAGTAAGTTTCATATTCGCGCAAATAAACTGCTCTGTCGGCACATAAAACTTTTTAGTGGGATTATCACGTTTTAATTTATAAATAATTCCAAGCTCTGTGCCTATAATAAACTCTTTTACCTTGCTCTCCTTTACATGCTTTATCATTCCGGCAGTACTGCCTATATACCCGGCCAATTCAAGCACCTCTTCACGGCACTCCGGATGAGCTATAAATTCCGCATCCGGATAAATCTTTTTTGTTCTATAAACTTCGTCTTTTGTCAGACGCATATGAACCGTACAATAACCATCCCAGAGGATCACTTCTTTTTCAGGAACATACTCACTAACATAACGCCCTAAATTTTTGTCAGGAATAAATATTATTTGTTTGGCTTTCAGCGATTTAACTACCTGAACCGCATTTGATGAAGTACAGCAAATATCGCTTTCCGCTTTTACCGCGGCAGAAGAATTAACATAACAAACAACAGCCGCATCCGGATATTTCGCTTTTTTTTCCTTAAGCTTTTCAACAGTAGCCATATCCGCAAGCGGGCATCCGGCTTCTTCCACGGGCAAAAGCACTGTCTTTTCAGGACTCAGCATATATGCGCTTTCCGCCATAAACTTAACTCCGCAAAAAACAATTACATCCTGTTTTGCTTTTGACACTTCCCGAGCCAACGCATATGAATCTCCCGTAATATCAGCGATTTCCTGAACTTCGTCACGCTGATAATTATGCGCGACTATCAACGCGTTCTTCTTCTTTTTAAGATCCTGTATTTTTCGCTTCAAATGTTCCTTGTACTTAATGTCAAATTCAGTTTTTATCATTTTTCTCCTTTGAAAGTCAAAGATCAGTCCTTAAAAAGCGAAAAAAATCACATATTCAAATGTCAATCTTTTCGATCTTCAAAAACCGGCCCAATTGTCTCTATATTATCAATAAGCCTTACTTTTCCCACAAACACAGCAGCTGCAATAAGGGTATTAGCTTTAACAATCTCAACAACGTTTAAATTATCTCTGTCAATTATTTCAATGTATTCTATCCGAATGCCATTGCCTTTTTTAAAATAATCTTTTATTTTCTGTTTTATCCGTTTTGCTGAAACTTCTCCGGCAGCAATGTCCCGGCGCGCCTTCATTAATGCCTCGGGCAATCTCAAAGCGTTTTTTCTTTCTTCAGAAGAAAGATACTTATTCCGTGAACTCATTGCCAATCCATCGGCTTCCCGCACAATAGGCATTACCCTTATTTCAACAACACTATTCATGTCCCGCGCCATATGTTTTATTACAACAGCCTGCTGAGCGTCTTTTTGACCGAAATAACTTTTATGCGGCATCACAATATTAAATAATTTTGTCACCACAGTCGCAACGCCTTTAAAATGTCCCGGCCGGGATGATCCGCATAAAACATCACTTACAGAACCTGTCACATCAACATACGTAGAAAACCCGGAAGAGTACATCTCGTCATGCAACGGCGCAAAAACAACATCTACCATTTCTTTTTCAGCCATATCTTTGTCGTGCTGTATATCACGAGGATACTTATTATAATCCTCATTCGGCCCAAATTGGATTTTATTCACAAATATACTAAGAACGACAATATCGCATTCTTTTTTCGCGGCTCTAAGCAAACTTAAATGTCCTTCATGCAGATATCCCATAGTTGGGACAAATCCGATAGTACGCCCGCTTTTACGCGCTTCAGTTGAATATTCCTGCATATGTTTTATCGTAGTAATAACCTTCATAATCGCTTTTATTTATCATACCTGATGCATTTGTGACGTAACCACTACCCGTTCTGACCTGGGTTTTATGTAAAGACCAC
This sequence comes from Candidatus Omnitrophota bacterium, assembly GCA_043823005.1. Lineage (GTDB taxonomy): Bacteria > Omnitrophota > Gorgyraeia > Tantalellales > Tantalellaceae > JBDRBG01. The sequence continues at coordinate 87,067 of JBDRBG010000112.1, forward strand.
ACAGTGGGGACACGCCTGTAAGGGCCAGACTTCATGTGTATAACCTAGAGCCTGGAACCTAGAACGCCCCGACAGGCGCTTAAAGGGCATGTCCCCCTATTTTTATTTTTATAAATATCAACAACCATTATTCACTGTTTCACACAACTCTCTAACCGTCTTGTTAAGTACTGGATGGACAACATCCGGAGCAATCTCATAAAGTCCTTTTAAAACAAAATGTCTTTCGTGCATACGCGAATGTGGGATACTAATCCCTTCCTCTTTTATCGCAATATCACCATAAAGCAATATATCAATATCAATGATCCTTGGATAATTTCGGGGAGCCGGTTTTCTTCCCATTTGTTTTTCTATATTTTTCGCGCCATGCAAAAGTTCAACAGGAAGCAAACTCGTTTCTATCTTCACAACGCCATTAAGATACTCCTCTTGAAGCGGGCCGCCTACAGGACGAGTCAAATAGAATGAAGATTCCTCCAGAACAACAACCTTATCCAAATCCATCAGGCAGTTAACCGCGTACCGGCAATTATATTTTCGATCGCCTTTATTTGATCCTAAGGCAAGATAAGCAACTGCTGTTCTTGTATATTGCGCCATTAGTTAAAAAAAGTTTTTCTTAATACGACTGACTGCTTCTTTAAGTTCTTCAACATCCCGGGTAAGCGCCATTCGGATATAGCCTTCACCGCTTTTACCAAACCCGTTTCCGGGAGTCATTATTATATCAGCTTTTTCCAACATGGCTTTCGCGAGAGAAAACGAATCATACCCGCCAAAAATCGGGGCCCAGATATAAAACGTAGCAAGCGGATTCGGCACTTTCCAACCGGCGCTGTTTAATCCCCGCACTAAAATGTTTCGTCTCTCTTCATATATTCTATTATTTTCGGCCCTTATCTCATCCGCGCGCTTTAAAGCCTCTATCGAAGCTACCTGAACAGCGGTAAAAATACCGGAATCTATATTTGCCTTAACCTTTGCCAATCCGTTCAATATCCGGGAATTACCAACTGCCATAGCCACACGCCATCCGGTCATATTAAATGTCTTTGACAAAGAATGAAACTCAACTCCGACTTCTTTAGCTCCCTCCACTTCCAAAAAACTGGCTGGGTTAAATCCGTCAAATGAAACCTCTGTATATGCCGCGTCTGAACACACAATAATGTCATGCTTCTTGGCAAATTCAATAACTTTCTCGTAAAAAGCTTTGTCACATACCGCGCCTGTAGGATTATTCGGATAGTTGATATGCATCAATTTGCATCTTTTAGCTATACCTTCATCAATAGCGTCAAGATCGGGCAAAAAATCATTCTCCTCTAATAGCGGCATAAAATGCACCTTTGCTCCGGCAAAAACACTTCCTGAATTATAAGGAGGATATCCGGGATCAGGAACAAGAACCTCATCTCCCGGATTAATAAAAGCTAACGGTATATGAGCTATTCCTTCTTTAGAACCTAAAAGAGGCAGAACTTCTGTCTCCGGATCAAGCTTCACATTAAACCTTTTTTTATACCACAATGCCATCTCCTGCCGCAAGGAACTCAAGCCCCTGTTTAGAGCATATTTATGTGTCGCCGGATCATCTACGGCTCTTTTAAGTTCGCTTATAATGTTTCCAGGAGTAGGCCGATCAGGATCCCCTACTCCAAGATCTATAACCGGACGTCCTTCGCCAAGGGTTTTCTGTTTAGCTTTATCTATCTCTTCAAATAAATATGGAGGTAATTGCTTTAATCTATCCGCGTACTCAATTCTCATCTTTCGTCCTTTCTATGTATATGTTTCTTGTGTTAATAAAAAATCCAGCTTTAAGATTGCCGCGTCGCTCCGCTCCTCGCAAAGACAGATAGGATGTTTCCCCTTTTTCTATTCACCAACCGCTATTTTGCACTCCTCCTCCAAGCTATGTCAGGACAAGACGCTATTCACCATTTACTATTCACTATTTAAGTCCAAGAACATCATTCATATCGTACAAACCGGGTTCTTTTCCTTCCAAAAATCTTGCGGCTTTCAAAGCGCCGACAGCAAATACATCCCTGCTCTTCGCGTCATGCCTTATTTCTATCGACTCATAAGGGCTTTCAAATATTACTCCATGGTTACCGATGACTTCTCCTTCTCTAAAAGCTTCTATGGAAATCTCTTTGCCCGAAAACTCCTTTATAACTTTAGCTATCATCTTTGCCGTGCCGCTTGGAGAATCTTTTTTGTGAACATGATGAGTTTCATCAACTTTTACATCAAAATCATTTCCTAAAACACGAACCGCTTGCCGGACGACATCAAACAAAAGATTAACCCCGATAGACATGTTCGGTGAAAAAACAATCGGAATACGAGCTGAAGCCTGTTTAATCTTTTCCTCGTCATCAGCAGTTAAAGCCGTTGTTCCTATGACCATTGCTATATTATTTTTTGCGCATATCGCCAAGTGTTCCATTGTCGGAAAAGGAAAAGTAAATTCTATAAGACAATCTATATCTTTACATACGTTTTCTATGTCCGAAGTAATTATAATACCTTTCTCTTTCCCGCCTAAAACAAGACCCAGATCCTTTTTGATCTGGTCCGCATCAGGCCTTTCAAAAACAGCAGAAACTGTAACCCCCTCCTGTTTAAGCGCCAGCTCAGCTATACTCCTGCCCATTCTTCCGCATACTCCGCTTATACCTATTTTTAGCATTACTACTCCTAATAGTTCGCATTTGTGACTTTACCATTACACATTCTGTCCTGGGTTTTATAAAAGCCACTCAGTGGGGGACACGCCTGTAAGGGCCAGACTTCTAACTCCCGCATTACCCATGAAGTCTGTCTCTTTCAGGCATGTCCCCGTCTTTTATTTTATAACTATCAACCAAATAGTGCCTCTGTTGGTGATTTTTCTGGACTTTTTACTTTATCCTTTTTCCTTCTCCGTGCCTCTGTGTCCTCTGTGGTTTTTTCTGGAACTATCCGCTAACCGCTATGCGCTATTTTTCAGGACAAGACACCATTCACTATTCAACTAATTGATACTGCCATAATACTTTTTCCAGTTTTTCTTTGTTTTCGCGGCTCATTTCGCAAAGCGGCAATCTCCATTCTTCGCCTACCATACCCATCAAACTTAAAGCAGTCTTCACCGGAATCGGATTAGTCTCAATAAACATTGCTTTGCAAAGATCCATTATTTCATAATGGATTTTCCTGCTTTCTTCCAAATCCCCATCAGTCCATGTCTGTACAAGATCATGTATTTTTTCCGGAATAATATTAGCAGCAACGCTTACTACACCCCTAGCACCTACTGACATAAACGGAAGCGTCAAAGAATCATCCCCGCTCATCACGACGATATCACACAAAGACAAAATATCCACAACCTGCTGAACACTGCCGGCAGCTTCTTTTATCGCGACAATATTGTCAATTTTCGAAAGTCTAGCGACAGTATCCGGAGCAAGCGAAATTCCCGTACGAGAAGGAACGTTATATAACATTATAGGAATATCAGCGTTCTTTGCTATTTCCGAATAATGTCTGTACTGGCCTTCTGCTGTCGGCTTATTATAATAAGGTGTAATAATTAACGCGCCGTCACACCCGGCCTTACGGCTGGATACAGTCAACTCAATTGCTTCTTGAGTACTGTTTGAACCTGTACCGGCAACAACAGGAATACGTTTGTCACAGGTTTCTACAGCTATCTTTATAAGTCTTTTTTGTTCTGCCATTGTAAGAGTAGCAGCTTCTCCCGTACACCCGCACGGAACAAGACCATCCGTACCTTTGTCTATATGAAACTCTATAAGTTCCCGAAAAGTCTTTTCATCTATTTTTCCGTCCTTTAACGGAGTAACTAACGCAACATAAGAACCTTTAAACATTATCGCACCCCTTTCGGTTTAAATGAAAAATTACACTATTTAGCATATCAAATTACCCGGTTGTTGACGGTTGATCGTTAGTTCGTTGACTGTTTAACCGGCAACAACCAACCCCTTAACCAATTACCTAATACCTGATGCATTTGTGACATAAATACTACCCGTTCTGACTTGGGTTTTACGTAAAAGCCACACAGTGGGGACACGCCCCTTAAGCGCCTGTTGGCGCGTTCTAGGTTCGAGGCTCTAGGTTATACCCTTGAAGTGTGCCTTTTCAGGCATGTCCCCGACTCCTATGTTTATAACCATCAACCAACTAACCGTCAACTGTCAACCAAATTAAACTTTCCCTTCATAAACTATCGCGGCCGAGCCTTCAAGATACACATTAGACATCTTTTTCCCATGAATATCATAATACACTTTCAAAATTTCACCGCTACGCGTCTTAATCTCAACCGGACTCGACACACAACCCAATTGTCCCAGGATAAGCGCAGAAGCAACTGTTCCCGTACCGCAAGCCAGGGTCTCATCCTCGACTCCCCTTTCATAAGTACGTATTTCAGCGCTATTCCCATTTATATTTCCGATAAAATCAGCATTTGTTCCGTTAGGAGCAAATATCGTATGCTCCCGTATTTTTCTCCCGATATTTTTCACCTCATATTTCCCCAGATCATCCACGATATGAACAACATGCGGAACTCCTGTATTTACAGAATGAACTGTTATTATATTGGAACCTATCCCAAGGTTTATATCAAGTTTCAGATCCGTCGGATCGCTCATCTTTATTTTCACCATATTGTCATGAACAACTGCTCCGAGTATGCCGGCTCTGGTTTCAATAGTAAGTTCATTGCCCCATTTGCTGTGCGCCGCATATACCGAGCTTGACCGCGCGCCGTTGCCGCACATATTCACCTCAGATCCGTCAGGATTGATTATCCTCATCCGAAAAACAGCCTTGTCCGAGTCTTCCAATACAAGCAAACCATCCGCTCCTATTGATATATGTCTTCTACAAAGATCTCTGGCCATTTCAGAATAATCATAATCCCGAACATCAAGCTCTCTGTTTTTATTGTCAATAATTATAAAATCGTTGCCGCTGGCAACTGCTTTTGTAAAATAAAGATCATATTTCATCATTCAAACCTTTCTTGTATCGTCCTAAAAAAGTTGACACTTTTTTTATCCGAGATTGTCCTCCGAAGGCGGATCCGCCTTTGGAGGACCGCGTCATCACTTCGTTCCTCCTCGCAAAGACAGATGGGATGCTTTTCCCTTTTTCTATTGACCAACCGCTATTTTGCTGGAAGGGCGAGCATTCTGAGCGCAGTTTTTGCCTGAACCAAGTGAAGGCAAACTGTTTGAGCACGGAATGCTTGCCTTTTCAGCAAAATACTTTGCAACTCTCATCCTACCTTTTTCAGGACAAGACACCATTCACTATTCGCAAAATACCATTCCCATGCAGATTGCCGCGCCGCCCTCTGGGTTCCTCGCAAAGACAACAAGTTATTCCTTGCTATCGGCAGCTAACGACTATTTAAACTCTTTGATCAGTTTCTCTCCACGGACGAGATCTCTGTAAGTTTCAGCATTGCGTATTACCTTTACTTCCCCGTTAAGCGCCAAAAGTTCCGCCGGTCTGGGTCTGGAATTATAATTAGATGCCATGACAAATCCATAAGCTCCCGCGCCCATTACCGCGAGATATTCGCCGGCCTGAAGTTCGGGAAGGTCTCTATCCAGCGCCATATAATCTCCGCTTTCACATATCGGACCGACTACATCATACTTACAAACCTCTGATTCCCTGTTAACCACCGGCATTATCTCATGATAGGCATTATACAAACTCGGCCGTATAAGATCGTTCATCCCTGCGTCTACAATAGCAAATTTTTTGCCTGTCACACCTGTCTTAATATAAAGTACTTTTGTAACAAGGATTCCGCTGTTACCCATAATAAACCGGCCCGGCTCCACAATAAATTTAAACGGTCTATCTTTGATAAGCGACACAATAGCATCGGCAAAATCACGCGCTGTCATGGCTTTTTCCGTATTATAAACAATCCCAAACCCGCCGCCCAGATTAAGCCATTCAACCTTTATTCCGCTTTTATCGATAAAATTTAATACCTTTTTGATTGTTTCGACAAACGGTTCTGTTTCGGTTATCTGTGACCCGATATGAATATGTATACCGTTAAGCTGAACATGAGAATATTTATTAGCGTTATCAAAAATATCTTCGACAGATTTAAAATCTATGCCAAATTTCTTTTCTTTTGTCCCTGTCGCAATATAATCATGAGTATCGGCCTTTACATCCGGATTGAGCCGTATGGCAACAGAGGCTTTTTTTCTTAAACGCTTAGCAACCGAATCAATCATTATAAGTTCAGGGACAGATTCAACATTAAAGAACAATATGCCTGTTTTTATAGCTTTTGCTATTTCTCCTTCAGTTTTTCCGACACTCGCATATACTATTTTTTTAGGTTCACATCCTACTTTTAACGCCTTATAAAGTTCTCCTCCTGAAACTATATCCAATCCCGCGCCCGCGTTAACAAGCGCCTTGCATATATTAAGATTCGAATTTGATTTCATTGAAAAACAAACAAGCGGATCAACATCCTTAAATGCCTCCCGTATCTTTCGATAGTGCTCCATAATCGTATTGTGACTGTACAGATAAAAAGGCGTCGAATACTGTTCGGTCAGATCAGAAAGAGAAATATCTTCGCAATAAAAAGTTTTGTCCTTATAATGAAAATCGTGCATATTATCCTTTCAATCTTTTTTTCCAGAAGCCTATCTCTTTTTTAACAAACCCCGGATTTGTACTGCCAAGTGTCTTTTTGTTTCCGACTGAAACATCCGGGTTGAGAAGTCCGAAAATATCATCTTCCAGTTTATCTGAAAAATTTTTCAGATCAGCGATTGAAAGATCTGAAACGCTGATCTTCTTGTCCGTACAATACCTGACAATACTTCCGATAATATCGTGCGCATCCCGAAAAGCAACACCTTTACGCACTAAATATTCAGCCAGATCAGTCGCGTAGATAAATTCATCTTCCAATGCTTTTAACATTGAAACTTTTTTTATTTTTATCGTTCCAACCAAATCAGCCATTATAGCAAGTTCCGCTATGATCAGTTCTACTGATTCAAATAACGGCTTTTTGTCTTCCTGCAAATCCCGGTTATAAGAATGCGGCTGACCCTTCAGCAAAACAAACAAAGAATTTAACGCTCCTATCACACGCGAAGACCGGCCCCTTATAAGCTCTAATACATCAGGATTCTTTTTTTGCGGCATAAGAGAACTTCCGGTGCAATATTCATCCCCGATATCCAAAAACCCGAATTCCGGAATACTGTAAAGTATAAGATCCTCCGAGATTCGGGAAAGATGCACGGCTATAAAACAAATCGATGAGACCATTTCGACAATAAAATCTCGATCACTTACGGCATCTACACTGTTTGAAGAAATCTTTTTAAATCCCAATTTTTCAGCGACAAAGGATCTGTCAAGATCAAGCGCCGATCCTGCTATAGCACCGGACCCCATTACGGAAACATCACATCGCTTTAAAGCATCGCAGGTTCTGCCAAGATCGCGCTCAAGCATTTCGACATACGCCATTATGAGATGTGAAAAAAGTATGGGTTGAGCACGATTAAGATGAGTATACCCCGGCAATATAGCATCCATAGACCTTTCAGCCAGAGCAACAAACTGTTTCTGAAGATTAACTATACACAACCCTATCCGCCCGGCCATATCTTTGCAATATAAACGAACATCATTTACTACCTGTTCATTCCGCGATCGTCCTGTATGCATCTTTTTAGCGGCCAAAGGCGCGTTCTCTTCTACGTACTCCTGAACCGCGGAATGAATATCCTCATCTTTTTCCGGATGCCATGACCTGTTTTCAATTTTTCCCAGCAATACATCTAAAGCATCTAAAATTTCATTTTTTTCTTTTTCTGAAATATATCCGCATCGAGTCAACATCTCGACATGAACCCTACTGCTGATACAATCATATTTGGCAAGAACATGATCCACATCAAGGCTGGAAGTAAACTCCATTATATCTGCCCTGATCTCTTCCTCTTTAAACCTTCCGCCCCATAATTTCGACATGATATGTTCTCCTTTTTTAGCGTATATCGTTTAGTTTTTTTATCCGCTAACCGCTATGCGCTATGCGCTATCCGCTATAACTTGTTCGCTGATCCCTATTTTTAGTTTATCCTTTTTCCTTTTATTTGTTCGCCCTCAGGGAAGGGCTCCTACTAACAACGTCCGACCAACGACTAACGACTAATTACGATACGGCATTGCCCACAAATCAATAAATCCTTTGGCCAAAGACTGATCAAACATATCACCTTCACCATAAGTCGCCATTTTTATATTATACCTTGATTTTGGGCTTTTTCTAGCGCATACAGTAACACTTCCCTTATATAACTTTAATTTAACCTCACCGGATACGTTTTTCTGCGTATTATCGACAAAAGCATCGATCGCTTGTTTAAGAGGTGTAAACCATAATCCATTATAAACTAATTCCGAATACCTCTGGCTAAGACACTGTTTATATCTTCGAGTCTCCCTGTCCAGAACAAGCTCTTCAAGCGCGTTATGGCCAGCATACAATATCGCGGATGCCGGAGCTTCATATACCTCTCGAGACTTGATCCCTACAAGACGATCCTCTATCATATCGACTCTTCCAATCGCATGCCGGCCGCCCATTTTGTTAAGTTTTTCTACAAGTTGAACTGCCCCGTATTTTTTAGCGTTAACAGCTACAGGTATCCCTTTTTCAAAAGTAATATTGACATATTCCGCTTTCCCCGGAGCCTCTTCCGGACGGTTAATACTTATATAAGTATTCTTCAATGGCTCGTTCCATGGATCTTCTAATTCTCCGCCTTCAACGCTTATCCCCCAAAGATTGGCATCTATACTGTAAAGCTTTTTTTTTGTCTGCTCAATAGGGATCTTATGTTTTTTAGCATAATCTATTTCTGATTCCCTGGTAGTAAGTTCCCATTCCCGTACAGGCGCTATTACTTTTAATTTAGGCGCTTTTACATGAAAAGTTACTTCAAAACGTACCTGGTCGTTTCCTTTCCCTGTACATCCATGTGATATTGCGTCTGCTTTTTCTTTTTTTGCCACAACGGTCATATCCTCGGCAATAATCGGCCGTGATAATGCAGTCGCTAGATTATATTTACCCTGGTATAATGCGCCGGTCCTGAGCGCGCGAAAAGCATAATCCTTAACAAAACGCTCTTTCAGATCACCTACGATACATTTTTTTGCTCCTATCTGAAGAGCCTTCTTACGGCTCTTCTCAACATCCGCGCCTTGTCCCACATCTCCCATGTAGCAAATTACTTCATAATTCCTTTCCATCAGCCACTTTATAGCAACCGAGGTATCCAATCCACCTGAATAGGCTAATACTATTTTTTTCTTTTTTATCATATTAAAACCCCTTTTATTTGTCGCGTTCGTTGACTGTTTAACCGTCAACTGTCAACCAAATGCCATTCACTAACTATTCACTAATTTACCGTCCGCCGAGCATTTTTAATAATATCGCTTTTTGCACATGCATACGATTCTCTGCCTGATCATATACAATAGAATTCTTCCCATCAATCACATCGGTTATTTCCTGTCCGCGATGCGCAGGCAGACAATGCATTATCAAAGTATCTTCTTTGGCTGAACGCAGTAATTGTTTGTTTATCTGAAAACGTTCAAAAGCCTTTAACCTTTTTTCTTTTTCATGTTCCTGCCCCATGCTTACCCATACATCAGTATAAACAAAATCACTGTTTTTAACGGCCGCATGCGGGTCAGAAAAAAGCTCTATCTCCGACTTTTTCAAAACTGCTATTTTTTTCGCCTGCTCTAAAATATCTTTAGACGGCCCATATCCCTTGGGAGCAGCTATTTTCATATTAATACCTGTTTTAGCGCAAGCCATCATCAATGAATTCAAAACATTATTCCCGTCACCCACATAAGCAATTGTGACATTTTTAAAAGTTCCGGTCTTTTCTATTACGGTAAAAATGTCACTTAAAGCCTGACAGGGATGTTCAATCGAGGACAACCCGTTTATTACAGGCACGTCCGAATACCTGGCAAGATCCAAAACATCCTGGTGATCATAGACACGAGCCACAATACCGTCCACATAACGCGAAATCACATGCGCCACATCCTTAACCGGTTCCCTTGTTCCCATTTCAATTTCTCTAGGACTCAAATACAGAACATATCCGCCCAAATGCACCATTGCAACTTCAAATGATACCCGTGTCCTGTTAGACGGTTTCTGGAACAAAAGAGCCAGAGTCTTATCCTCTAACGTTTTCTTTCGCGAAAGCGGAGCTTTTTTAAGCTTTTTAGCAAGTTTTAAAATATCAATTATTTCCTTTGTGCTCAGATCCTCTATTGCCGTAAAATCTCGGTTTTTCATGTAATTTTCTCCAATGCGTTAGATAATTTTTCAACCGCAATATCTATATCCTCTTTAGTTACAGTAATCGGCGGCATAATACGAAGTATGTTCTTTTGCGTGCAGTTTATCAATAGCCCCTGTTTAAAACATTCATCCGCAACTATCGAAGCATCCTCCATATCCATTTTCACTCCTATCATCAGCCCCAACCCCCTGATACCGTCAATAATCGAATAACTCTCTTTTAATTTCAGAATAGAAGCAACTAGATATTCCCCCATTTTGCGGGTATTATTCAATAAACCATCCTCTTCTATAGCCTCAAAAACACCCAAAGCCGCCGCGCAAACAATAGGACTCCCGCCAAAAGTAGAAGCATGAGATCCCGCCTTTAACACATCCTTTTTTCTGTCATTAACAACCATAGCGCCTATCGGAAACCCTCCGCCCAAAGATTTGGCAAGAGTTATGGCATCCGGTTCTATTCCAAAATGTTTATAAACAAACATCTCACCTGTCCTGCCCATACACGTCTGCACCTCATCAAAGATAAGAAGGATATCTTTTTTTCTGCAAAGTTCTGACAACTGACGTATATATTCTTTATCCGCCACATTTATACCGCCTTCGCCCTGAACACCTTCAAGCATAACAGCCACTGTCTTATCTGTAACAGCATTCTTAAAAGCAGTGATATCATTAAACGGAACGTGTTTAAACCCTTCGGGTAAGGGAGAAAACCCCTGTTTTACTTTATCCTGGCCCGTAGCAGTTAAAGTAGCCAAAGTGCGTCCATGAAATGACTTTTCCATGGTTATAATCTCATAACGGGAAGGGCTTCCATAACATCTCGCAAGTTTAATGGCACCTTCGTTAGCCTCTGCCCCGCTATTAGCGAAAAACACTTTGCCGGGAAAAGAATGTTTTATTATTTTCTCAGCAACCAGCCCTTGAAGTTCATTATAATAATTATTGGAAACATGCAGTATTTTATCCAGCTGTTCCGATGCCCTTTTAATAACTCGGGGATGCCTGTGCCCTATCCCGCTTACGGCCCATCCAGGAAAAAAATCAATATATTTATTCCCTTCGGAATCTTCCACCCATATACCATCGCCTTTGACCAGACATAAATCCTGACGCGTATATGTCGGAAGAACATATTGTTCGTATATTTTTTTAACTTCGTTCAAATGCATAACTCTCCTTATTTAGCTTTAGCGTATAACGTTTAGTTTTTTCTCTATCCGCTATAACTTATTTACTGTTCTTCACTCGCAAAGATCTCAGTACCGATCCCTTGATCCGTAAACATCTCAAGAAGCAACGCATGGGAAAGATGCGAATTAACAATATGCGACTTTCTTACTCCGCCTTTTACGGCATACAAACAAGCTTTGATTTTGGGAACCATCCCGCCTTCAATAATATTAGCTTCAATAAGTTTAACCGCCGTGGACAGTGTTAGCGAATGAAATAATGACTCCGGATCATTTTTATCTTTTAAAACTCCTCTTACATTGGTAAGAACAACAAATTTTTCAGCATTAAGAGCAACAGCAAGGCTACTCGCGGCTTCATCCGCGTTAATATTATAAGCCTTCTTATCTTTACCTTTGCCTACGGGACAAACTACGGGAATGATATTCGTATCAAGCAGTCTGTGCAATATTGTCGTATCTATTTTATCAACGCTTCCCACAAAACCCAAATCCGGATCTTCCCGTTTAAGAGCCTGTATCATATTATTTTCCTTGCCGCTCAAGCCAAACGCGGTTCCTCCAAAACCGTTCAATTCCTCTACCAGCTGTTTGTTAACATCCATAAGAACAGAATCAACAACATCCATAGATTTTTCGCATGTCACTCTCAATCCATCAACAAATTCGGTCTTTATCTCGGCTTTTTTGAGTTCTTCGTTTATATTTGGACCGCCTCCGTGCACCAGAACCGGTTTCATCCCGGCATAACGCATAAACACAATATCCTGAAGAACAACACTTCGAACATCTTCGTTTCCCAGAGCACTGCCTCCGAATTTAATAACTACGATTTTTCCAAAAAATTTTTTTATATACGGCAAAGACTCTATGAGCACTTCACTTTTCTTTATAGCTTCCTGCATTTATTTTCTCCGTATTAGTTATTTTTGTATACCGCATACCATGTATTGGTTTTAATAAATCAAACCCCTGCCTCACACAAAACACCATTCACCATGCAGATTGCCGCGTCGCTCCGCTCCTCCATTAGACAGATAAAAATAAAAATTAATAAACTTGGTTTCAATCAGAGTTTATTCTTCTACAGGAAACCTGTCCCAGTCTACCCGCCTCAGGCGGACCCTTGGTCTTGAGTATTATCTCACGTTGTATAAAACGAATTGAATGTAATATATTTTTTTGAAATATCGCACGAATAACAAGCAGCGCTTTTATTTCCGTCATGCAAATTTATAACAATACTTACATCCTCTCCCTTAAAAACAGAAACTTGTTTTTCCGCTAAATGCGGTACTGTTTTGTTATTCTTAAAAAAGGTTACGCCGTCTAATATTATTTCCATTTTTTCAAGATCAAAATTAGCGCCGCTTGCTCCGGCTGAAGAAGCTATTCTTCCCCAGTTTGGATCCCCTCCTAAAACAGCACATTTCACTAAAAGAGAATCCGCCACAGCCTCTGCTATTTTTTTCGCATCCGAATTTGTCTTTGCCCCTTTAACCTCAACCATTATAACCTTGCTTGCGCCTTCGCCGTCACGAACTATCATTACAGCAAGTTCTTTGCATATGTCGTTAAGATTTTTTTGAAACACTTCAAAATCTTTACCCCTGGAACGGATTATTCTGTTCCCGGCCCGCCCGTTCGCCAGAAGCATAACAGTATCATTTGTACTCATATCCCCGTCTACTGTTATCGCGTTAAAAGAAATATCCGTACTTTTTTTTAATGCTTTTTTAATAGCTCCTTTTGACATTTTGGCATCTGTCATAATATAACAAAGCATTGTTGCCATATCGGGTTTTATCATACCCGCGCCTTTTGCTATACCGGTCATAGTGATCTCTTTTCCTCCGGATTTAAAAGTCCGCGTAACTATCTTGCGAAACCTGTCCGTTGTCATAATCCCCTCAACCGCAGAAAAAAGTCCGTGTCGGGAAATACCGAAAACAAGAGGATCCATTCCGGCCAGGATCTTTTCCATAGGCATAAATTTTCCGATTATGCCGGTAGAAGATACTACTATTTCATCCGGTTTTACATTTAACAGTTCAGCTGCCTTTTTTGCCATATTTAAAGTATCGTATATTCCCCGCTGACCTGTCATACAATTCGCATTACCGCTATTGATCACTACTGCTCTGATCTGTTCGATTTTCTTCAACTGTTTTTGCGCCACAATAACAGGAGCGGCTTTTACTTTGTTACGGGTAAAAAGCGCGCTTACATCACACGGATCTTCTGAATATAAAACAGCAAGATCTTTACGTTTCCTTTTTACTTCGCAATGAACCCCATTAGCCAAAAAGCCTTTAGGTAATGGATATTTCTGCATGCTTAACCCCATTTTTTACGTTTTTAAATCAACCCGAATTTTAGATGTTAGAGTAATCCGGCGCATTCATCTATACCGCACATTATGTTCATATTTTGCGCTGCCTGGCCGCTTGCGCCCTTAAGCAGGTTATCGATAATTGAAACAATTATAAGCATTCCCTTAGCAACCTTAAGCCCGATATCACAAAAATTAGTTCCTACAACTTCGTTTAATTGCAAAATCTCGCCCTGCTTACGAATACGCACAAAAAATTCGTTTTCATAATATTGTCGATACATTCTGTACAAGTTCTCTTCTGACGGCAGATCCTTATGTTCGATGTAAATCGTTGACAAAATACCCCTGCGAAGCGGTAAAAGATGCGGAACAAAATTTATTTTAAGATCCCGGGCTGAAACTCCCGACAAAATATGTTCCATTTCAGGAATATGCTGATGTTCATTAAGTTTATAACATTTAAAATTTTCATCGACTTCGCCATAAGACAATGAAACCAACCCCTTGCGTCCCGCGCCCGTAACCCCGCTTTTAGAATCCACAATAATATTCAATCCGGATTCTCCCATCAATTTAGCGATGGGCAGAAGAGCCAGAATAACACTCGTCGGATAACATCCCGGATTAGCAATAACTGAAGCCTTTTTTATCTTCTCACGGTTTAATTCAGGAAGACCATAAACTGCCGCATTCAGGTTTCCCGCATCCGTATGCTTTGCCTGATACCATTTTTCATACAAATCTACCGGCAATCTGTAATCCGCGCTGAGATCTATTACTTTTTTGCCTTTTGCAATAAACGCAGGAGCTATTTTCATAGATACAGTATGCGGCAAAGCAAGGAATACCAGGTCACAGGACTCAGCAACCTTATTTATATCAAGATTTTTACATACCAGGTTTATCTTTTTAGCAAAACGCGGATACATTTCAGAAAAATCCATTTCCCGGTCAACAAGCGCGGTCAAAGATGTAATCTCAACTTCAGGATTAGCTAAAAGTACGGATATAAGTTCTTCTCCGGTATATCCGGTTGCTCCGACTACTGCTACTTTTATCATTGTTTTACCTCCGCATATAAGTATTATTGTTATATTATATATACAATTGGATGTATACTATCTATAATAAGTTATGAAAATAAAGTATAAAGTAAAGACCCTGCTATGTCAACCAAAAACAGCCAAAAAAAAAGGTCACGAAATAACGTGACCTTTTTAATCCTATTAATTTCGTTGCTAACGTTTTGAAAACTGGAACTTTTTGCGGGCTCTTTTTTGCCCGTACTTTTTCCGTTCTTTTGCTCTGGGATCCCTGGTAAGAAATCCTGCCTTTTTCAAAGCTATTCGCAGAGTTTCATCACTTTTCACAAGAGCTCTTGCTATAGCATGTCTCATTGCTCCGGCCTGGCCGCTGATTCCTCCGCCGCAAATATTTGCCAAAACATCAAATCTACCTGCGAGAGCCACTTCTTTTAGCGGACGTAACACTACTATCCTATGAGTTTCTCTGGGAAAAAACTCCTCAAAGTTTCTTTTGTTCACTTTTATAGTCCCCTTGCCCGGTCTTAATCTTACTCGCGCCACAGCTTCTTTGCGTCTTCCTACTGCTATGAATTCTGTAATCTCTGCCATAATACCTATCCTTTAAATCTTTTTTTCTTGTGGTTTTTGAGCAACTTGCTCGTGCTCATCATTAATATAAATCTTTAACCGCTTAAGCATACGCGCCCCTAATTTATTCTTAGGCAGCATACCCTTTACCGCATGTCTTACAATGTATTTAGGGTCTTTTTCAAACATTTTATTGTACACAGTCTCTTTTTGTCCTCCGGGATATCCAGAAAAGCTTTTGTATACTTTCTGCTCTGCTTTTTTACCGGTAATTTTCACTTTAGCGCAATTGATCACAACAACACCCGCTCCATTATCAATATACGGAGTATAATCCGGACGATTTTTACCCATAAGAAGCGTAGCTATTTCTGTTGACATTCTACCAAGCACTTTATCCGCGGCATCAACTATATACCATTCATGATTCTTTTCACTAGTTTTGACCATTTTTGTCTTCATATTTCAATCCTTACATACTGTTTTTAATAAATTATCAATATTTTAGCGCATAAACTATTGCGAATTAGGAGTAAAAGTACCATATTAGGCAGGATTTGTCAAGCATATTGAAGAGGAGTTCGATAATTTTTTATATACTTGTAATTTTCCCCAAATTCTTTAATTTAGTCCTCCATAAGATCCGGCCGCTCTTGTTTTAGTTTTTTTTCTAACCAATAGCGATCGCTATTTTTTTTGAGCGCGGCAATAAAATTGCTATGAACATATAAAATCTATCCCTATCCGCAGGATGAATTATTCCGCTCCAAAGACCGTTTTTCCGCGTTTCATAAGCTTCTTGTGCTGATTTTGGAATATTGCACATACCCATCGCTCTGTTTTTATTACTATTCTTTACGTAAGCTTTTTCGCTTCGTTTAAAAATTCTTCAGCCAGTTTTAGCATTTCGCTGGAGCCGAGTTCTGACCAGTCTTGGATTATCGCCCATTTATATTTCTCTCGGGAAAACCCTTCTTTCCCGTCGGCAAGATCTTTTTCCGCGGTTTTGATCTCTTTTTGAACAAGGGCTTTCCCCTGTGAGAATTCTTTTATTCGCCCTCTTCTTAATCCTTCGTTAAAACTCATTTTCGGTTCCTTTCCATAACGTGATCCCCTGAATGACCTGTTCGTAAAAGACCGGGTCTGTTTTTTTCTTTTCCAAAAGTTCGACATTAGTACAAATAATCGGCTGGATCTCTCTTTTGGTTTTTGATTTTTTAATTTGCTCGATAACCAAGCCTTTACTACGGCTCACAATCAACAAATCTACGTCACTGTCCGGAGTGTCTTCTCCCCTGCTGGATGATCCAAACAAAATTATTTTTGAACATACCGGTTCTAATTTCCCGAGCATGCCGTTTAAACAAGTAAGAGTTTCTATTATTTTGAGCTGTTTAACAATAACGTTTGCGCGCCGCAATTGATAAAAGTACGCTTTCCCCCTTTTGTGCCGAAAAATATAATCCGTCTTGACTAAATTCCGCAAAGCGTAGTTAACACCAGATTTACTCAACCCCGTAATCCGCTGAATTTCGGTTTCAAGAAAATTTTCCAACGGACGAGATAAAAGGAAATGTAAAATTTTTTGCAAATTTGTAGATATGAGCACATCTTTTTTATTCATAATCCTCCCATTATTTTGGACTATTGTCCAATATTTTGGGGAGTTTATCAAGAAATATTATAGCTTCTGGCGGGATTATTCTAATATATTGTTCAAACTTATCGATTTATATTTATAGACATTTGAGCAATCCCGGATAAGGAAAGTTTTTTATTACGTCCTTCTGCGCCTCGATATTATGATCCCCCATAAGCAGAACAAAATATCGCAACAGCACATTCTACTCTGAATCAAAGCAATCCGGTATAAAAATTTCTCAGCCGCTGCTATCTGCCCTTACCGTTAATCTCTTTGTACAAGGCCCTGGCAGGGTCCTTATAGTACAGATTAAACATATAGCTAAGAGATTGAGTTGAAATACCTTTTCTTTTAAGATCTGTCTTTCTTTTGTTTGTCCGGCGCCTGTCGCTAAGAGTAACTTTATGATTGTACGTTTTTTTCACCATTACCCCCCTTTTTTTTTGTTATAGATATTGTCAAAAGTTAACCCCAGAGCAATATCTTAACCTCTAATACTAATACTTTCTTTCCCTCTGTTTCTTCTGTAGTTAATTTCTTTCTTGCTTTTTCCATGTTATTTTTGACACTATCTCTAACTGACTGCTTTATTCTCTGTCCTTTTTTTCTTAAAAACAACACTGCCGTCATCCTGTACGATAAAAGCCACTTTATCCCTGTTTTGTATACCAAAATAATCCTGAAGAGGCTTTGGTATAAATATCTGCCCCCTGCTTGAAACCGTAGCGTAAAATTGAAAACTGAATTGTCTAGCCATTGTTTTATCCTCTCTAACCGAGATATTACAAGTATATAGCAAGTATAAATACTTGTCAAGGAAAAAGATAAAAAATGGGGACGCCGTGGAAAGTACCACCCTTTCATATTGCAAGTCCTTGTAAATTTCATTAAATCTACCCATTTCCAAATGGGGACAGGTACCCCTGTAGAAGAGTAGTCCCTTGTAGGTACCAGTCCCCTTATTTTTGCTTCTATTTTTCTCACAAAAATAAAAATGCGGGGACATGCCTGAAAAGGCACACTTCAAGGGTATAACCTAGAGCCTCGTTCACACCTAGAACGCGCCAACAGGCGCTTAAGGGGCGTGTCCCCACTGTGTGGCTTCCACATAAAACCCAGGACAGAATGCGTAGTGGTTAAGTCACAAATACATTAAGCAGAGGTAATGCCTAGTGGGCTGTCCTCTAAACAATTGAACGAATCTCAAAGATATGAGCGCAGCGATAGTTTTTATGCAGGTAATTTGTAAATTCTTTTATGGTAGACGCAGGCGTTTCTTTAAGCTTTTGATTATCAAACCAGTAAAAAGTCCTGTTTAATTTAAAAACACAAATAACATGGCCGTAACCGCGGATATCAGCTACAACCATAATCTTTGGATCATACCCTATTACCCGAAGAAATGCCGCGGTTAAAAACGCAAAATCCTCACAATCTCCAAAACCCCTGTCAATAGTTTCTCCGGGCTGAGTCAACTTGTCCTGAACTTTATCGGGTTTATATTTTATATTAGATTTCAACCATTCAGCATATTCGACAACCGAAGATATTTTATTTTCAGCGATTATACTAGTAATTTTTATATCTAAAAAATCAGGCCTGCATACCAAAATACTTCCTGAACGAAATTTTTCCTGCCGCACATCAAAGTTTCCCGTAAAACTTAAAACTTCGCCTTCAATGGCATACCCGGGCGCGCTTCTTGAAATAAATAAAAGTAAAAGAATAATACAGATTGGTAACCAAAAAATCTTCATAACTAGCCCCCTTTTTCCATATTCACAAAAGCTAACCACAGAGGCCGCAAAGAAAGCTTTTAAAAAATCAAAAACCTGACTTATGGCATACTTCCTCGCAATCAGACTGTGTCATAACGTCTTTGCGAGTCACTGAAGCTTGTCCCCATGAAGCTTGTCCCCATGAAAATGGGGAATGGGGAACGGGCATAGGCGAAGCAATCTCATATAGCAATAAAAACATAAATTTTATGGGTAACCCCTATTATATAGATTGTCCGCCAAAGGCGGATCCGCCTCAGGAGGGCTTCGGTCGTTTCACTCCATCGCAAAGACGAAAGTTGTATTATGACACAGCCTGAATGACGACAAAGAAAATGCCCACAATATGTTCTACTATCACTTCAATCATATCACTTTTCTATTAATCATAGATTAACAATTTGTTAATTTTGAGTTAATTCTTAAAGAGAAAAAAAAGGTAAAAAGTCGGGCATAAACCCGCTGAAGACATCGATTAGGCATCATCTGTTCCATATAGAGAATTTTCACTGTAAGCAATTCACTGAAAGATAGTTGCGGAAGATAATCGTAAGGGAGGTTTAATAAATATTATTCTTCAAGTTTATATCCAATCCCTCGGATATTTTTGATAAGCCTGGCCAATAACTCTACTTTTTTTCGCAGATGCCTTATGTGGACATCTATGGTACGTTCAATTACTACTTTTTCTTCACCCCACAAATAATCCAAGATTCTGCTTCTGGTAAAAACCTGGCCTTTTTTAGAGCAAAGAAGTTCCAATATCTTAAATTCTGTAGGAGTTACTTCAACTATTTCGCTGTCAACAATAACCTGGTACTTTTGCGGATCTATTATTATCCTTCCGCCTTCAACAACAATCTTTTTTTTCTCAACAAGGTCATCTGAATTGTTCCGTCTTAGGACAGCTTTTATTCTGGCATTTAATTCATTAAGAGAAAAAGGCTTAACCATATAATCATCAGCGCCTATATCCAAGCCTGAAACCTTATCACATTCTTCGTTGTCAGCAGTAAGCATAATAACAGGAATTGTTGAAAGTTCCTGGTTTTGTTTCAGATTTTTGCAAATATCAAGACCGTGCATACCGGGAAGCATTAAATCCAAAAGAATAAGATCCGGCAATTCCTGATCCAAAAAACTAAATAAACCGACGGAATCCGAAAACCCTTTCATTGTAAAGCCTTTGTTTCCAAGATACTCGGATACTGTGCTCACAACATCAGGTTCGTCATCCACTATAGCTATTACCCTGCCCCTCATTTTACCTCCGAGATTTTCTTTCTCATGATCATCTCACTTTGGAATTATTTCTGGCTTTTCTTTCTGAAAAGAACAAAAGATGGCTTAAAAAGAAAGGATACATAAATATTATACCGTAAAGCCCTAGAGATTACAAGAAATTGAGCAATGAAATTGAGCAATGAATAGTAATTGGTGAATGGTAAACAGTGTCGTTCGTCGTTCGTCGTTGGTCGTTCGTCGTTGGTCGTTCGTCGTTCGTCGTTCGTCGTTAGTTGTTAGTTGTTAGTTGTTAGTTGTTAGTTGTTAGTAGAGGCGAAAAAATTTTCGCCCTAATAGAAATAAAAGATGTAGGGGCGGGGCTTGTGTCTCCGCCCTAAAATAAAAGGAAAAAAGAAAAAGGATAAAGAAAAAGGCAGAAAAATTAACCACAGAGGCACAAAGTCACAGAGAGTGAAATGAAAAGAAAAGAGATAAAAAACCCTAAACTTAAACCACTAAACCCTAAATAAATCTAAAAAGCAAAAATTAAAAAGCTTAGTATACGACATCCATAAGAAAAAGTCCTTTTGCCGGAGCAGTCGGCCCTGCTTTTGTCCTGTCTCTGGCATAAAGAACTTCACACATACTTCCGGAAGAAAAATGTCCCCTCCCTATTTCAACAAGTGTTCCTACAACATTCCGAACCATGTTATACAAAAAACCACTGCCTTGTATCTCAACCACCAGAGCTGTTTTCTTTTTTTCAATGTTTATGGAAAAAATCTCTCTGACAGAAGATCTTTCTCTCTTATCACTGGCTTGAAAAGATTTAAAATCATGCTCCCCCACAAGAAAAGCGGCTTCCTCTTTCATAAGCGAAACATTCAATTTATAGGGTACGCGCCACGCATACCGGCAAGTAAACGGATCGCGATCCCGGGAATTCAGTATATGATAACAATACAATTTAGACTTAGCCTGAAATTGAGCATGAAAATCAAGAGGCATATCCTGAGCATCAACAACCCCGATATCTTCCGGCAAAATCGTATTAATCGCTTTTTTAATATTTTCAACAGGTATCGAAGTTTTAATTTTTATGTGCGCTATTTGCGCTCTGGCATGCACCCCGGCATCTGTCCGGCTTGCTCCCCAGACATGATGATGTTTGCCAAAAACTTTCGCAACAGCAGCTTCTACTTCAGCCTGGACAGTAGGAGAATCTTTCTGCCTCTGCCACCCCTTGTAATTAGTACCGTCATAGGTAATAGTAAATTTGATATTACGCATTTTAGATGCCAGGATTTAATTCTGTATTTAAGATCAAAAATTAAAAGACAAATTGTTATTCCAACAGCTAATCCCTATTCTGGAATAAGTTTCTCTGCTATCTGAACGGCATTAAGCGCCGCACCTTTACGTAAATTATCCGCGACAACCCACATGTTGATTCCATTACAAACAGACTCATCTTCCCGTATTCTACCGACAAAAACATTATCCTGGCCTTCCGCATCGATCGGCATCGGATATTTATTGTCCAAAGGTTCATCTATTACTGTAATTCCGGAAAAATCCCTCATAAGATCAATAGCCTGCTCCCGCTTAAGTTTTTTAATGGTTTCTACGTTCACGCTCTCTGAATGCGCGTAATAAACCGGAATTCTGACACATGTCGAAGTAAGCGCCAGATCCGATATCTCCAATATCTTACGAGTCTCATAAACCATTTTCATTTCTTCTTTAGTATAAGAATTCTCCAAAAAAACATCAATATGAGGAATTACATTATATGCTATCTGATGAGGAAATTTAGTGATCATCTCCCAAGGAACTGTATGCTCTCCTATCCCATAATGAGATTCCTTTTGGCTTAAACGCATAACCTGCGATTCCATCTCCAGTATATTCTGCTGGCCAGCGCCTGAAACTGATTGAAATGTAGTTACTACTATCCGCTTAATCCCAACAGCCCTATGAATAGCGCATAACGGCAGTACCATTTGAATAGTCGAACAATTAGGATTCGCGATTATTCCTTTATGCCCGTTTATCGCATGCGGATTTACTTCAGGAACCACAAGAGGAACATCATCATCCATTCTATACGCGCTGGAGTTATCAACACAAACAGCACCTGCCTCTACCGCATAAGGCAAAAACTCTTTACTCCGCGAAGCTCCGGCAGAAGCCAATACTATATCTATTCCTTCAAATGCGTTTTTATCCAGCACTTGCACTTCTTTTTCTTCGCCTTTAAAAATAAGTTTTTTACCCTTTGATCTCTCGCTCGCCAGGAGTCTAAGCTCGTCAAGAGGAAAATCTCTTTGAGCAAGTATATTTAAAAACTGAGCACCTACTGCCCCTGTAGCGCCCATAATAGCAACATTATATTTATTTTTCTTTTTTAACATTTTTTCTCCGGATTATTATTGCATATTACTTTCATTAGAGATTGCCGCGTCGCTCCGCTCCTCGCAAAGACGAAGAAGAATTGCCGCATCGGCTCTTCCAGAGCCTCCTCGCATGACGAATGGATCTTCCTCTTTCGACACCTTCCACCTCTTTACACTTCCGTGTTCTCTGTGGTTAACCTCTGAACCTTTACCTTTTTACTTTTCCCTTTATCCTTTTTCCTTGTCAGGGTGCTTCGCGAAGCGCCCCTACTCTGGACTAACTACTAACTGACTACAAACGACTAACGACTATTTAAGCGCTTCCACTACCAGATCCCCGACTTCTGTAGTCGAATATCCCATTTTACCGGCTGAAAGACTTTTTAATTTATTCGCGGTTACATCCATAACTGCTTTTTCTATGGAATCAGCAATTTCCTGTTCTCCAAGCACTCCCATCATCATGCCTCCCGCGCATATAGCCGCAAGAGGATTAATAACATTCTGTCCCGTATATTTAGGAGCTGATCCTCCGATAGGCTCAAACATAGAGACACCATCCGGATTTATATTACCTCCGGCCGCTATGCCCATCCCTCCTTGTATCATCGCTCCCAGATCGGTTATAATATCACCAAACATATTATCAGTCACAAGAACATCAAACCATTCCGGATTTTTTACCATCCACATACAAGTCGCGTCAACATGAGCATAATCAGTTTTTATATCCGCATAATCTTTTGCCATTTCATTAAAGGCTCTCTCCCATAGATCAAAAGCGTATGTCAGCACATTTGTCTTCCCTACCAGAGTAAGATTCTTTTTTCTGCTATATTTGGAAGTATACTCAAACGCATATTTCAAACACCGATCCACACCTTTACGCGTATTACGTGAAACCTGAACAGCAACTTCATCAGGCGTACCTTTGTCCTGAAATTCCCCCTCACCTACATACAATCCCTCATTATTCTCACGAACAACGACAAAATTAATATCCTCCGGCCCTTTATCCTTAAGAGGGGTCCATACTCCCGGATACAATTTAACCGGCCTTAAATTAATATACTGTTCAAGTGAAAATCTTAGTTTAAGAAGCAGTCCCTTTTCCAATATTCCGGGTTTAACATCAGGATGCCCTACAGCTCCCAGATATATCGCGTCTACTGTCCTGAGCTCATCAAGAACACTGTCAGGCAGAATTTCTCCTGTTTTCTTGTACCGTTCTCCTCCAAGATCATACATTATTTTTTCATACTTAAATCCAGTCTTAGCGCTAACAGCATCTAAAACCTTCAGTCCCTCTTTCACAACTTCCGGGCCTGTTCCGTCTCCCGGGATTACAGCAATCTTATACATTTCGTCCTCCTGTCTTACGTGGCACGTTATCTAAAAATAACCACAGAGAACACTGAGAAATTCTTCAGGATAAAGCTATTAGACATTCTCTTGTTTACTTTTCTCTATGTTCTCGTAAAATTAATTTTTCCGTCCCATATTTAAGTTTTATTTATTCTGTTTCCCAAAAATAACCAAAAAATATTCTTCTTACAATATTCTTTAGCATATCCGCTTAAAAGAACAAAGAGTACTTTTTAAATTTTTTCCTCTGTGTACTCTGTGGTTAATTTCTTTTCTTCCCGGACGACCTTATTTCGATATTATTTTCGCTTATTTTTTTTCGCGCTTGCGATTAATCCGCCGTCTTTAATGATCTTTTCTATAAAGCCGGAAAAAACCTCAACTTTATATATCTTTTTATTTCCTTGTTGTGAAATTTCTCCTTTAGAGACATCAACCTCTACGATATCGCCTGTCTTTAATGCATCGGCCGCCTCTTTACTCGTAAATATCGGCAACCCGATATTAATCGCATTCCGATAAAATATACGGGCAAAACTTTTCGCAATAACGCATCCAATTTCTGCCGCTTTTATCGCTACCGGCGCATGCTCACGACTGGATCCGCACCCGAAATTTTCGCCTCCTACTAAAATATCACCGGATTCGGCCTTTTTAACAAAATCTGGGTCAGCATCTTCCATACAGTATTTAGCCAGCTCCTGCGGATCTGATGTATTCAAATAACGAGCCGGAATAATCTCGTCAGTATTTATATTATCTCCAAACTTATGTACTTTTCCTTTAAGTTTCATATACCCTCACTCCTTTATTCCGTTATCGCGCCTAAGCTTTCTTTTCTCCTTTTCTTCCAAATATCTCAAAAGTACGAGGCCATTCCTATTACTCTGAACCTAACGACTACCTAAAGATCCGACGGATGTGTAATGCGGCCCGTTACCGCGCTAGCGGCCGCAACAGCCGGATTTGCCAAATAAACAAAACTCTTGGGATGTCCCATTCTGCCGACAAAATTCCTGTTGGTTGTAGCAACAGCAACTTCTCCCTGTGAAAGAATACCCATATGCCCTCCTAAACACGGACCACAGCTGGAAGTACAAAAAACCCCTCCCGCCCGTATAAATATTTCCGCGTATCCCTCTTTAACCGCTGCTAAATAAATCGCCTGAGTCGCGGGTATAACAACTAAACGCGTTGTAGAATTGACTTTTTTATTGCGCAGAATCGCTGCGGCCTGTTTAAGATCGCTTATCCTGCCGTTCGTACAGGAACCAATAACAACCTGATCAACCCTTACATCCTTCAGTTCCCTTACAGGTTTCCCATTTGACGGAAGATGAGGCGCGGCAACTATGGGCTCAAGTTTTGACACATTGTATTCCCTGACATCAGCATATACCGCGTCATCATCGCTTTTATATAACTTATAAGACTTTCTATCTGGCTTGTATTGCCTTAAAGCAGTTTTTATATATTGTTCAGTTATTTTATCCGGCTCAATTATGCCGCTTTTAGCGCCCGCTTCAATAGCCATATTACACATACTGAATCTGTCATCCATTGAAAGCATACCGATCGTACTGCCTGAAAATTCCAGCGATTTATATAAAGCTCCGGATACTCCCAAATCCGAGATCACATGAAGTATAAGATCCTTCCCGGATACCCATTTTTTTGTTTTACCGGAAAATTTTATAAGTATTGTTTCCGGAACCTTTAACCAGCATTCACCATAAGCCATGGCATAAGCAAAATCCGTACTGCCTACTCCTGTCGCAAAAGCGCCGAGAGCCCCGTGAGTACAAGTATGTGAATCCGCGCCTATCATCAGATCTCCCGGCAAAACAAGGCCTCTTTCCGGCAATAAAGCATGTTCTACTCCCATTTCGCCGAGTTCAAAATAATTTACAATGCCGAATTCTTCCGCAAAGTCCTTTAACATCTTTGCCTGGTTAGCGCTTTTCATATCTTTTGCCGGCAAAAAGTGATCCGGCACAAGAACAACCCGTTTCTGGTTAAAAACCTTTTTCTTTCCAAGCTCCCGAAACTCTTTAATAGCTATAGGACTGGTAATATCATTACCTAAACATAAATCCACTTTTGCCTGGATAAAATCTCCGGCTACTATTTTTTTAACCCCTATAGCATGCGCTAATAATATTTTTTCTGTTATGGTATATCCCATACAGACTCCTTTATTATAGTTTGAAATGGCCCCTGCAAAATGCACAAGGCTTTATATTTAAACAATTTATACAAATTGTTTTCTTGCAATTTCCTCCATTAGTGATATGCTATAAGTGCCATTTGAAAAACAAGTTACAGCAAATCTGGAGGAAATTTATGTCTC
>JBDRBG010000113.1:0-41665 GCA_043823005.1 Candidatus Omnitrophota bacterium
TTTATAGTTAACGAGGCTACTTATAAGTTCACTTTCGTTACGGCCTGCCGGTTCGCCTCCCCTGACTTGCTCAAGGTTTGTCAGACTGCTCAGACGCAACAGATTACTCCGTTCGTCCAGTCTCAAGCTACACGGCTACAGGCAATTCCCGTGATTGATTCCTTTCATTCAATTAGAATTTAAAGAGCTTTTCTTGGCACGCCACTAACTACTCTTCTTCTTCATCCGCATCCAACGAATGATCTACCGGGGTTGTAACATCACAATCACATCTGTACGTATCACCGTCCATTGAATACGTTCCGCTAGCCGGACACGCAGGAGCGCCAGCAGGAAAATATGTAGTATCTCCTGTAACTGTAGCTAATGTCGCGGGCCACGCACCGTTATCCAGCCTGTATTGTTCGATCTGCGTATTCATTATAGCCTGATTGGATTTACACGCGTTGGCTTTGGCAGTCCCTGTTGTGGTTGTTATCCTGCCCAAGGCAATAGCCGCTAAAACAGCGATTACTATAACAACAAACAAAACTTCGATTATTGTAAACCCTTTTTTTCTTTTCATGCACTCCTCCTTTTGTATTCATTGTTCTTTCTTTTTTTTATCGAGATTGCTTCGGCATTCGTCTGCCTCATGCCTCGCAATGACGAAGAAAATTTTGTCATTGCGAGCTTTGAGCCATGCGAGGAGCGCGGCAATCTCCATTTTCCTGGACTAGACACTTTAAAAAAGTTGACACTTTTTTTTAACCACTAAGTCACCCATTAGTATGTCGTATGTAGTATATCGTATGTCGTTCATACACGTGGGCTATACACTTCTTCCAGAATTTTCACCACAGAGGCTCTAGACGCACAGAGCCATTGAAAAAATAAAAACAAAAATAAGGGGACTGGTACCTGCAAGGGACTATTCTCCTACAGGGGTACCTGTCCCCATCTGGAGACAGGTATTTCTTCTCTGGACTTTTTATTTTTGCCTTTTTCCTTTTATTCGGGCGGGCGCAAGGCCCGCCCCTACTCTGGACCAACGACTAACGACTCTGCCTTATCCTTTTACCGATATTTGACTTATTACGTCAAATATCGGTAAATATATAGCAACAGCTATAAACCCGACTATAATTGCCAGCATAAAAGTCATCAAGGGTTCTATCTTAACTACCAGACGTTTTACCGCGTCATCTACGTCCCGTTCCAATCCTTTAGCGATTTTATCAAGCATCAGTCCTAATTTTCCGGTTTCTTCACCTGAAGATATCATCTGTACCACAACAGCCGGAAAAATATCCTGATCCTGAAGCGCGTCAGAGATCAAACCTCCTCTATTTATACTTTCATTCATCTTATCAGCATAACGGGAAATAACTTTATTTCCGGCGGCCCTGTCAGCAACTCTTATACCTTCTAATATATTTACCCCGCTTAAGACCATATCTCCAAAAGTACGGATAAACCGGGCTATTCCTACTTTTTGTATGAATTTTCCGAAAATCGGAATTTCCAGTTTAATTTTATCCAGCCTGGCTCTTAATAAAGGCATTTTTTTTATCCGTTTAAAAGAAAAGATCATTCCCCCCGCAAAAGCAATAATCAGCCACCAGAAACTTCTTAGAAGATTACTAAAACCTATAAGCATCAAAGTAGGAACCGGCAATGACAAATTCATTCGCGCGTATATACCCTGAAAAACAGGTACAATAACTATAACTAAAAAACCCATTACCAGTAAAGCAAGCGTTCCTACAATCGCCGGATAAGCAAACGCGCCGCGTACGAGCCTTGCCAGCTCATCTTCTTTTTCCAGATGATCAGCAAGCCTTTCCAGAACTTTACTCAATATGCCTCCGGCTTCTCCCGCGCCTATCAAAGCGATAAAGAAATCCGAAAACACGGCTTTGTGTTTTTCCATTGCCTCGGATAAAGAAACCCCGCCTTCTATATCAAGCCTTATATCATTGATGATCCTTGTTAAAGCCGGATTATCTGTCTGCTTTTCCATGGCTTTTAACGACTTGGAAAGCGAAAGCCCCGCGCTGATCATAGTTGAAAATTGTCTTGAAAATACAACCAGATCCTGATGCGCTACTTTTGTCCCGGATAAACGAAAAACAACTCTTTCCCGTTTTATAGACGACACATAAAAACCCATACTTTTTAATCTATCTCTTAGTTCCGCTTCGTTACGAGCCTCAATATTTCCCTTATAAATCTGTCCGTCTTTATCATTAGCAATATAAACATACAACGCCATTATCCCTCCAAATATATAACGCGTTCTACTTCTTCTACTGTCGTCACCCCATCCTGAACCTTTTTATTGCCATTATCTTCAAGCGTCTTCATGCCTTCTGTTACAGCGGCATGCTTTATTTCTACGGCTGATTTCCTGTTCAATATCAGGTTCTGAATATTTTCACTGACCGCAAGAAGCTCGTAAATACCGATTCTTCCCTTATATCCGGTATCATAACACATATTGCACCCTTTTCCCCTGCATTCAGGACAGATTACCCGGCATAACCTTTGCGCCAAACATCCGATAACAGTAGATGCTATCAAAAACGGTTCGACCCCCATATCCACCAAACGCGTTACAGCGCTCGCCGCGTCATTTGTATGTAAAGTAGAAAATACAAGATGTCCGGTCAATGCCGCCTGAATGGCTATTTCAGCTGTTTCTTTATCCCTGATCTCTCCTACCATGATAATATCAGGATCCTGTCTTAATATCGTTCTTAACCCGGTAGCAAAAGTCATATTCGCGCCTTCATCTACCTGTACCTGGTTTATTTTATTTAGTTTATATTCAACAGGGTTTTCTATTGTAATTATGTTACGTTCCTCTGAATTAAGCTGTCTTAATATAGCGTATAAAGTCGTGGTCTTCCCGCACCCGGTCGGACCTGTAACCAGAACCATACCATAAGGTTTTTTGATAAGCTCCCTGAATTTATTTTCATCTTCCCCGGTAAATCCTAATTTTTCCAGACTGATAAGCATACTCGACTTATCAAATATCCTCATTACAACTGTTTCTCCGCCTATCGTCGGCATAGTTGATACTCTCAGATCATATTCCTTATCATCCTTGTTCAAAAGAATATGTCCATCCTGAGGTTTTCTGCGTTCTGTAATATCCATATTGGATAAAACCTTTATTCTTGAAACAAGCTGTTTTTCTATATGTTTCGGAATCGTCATAATATCATGCAATATTCCGTCCACACGGTATCTGACTACCATTTCCGGATCCTGAGGTTCCAGGTGGATATCACTCCCTTTGGAATTTATGCCTCCGTTAAAAATGCTGTTCACCAATTTTACGACCGGAAGATCTTCAAGTTTATAAATCTCCTCTTCTAATAACATGGCTGAAGCTTTTTTTTTGCCGACCTCTTTTAACCGATCAACCCGCATGTCTATAAGCGCCTGTCTGCTCCCCTCCTCGACTTTATAATAATGACTAATAGCCTGAGCAACATCTTTTTCCTCTGCCTTTACGGGCTTAATAACACAACCCGTCAATAGTTTTAACTCGTCTATTAGAGGAAGGTTTTCCGCGTCTGTCATAGCGACAAAAAGATCGTTCTTATCTAATTTTACGGGTATTATTTTATGCTTACGCGCTATATTTTCAGAGATCATCATCACTACCTGAGGATCAAGTTTTTGTTCTTTTAAATTAATCTCCGTATAGTGTGCCATATATTAGTCCGCCTTTAAGTTAATACATTAAGTTTTTTGTTCACAATCACACTGTGTCGCAATTCAAATTTTGTCTTTGCGAGGGAGTGCCCGCCGAAGGACACGCCCGCCCGAAGCAATCTCAGTAGACGCCGAATATGAAAAATATCAACTCTATCCGACCGCGTTATGATTAACAATATTTTCTTACTTTGTCCAACAATGTCATCGGGTTAAAAGGTTTTACGATATAATCAACCGCTCCCGCTTTCATGGCTATTTCAGCGAATTCTATTTCCACTTTGGCCGTTAACATAATTATAGGAATCATTTTTGTCTTAAGATCTTCTTTTAATTTTCGAGCCGTTTCAAATCCGTCCACCTCTGGCATCATAACATCCAAAAGTATAAGATCGGGTTTTACCTCAAGAGCTTTTTTCAACGCTTCGAGTCCGTTCGTGGCCTTAAAAACCTCATATCCCGCAGACTCCAATCTAAGGCTTACTCCCTCAACCAGATCCAGTTCATCATCAACAATTAATATTTTCTTTTTGCCCATTTTTTTTGTAAATCCTTTCTTACGTCCTTTTCAATCATACTTATAGCTGTTTTTAAATTTGTCTCCTCATTAGAATACGCTCTCAATTTAGTTCTCCGGGTTTTACTCTTTATTGATAACCGGAAGAATAAAAATAAATTCACTCCCTTTACCGTATCTGCTTTCTACCCAAATTTTTCCGCCGTGCATTTCTATTATCTGTTTTGCGATAACCAGCCCCAACCCGCTTCCTCCTGCTTTTCTTGTAGTAGAACTATCTACCTGCTGAAATTTTTGAAATAATTTATCAAAATCCTTTTGGGCTATGCCTATACCCGTATCTTTTATTTTTATTTCAATAAAATTTTTATCTAAAGAATGTATTTTCGCGTTAATCGTTACCTTCCCCCCGGAATCCGAAAACTTAAGAGCGTTTGAAATCAGATTATCCACAACCTGCCTGATCCGAGTAACATCAACCCGCACATACGGCAGTTTCTCTGAAACATTTATTTTTAACTCAATTTTTTTATCCCCGGCCAGAGGCTTAAACGCGGCCATACTTTCGTCTATAATATCTTTAGCTTTGACCCTGCTTTTGCGCAGTTCCATACTGCCCGATTCTAATTTTGACAGATCCAGAAAATTGTTAATAAGAACAGCCAGGCGGTCAATATTACGTTTCACTATATCCAGAAATTTATGCTGTTTCTCGTTTACAGGCCCGGTTATCCCGTCAAGCATTAAAGATACAGCCTCTTTTATAGAAGCAAGCGGGGTCCTTAATTCATGAGATGTCAGGGAAATAAACTCGGTTTTCATTTTATCGATCTCTTTTTCCTTTGTAATATCCTCCAGTATTATTACATTACCGGTTATATTTCCTAAATAATCCCTTACTTTGGACAAATTGGTTTTTACTATCCTGCTTATATTCTCCGCCGGATTATTAATCGTCATTTCCTTGAACATATACTCGCTATGCTGGGATATAAACGCGCTTAAAAACTCCTTAAGGTCGCCTTCTGATATTACTTCGTCTATAAACTTCCCTACAATCTTATCGCTTTTAACGCCCAGAAACATCTCAGTAACAGAATTGGCCAATAATATTTTTTCACTCTCGTCTATTACTATAACGGCGCTTGTCATGCCGCGAAGAATAGACTCGAGCCGGTTACGCTCGTTTGTAACGGTTTGTTTGATCCTGTCATTTTCCATAAAAAGCTCCAACTGAGCTGTTACATTTTTAAAATATCTTTTTTCGTCGGAAGAAAAAATGTGTTCCGAACAAAACATCATACCCATAAGGCCGGATATCCTGTCAGCCATAAGAAAAGGCTCAACATAGCTGGTTTTTAGCGGCGCCGTCAATTCCCCCTTTTTCCTTTTTTTTTGTTCAGCAAGCGCGATGGCAACCGAGATTTTTCCAATATCAATATTTTGCTTCGCATACCCGGCGTATTTTTCGGCCATATCCGAAACTATTTCTTTTTTCAGTTTAGGCGACACAGTTTTATCCGAAAACAATATCAAAATTCCGCGCTCCCCGGCATAAGATAAAAACGCTAAAATATCAATATCAATGTTTTTTTTTAACAGATCAAAAATAAAACCAGCAACTTTTCTTTCCTCAAGGCTCAGAGAAGACCTATTGTAACTTTCTTTAAAAAGCGACAGCTCAAAATTTATATCATCCATAAAAGCACCCGATTTTTTATTTTTGCCGCTCATTTTTTCTCCCGAATAATGGCTTATCCACCGCTAAAACTCCAAAGCTAACTGAGCAATAAAACGATTGTTTCTTGTCTCTCCGGGCAACAGGCTCCTAAATTCATAGGCTGCTCTTAACTTTGTGAAATCATTAAACTGAAAACTGATCTGAGGCGCGTATTTTGTTTCACTCGTACCCGTATCCGGTATAAACTGTCCAAAACTAACTAAAAACTCCAGATTCTCAAGATATTTCCATTCCAAAGGAACGTTATACGCGCCAAGAATATAATACCCATACGCATTCTCTTCTCCGGAAAGACCCGGCTGTTCCTTATATCTATAAATCAATTCTGCCTGTAATTCAAAACCCTTTAAACAGTAATAAGCGTCGCCTCCGACCAGAAAAACATCATATTCGGAATCAGCGTCCCAGGTTCCCCATGAAAAAGAATTGCCTATCCTAAAATATCCGCATAAAGTATCAAAACCGTTAGTAAAATGCGCTACTATGGGCATATTATTATTAGAAATCTCGTCTGTCCCGTCACCGAAACTTTCGGCGTTATTGCCGTTTACAACAGAAAAACTTATATCCGAATAAAAATCAACGGGTACACGCCAGTTAATCCAGCCCCCTGTATCTTTCCAGCTCTCTTCTCCGAACATTCCTTGATGCATAGCAGAAAACATTATTGTTCGCCTGTCAAAAAAATGAGCCGTATTTTCCGGGCCAAAATCAACAAAAAACTTACCTGCTTTTACTTGACCATCCGCTTCCTCAAAACGAAACAAAGCGTATCCTTCTTCTATCTCAGGATCCTCGCCGTGATGTTTACTAAAAGTTATGTTAGCAAAGAGCCAATCCGTAATATCGGCCTGTGCTCCGAGAACAGCTTCATGTATAAACAAACTATTTTTCTGGTTCTCAAAATTATGGAACCTTCCGTCAAGAGCGCCTATTAGTTTTACCCTGTTGCCCAATACTCCATGCTGATGTTTATGCTCTGTTTCTCTATGCGTTTCAATTTGACTCTGTTCATGAACGTCTTTTTGCTTGCGCCCGTGCCCCATATCCTGTTTATGAGCCCCTTCATTTCTGTCAAGTCTCGCTTCAAGTTCGTTTATCTTTTTTTCGTAATCGACTTTCATGTTTTCAAATTCTTTTTTAAGAGCGTCCATTTCTTTTTTTAAAGATCCTTCTTCCTGCGCAAACGCAACGGACCAAGCAGTCAAGACAATACAACACATTAATAATCTGATTATTTCTTTCAACTTAAGCATATTATCCTCTCTGGTTAACCAATATTTTTTCGCGCGACCATCGCCAATTGTATCTTGTCCATTAGCTGTTCCGAACTAAAAGGTTTAATCAAATAATCAAAAGCTTGAACCTTCTGGAGCTTATCCTCTAAATCCGGGGTAAGCGCCGCAGTAAGAACTATTATAGGAATATCAGAAGTTTTTTTCTCTTTCGTAAGATGTTTTATGACTTCATATCCATCCATTTCAGGCATAAAAAGATCTAAAAGGATAAGATCCGGCATGTGTTTTTTGATCTGGGCGAGTCCTTCTTTACCGTTAAAAGCCGTTACCACATTAAAATTTTTCGCCTGTAAACGTTCTTTAACTATACAGCATAAATCCTGTTCGTCATCTATCATAATAATTTTGTTCAAACTCATTTTTCTCCTTACTACGTTATATTATTTATTAACAACCGGAATGGATACAATCCTGCCCGAATTTATAACTAGTTTTCTATTTTTTAATGCTCATAATTAATATTATAAACTGCTTATAGAAATATATCATATAAATAATATTATGCAAATATTAATCCGCAAACGATGAACCTTTACTTTAATGGGGACGTCACCTATTTAATTAACAAAAAGAAAGGTAGACTATTACGTAATTATGAATTAGAATCTGCTAAAAAAGCTTCCCCGAAAATTTTCTTAATATTCCCCGCAAAACTCTCTTAGTGTTTTTTTGAAAAATCCACTGTTTTATACTATATGGCTACATCTTTATCGTATATCGCATATCGTATGTCGTGTACTACCGGGTTATACCATTCTCTGAGATTGCCGCAGTCGCTCTTGCTCCCTCGCAAAGACGGAGGGGAACGTTCGTCGTTCGTCGTTCGTCGAAGATTGCCGCGGTCGCTCTTGCTCCCTCGCAACGACGGGAAAGGCAAAAGTAATGGGACCGTCCCTATTAATATCTTCCTCCTATTCCCTCCGTAGAGACAAGGCAATGCTTCGTCTCTACGACAAAAATTCCGGAAGCCGTTTTAGCGCTTCGTTTACCGGCATGATTGAAATTTTACCGTCCCGCATCTCGCGGCTACCTCCATATATAAAATATGCCTTTGACATCGGGTAATCTTGCAAGAAAGACTTTAACCCTTTCAGCATAGCCCCGGAAACTTTACCTGTCCGCTTGATCTCAAAAGCCCGTATCCCTTTATCTCCATACAACACAAAATCCACTTCCATATTTCCAGCTGTCCTCCAATAATATATTTTATAGCCTAATCCGTAATCGGCATTCACGGCATTGAGTTCCTGAAAAAGAAGCGTTTCAAGGCTAATCCCTTCTATTTCTTCGGGCATATCTAAAGGACCGGCAGGCCTTAAGGTACGGTAAACTCCTGTGTCAAAAAAGAAAAATTTAGGATGCCCGACCATGCGCCTCTTCGCCTTTTTGGTAAAAACAGGCACTCTATAGGCCATAAGCAGGTCTTCCAATATTGAAAAGTAACTTTCCACGACCTTGCGCTCAACAGAACATTCTCTAGCAACCGAGGAAATATTAAGAATTGATCCTTGTGAAAAACTTGCCGCTTCGAGGAAACGGGCAAACCCTGATAGATTTCTGGTCAAGCCCTCATACTGTATCTCTTCTTCCAGATAGGTTTTCACATAACTCTCAAGATATGATTTGGGATCCGCTTCCACGTAAACACTGGGTAATTGCCCGTATTTAAGCGAATGCGCTAAACTAAAATCTTTACCTAATTCTAATACAGTGAGCGGATGCATATAACAAGTAAGCGCGCGACCAGCCAGTAAATTTTGTCCCTTTCTCTTTATCTTTCTCGCGTTTGAACCCGTCAAAATAAATTTATATTTGTACTTCTCTATCAGGCGGTGAACCTCATTCAGTAATTCAGGAACCCTTTGCACTTCATCTATAATAACCCAGTCCTTAAAATTTTCAGGAATTAAGTTTTCCACACGTTGGGGATTAGCTAGGAGAGTATTAAAAAGCCCTGCCTCTAATAAGTCTATGTATATGGCTTTTGGAAAAGCAAACTTTACCCACGTGGTTTTTCCCGTACCGCGCGGACCAAATAAAAAAAAACTTTTACTTTCAGGCAATTGAGTTAATCTGGAATACATAGTTCCATTTTACACGTATTTTTGGAATTGTCAAGTAAAAACACGAATTCAAAATAGGGACAGCGACCATTTTTCTTGTTAATCAAAAGTCCGGTCATGTTCATGAAATGATTTATATCGTAAAACCGAAATCGCTCTGTCTCAATATTAAAACCTTTCGAAAATTAGGGGAAAATATGAATTTGATTATTTATTTTTTGGTCGTCCCTTCTTTAGGGCTCTCAGTCTTGTACCCACTATCCCTTCTTTTTTATTTAGATATTCATTCCAATAGCCTTTGAGAGTAACTGGAGATGTCAAGAAAAATGGTCGCTGTCCCTATTTTCCAATTTTCAAAAATCCAAAATTCAATCTTTTTTATGAGACATTTCTTTTTTTCTCAGTTTTTTCACAAGTTCAGGATGACTATGCAATTCTTTTTGAATTCCTGCCTTAATCCACACCCTAAACAAAGATTGATAACCTCTTCCTTTGTTCTTAGCAATTATTTTTGCTAAATCAACCTGTGTAGGCTCTATCCGCAATGCAATCATTTTTTTTGCCTCTTCTGTAGCTTTTGCCGCCTCTGCCAAAATCTTAGGATTAAATTCAAACGGTGTTTCAATTTCTTCCATACCGTCAAAATAATCTAAAGGACTGTGTTTATCCCAAAATTCTGCTTCTTGCTTTTCTGTTTTAAATTTTGGCAAACGTTTTTTCATATATATCACCCTCTTCTTTTTTTGTAGTATTGCTTTTCTTTTTTCGTCATGTCCCTTGCAGTAATTACCCGCATTTTATCTGTTCCTATTTTTTTAAAAGCTACAAATAAATACCGCCCGTTTTTCGTAATACCAAAAACAATATATCTTTCATCTCTTGTGCGTAAATATATCGGACCATCAAATACAACTTCTGCTACCTCTGTCGGCATAACATCATGTCTTCTTATATGCCTGATATTATTATAATCCCACTCAAAATTTTTTATCCTCATCAAATAACCCTTCCTATTCCATCCTTTTAAAGTATATCATCTTGTATATACATTGTCAATATATTATATATACAATTCTGCCTTTGCTTTATTTTATATTTTTCCAATTTATATCTAAAATTAAACTTTTAAGCACAAAATCATTTGTTTTTAAATTATTTCAAACAAACAAGTTACAAACACAATTCCCTCATTTATATTTAGTTTAGCCATTTCTATTTGCTGTGAACGACTTTCAAACCCGTTGAATTTTTTATCAAATTTTTCGCAGTTTTTTTCGAAAATCAAAGAAAATATATTCATCTTTTATCCAAACTCTTCTTTCCAAAGTTTTATCCCGGAACATCTCACGCGCTTACATAATTTTTATCTTATCATTGATTTGATACAGTTTTTTTAATTGCCTTAGCTTTTATTTTACCCACCCCGCCGACTTTTATCAATTCTTTTTCCGATGCCGCGCATATAACTTCAATAGACCCAAAAACATCCAATAAGTGACATGCTAATTTAGGCCCAACTCCAGGCAGTCCCTGTAATACATAAAGCTGTTTTTTGCGAAGCCGCTTAGGCTGTCTTCCTCGACGCACGAAAAAGTTTTCACAAGACACCATCCTCTTTTTCGCGATCAAACTTAATAATAACGCTGTTTCCTCAATATTCAAGGTAAAAAGCACAGGAATGCGCCAAGCTAAAGCCAGACTTATAAGAGCTCCTTTTACTGAATGTTCGTGAATATCAATACCTGTATTATAAAGATCTTTTCCTTCCACAATAAACAAAACAACATCGAAACTTTTACTCATTCTTAACGCCTGGATAAAAAGTCTGCCGTCAATAATAGAACGAACAAAATCAACAGTAGTTTTGCGTTCTATTACAATTTCATCATTAACAATATAGTCCCCTACCTTTAAAAACTGTTCTGTCGTCATAATCCCGTACTCTTTTTCCAGAATCCAGCGGATATTTGACGATAATTCTCTGTAATCTATTTTGATCATATTCTGGTTCCATTATTTTTAATTTATTATAAATATCTTTGGTTTTTTGTCAACAAAAGAAACCGTCCCCTGAAAGAATATTTCGGTTTAATGGGGGCGTCTATTTATTTAAACAAAATAAAAGGTAGGCTATTACGTAATTAGGGTCTGCTGAAAAAACCTTTTTAAAAATTTTCTTGGCATTCTCTGCAAAACTCTCTTGGTATTTTTCTGAAAAATCTACTATTTTATACTATATTGCTACATCTTTACCAGTGCCAGTTTGAGATTCATCCCCAGAATTCGAATCGGATAGCTCCGGACATAAAAAGGACCTTCCTTTTTACTTTTTTATAAATAGGTGACGTCCCTATTAAATCTAAATCTCCCTCTCCCATAATTTTGTCAGGAATTCTTCATACGGCAAAATGAGTATGCCCTGTTTAGTAAGACGCGCTTTTTTTTCTAATGAAACAATAATAAGCTTTTTTACCTGTGGATACTCCTCTTTAAATTGCAGTAACCCTTTAAAATCGTTTGTAGTTATCTTTTCTTTTCCTTTTGCCTCTATGGCAATCTCTGCTTTTCCTATGATAAAATCAACTTCCAGACCACTTGTAAGTCTCCAATAAGAAATATCATAAAAATTTTCACTATAACGGCTGTGAACCGAAAGTTCATGGAATAACCAATTTTCAAAAGCCTTTCCGAATAGTTCTGAACCTTGGCGTATAGGCCCACGTTTGGCTAAATAATTAACCACTCCTATATCGCGAAAATAAAACTTAGGCGCGTGTATTGTACGCCTTTTTGCCCGTTTTGTATAAGCGGGTAAAAAAGCTCCCATCAAAGTATCTATTAATATGGCATAATGATCACGCACCGTAGAAACCGAATTTCCGGTTTCTCGGGCAATATTAGAAAGATTGACTATTTCCGTATCACCAATAGCAGCTACACGTAAAAAATCGGAGAATACCGGTAATCTCCGCACCAACCCTTCTTGAAGGATCTCTTCCCGCAGATAATCATCAACATAACTCTGGATAGCACGCCGTGCTCTTGGATTGTCATAATAATTAGGCAGAGGCCCTGTGTTAAGTATACGCGTAAGATCAAAGTCTTTTTCTATCTCCTTAGCAGTAAGTCCCAAAAGTTCATATCTAATAGCCCTGCCTCCTAGTAGATTAGCGTGTCCTTGCCTTACTTTACGCGCACTTGAACCACATAACGCGAAGACCCGATTTTCTTCCTGGATAAGATAATGTACCTCATCAAGCAAAACAGGGGCTTTTTGAATTTCATCAACCACTACTAAGCGTGAAGAATCTAAAGCCATAACTTCTTCTCTAAAGTCTGCAGGCCGCTGAAGATATCGCATTAATACATCACTTTTCAATAAATCAATACGATAGGCTGTGGGGTAAGTTTTTTTTAGTAATGTTGTTTTCCCTGTTTGACGAGGGCCCCAAAGAAAAAAGCTTTGCTTTGGACGTTTTGGTAGATTCAGAAGCCTCTTGTACATATACATCACCACCCTAAAAAATCATGAATATTCGTACCATCACACTAAATAAGTTATATCATATTTGTGCGTTTCTGTCAAAGCAAAATAGGGACAGCGCCCATTTTTCTTGTTAATCAAAAATCCCTTGATCCTCATAGGTATCGCGTCCCTTTTTGTCATAATCATACACTTCTATTCCTTCATAATACCAGATAAACATATCTCTGCGTAATTTTGCCCGCCATATTTTGCTTTCATTCTTTCTTCTTAAATTATAAAAAACTATTCCTTCAGCGAATATTTTATCATCTTTTCCCGCTTTTGACGCTCTTTTCGTATAAAACCTAGAAAACAACCAGTCTTTAAACCACATACTCAAATTATCAAAAGTCCGGTCATGTTCATGAAATGATTTATATTGTAAACCCGAAATCGCTCTGTCAAAAGAAAACCACTCATGTGTGTTTAATTTATACGGATTACCCTGTACCTTTGGCCCGATTAACTCACCCGCTTGTTCATCCTCTTCCTTCACATAACCATTCTTGCCTGCGGTAAAAATGCCTTCCATTATATGGGGCTGTCCTTTTACTACCTGCAAGGGATCAATAATATTTTTTCTATTCTGCACAGCCTCTATGCGTCCTTTTTTAGTCTTAATTTTTACATTCATGCCGTCCAATTTCTCCACAGCTATGGTGTCCTTATCATCAAACACCCATTCATATCCCGGATTTATGCAATTTACCACTAAATATACTTCGGGCCGGCGCAATTTATATTGAGCACGTTTCTTTTTAAATTCTTCGCTGTTTATCTTAAATGTCTGCCGTATAAACGGACAGTAAAGTTTTGGGAAATCACTCAATAATTCTGTCACAATATTAATACCTTTCGAAAATTAGTGGAAAATATGAATTTGGTTATTTATTTTTTGGTCGTCCCCTCTTTAGGGCTCTCAGTCTTGTACCCACTATCCCTTCTATCTTAGTAATGAAATTTTCTCTTCCAGAAGGCCTTCCTGTTAACGTATTTTTCCTTATGTCTTTTAGTACAACACTATCTTCTTTTTCATTTAGATATTCATTCCAATCGCCTATTGATAGATATTTCTTTATATCGGATAATTTTATATAATTATCTCCCTTGCCTAAATGAGCTCTAGCACTGGACCATTCCCAATCTTCACTTTTTTCGACCAATCTTGCTCTTTTGGGATTGTTTTCTACATACCTTACTGCTTCATATAAGTGGTTCTCTCCCAGCACACATGAATAAAACCTTCCCTGCCAAAGATGTCCTCTCTGATTGTTTTTCTCATTATAATATTGGGAATAACGCATATGACATACATTAAATGTTCTGGCAAGAGAATCGCTTTCTTCGGGTACTACGATGAAATGAACATGATTCGGCATAAGGCAATACGTTAAAACTAATACTCCGTATTTTTCACAATATTTTTTTATCCATAGCAAATATTTTTTATAATCGTCAGAATTATCAAAAGTATTCTGCTTATAATTTCCACGTTGGGTTATGTGATATGGATATCCGGTTACTACTATTCGTGCTATTCTTGGCATGGTATCTATTATAAAAAAATAACTGGCGATGTCAAGAAAAATGGTCGCTGTCCCTATTTTAGTTTCTTGAGTTTTTCGATCTGGTCGCGGAAAAGGATGGCTTTTTCAAATTGCAGGTTTCTGGCGGCAAGCTGCATTTCAGATTCAAGCTGAGAAATAACTTCCATGACATCATATTTTTCTACGGTTTCGCCTGTAACATCCTGGACTATTTCTTTTGCTTTACGGTATGTTTCTATACCGTCTTTAATGGCTTTTTTGATGGTTTGCGGGGTTATTCCGTTTTCTTCATTAAACATCCTTTGCTTTTTTCTTCTTTTATTTGTTATATCAATAGTCTTTTTCATCGAAGCCGTTATATTATCCGCGTATAAGAGAACCTCACCGTTAATGTTCCTGGCGGCTCTTCCGGCCACCTGGATTAAAGATGTGGCGCTTCTTAAAAAACCTTCTTTATCCGCGTCAAGTACCGCTACCAGAGACACCTCAGGCATATCCAATCCTTCCCTTAAAAGATTAATGCCTACCAGACAATCAAATTTTCCAAGCCTTAGATCCCTTATTATTCCTACACGATCAAGCGCGTTTATCTCAGAATGAAGGTACCTTACCCGTAGTTTCATTTCGGATAAAAACCGGGTCAATTCTTCTGCCATACGTTTCGTTAAAGTCGTGACCAATGTCCGTTCACCTTTTAGCGCGCGCTTTTTAACCTCTTCTACGAGATCATATATCTGATCCTTTGTCGGCCTTATCTTGATCTCCGGATCAATAAGGCCCGTAGGCCGTATTACTTGTTCGGCAACAACTTTACTTTTTGATATTTCCGTGTCAGAAGGAGTCGCTGAAACAAATAATATCTGATTGACTTTTTCTATAAATTCTTCGAATTTTAACGGACGATTATCCAGAGCGGACGGCAAACGGAATCCATAATCAACAAGTGTCTGCTTGCGAGCCCTGTCCCCGTTATACATAGCTTTTAACTGCGGCAATGTTACATGCGATTCATCTATTATAACCAGCATATCCTCGTCAAAATAATCCAAAAGACACCATGGCCTGGACCCTTCGGACCGTCCTGAAATATGTCTGGAATAATTTTCTATTCCATTACAGTATCCAAGCTCTCCGAGCATATCCATGTCATATTTAGTC
Source organism: Candidatus Omnitrophota bacterium (assembly GCA_043823005.1). Taxonomy (GTDB): domain Bacteria; phylum Omnitrophota; class Gorgyraeia; order Tantalellales; family Tantalellaceae; genus JBDRBG01. The sequence continues at coordinate 15,559 of JBDRBG010000113.1, forward strand.
CTGGTCTCTAATCTTCGCGCTTCTAAAACTTTGTCTTCTTTTTTCAGCTCAATCAGTCTATCTTCCAATTCTTTTGAAATAGATGTTATTGCTTTTTTTATTTTATCTTCAGTCGTAACAAAATGTTTTGCCGGATAAATAGCTATTTTTTCCAAATGAGTCATAATCTCGCCTGATACCGGATGTATTTCTGAAATTCGAGTAACTTCATCTCCGAAAAATTCTACCCTGTAAGCGGTCTCTTTATAAGCGGGCAGAACTTCCACAATATCGCCTCTTACCCTAAAAGCCCCTCTTTTTAGTTCTACGTTATTGCGTTCATACTGTATATCAACCAGTTTTTTTAAAAACTCTTCCCTTGTAATATTCTGTGTTACTTCAATATTCGCCAGCATTTTCGAATAATCTTCAGGAGATCCAAGGCCGTATATACATGATACACTTGCTACAATGATCACGTCACGCCGGGAAAAAAGCGAACTGGTCGCGGAAAGTCTTAACCTGTCGATATCCTCATTTATAGAAGCGTCTTTTTCTATATACACATCTGTCTGCGGGACATAAGCTTCAGGCTGATAATAATCATAATAACTGACAAAATATTCAACCGCGTTATCCGGAAAAAATCCTTTAAACTCAGAATATAACTGAGCGGCCAGAGTTTTGTTATGTGAAATAACAAGAGTAGGCCTGTTCAGATGTTCTATAATATTGGCTATTGTAAAAGTTTTACCGCTGCCTGTCACCCCAAGCAGGGTCTGATAAGGATTGTTTTTATTGATCGAAGCAGTGATCTTTTTTATTGCCTGAGGCTGATCTCCGGCAGTTTTAAAATCAGTTACAAGTTGAAATTTGTTCATAATATTAGCGTTTAGCGGATAGCTGTTAGCATTTAGTTTTCAGAAATTAACATATCTTTAAAACCACGAAGTCACTAAGACACCAAGTTTTTACTCTTCGTGGATTCCCGCTTTCGCGGGAATGACAAAAAACAAAATTTTCCATCTTCGTGACTTTGTGCCTTTGCAGCTGATTTTTCTGATTTTTTCCTTTTTACTTCTATCTGAGATTGCCGCGTCGCTCTTGCTCCTCGCAAAGACTGATTCTTGTTGTCTTTGCGAGCTTCGATCCTTGCGAGAAGCGCGGCAATCTCTTTTTCATTATTATCGAGATTGCTTCATCGCTCGTCTGCCTCGCGATTCGCAATGACGAAAGAGGTTTGCCCCGCGATTCGCAATGACGAAATATATGACATAGTGGGGACACGCCTGTAAGGGACACACTTCTGACTATCGCATTACCCAAAAAGTGTGTCTCTTTCAGGCATGTCCCCGTATTTCTATTTTTATTTCTAATGACTATATTTATCACTGATCACTTAAAAATAACTTTTAAACTAAAGTCAACACTCTTGACAGAAGCTGTTATTGAACCGGTTGAAATAATATCAATGCCTGTGTCAGCATAATCTGAAACATTTGCCAGAGTAATACCTCCGGAAACCTCAAATAATACTTTTTTTTCAAGCCCCTGTTGTTTGCGTAATTCAACTGCTTTACGTATCTGTCCGGGATTCATATTATCAAGCATTATTACGTCCGGACACGCTTCTAAAGCGTATTCGCATTCTTTCAAACTCTCGACTTCTATTTCAATACGAATGTTCTTTTGTACGGAAGCACGGGCGCGTTGTATTATTCCGGTTATAATATCTTTTTGTTCTTTATTCTTATTCTGCATCTCAAAAGCCCTGATATGGTTATCTTTGATAAGCACCATATCCCAGAGACCTTGTCTGTGATTAATCCCGCCTCCTACTCTAACCGCGTATTTTTGAAAATATCTATTTAAAGGAACTGTTTTACGCGTATCATAGACTTTCACATTAGAATCTTTTACTTTATCGGCTATTTCTCTTGCCGCAGTAGCTGTCCCGCTTAAAAAAGCCAAAAAATTCAAAGCTGTTCGTTCTGCTTTTAATAAAGAAACCGCACTGCCTTCTATGCAGGCAATTCTCTGATCAGGTACGATTATATCTCCGTCTTTTACTTCAGGTCTGAATTTCAAATTTTTATCCGTAAGAGTAAATATCCTTTCAATAATATCCATACCGCAAATAACTGCTTTTTGACGTGATATTATTACGCCGTCAACCATACAAGATCTAGAGATAACTGCCTTTGATGTAATATCAACCTTACCTATATCTTCTTTTAATGCGGAACGGATTATGGCGTCTACTTTTTTTTGATCTAGATTCATTGTTTTTATGTTTCCTTTTTTGTTCCTTTTATTTTTATCGAGATTGCCGCGGGCCTCATCTACTTCGGCCCTCGCAATGACGAAAAAGGTTGCCTCATCGCTTCGTTCCTCGCAATGACGAAGAAGGTTGCCGCGTCGCTTCGCTCCTCGCAAAGACGGAACAAGGGTTCACCCTCAGCCCTCCAGAGACGGATCCGCTTATTATGGCAGAGAGAGAGCTCCCACTAACGACTCCCGACCAACGACTCCGCTATTCACTTCTTCAGCCGTTCTATCTCTTTATCAGTAAGTTCCCGGTATCTTCCTTCGGCAAGGCCTTTAAGGGATAAGCCTGCGTATTTGGTACGTTTAAGACTATACACTCTGGCATCAACAAATTCAAACATCCTTTTTATCTGGCGTTTACGGCCTTCATGTATCTTTATTTTATACACCGCTCCGGTTTCAGTTCTGCGGACCAATTCTATTGTACACGCTCCGGTCATGCCTTCTTCAAATTCTATGCCTTTTTCCAGAATCTGTATTTGTTCTTTTGAAACAAAAGGCCCTGCTTCAGCAAGATATTCTTTGTCGACATTAAATCTGGGATGAGACAGTCTATTAGCAAAATCCCCGTCATTTGTTATTATAATAGCGCCTTTTGTATCTTTATCCAATCGGCCTACAGGATATAGTCGTGCCTTAATATGTTTAAAAAAATCTGTTATTTTTTTTCTGTCGTGCGTATCGCTAACCGTGGAAATCACATCAGCGGGTTTATTGAAAAGAAAATAGTATTTTTTCTCCTGTTTTTTCAGCGGTTTATTGTTTACTGTTATTTTATGATCATCAGGATCAAGGCGAAACCCTTTTTCTTGAACAACACACCCGTCCACCTTAACTTTTCCTGATTCAATAAGTTCTGCGGCGTGTCTTCTTGAAGCTATCCCGTTATGCGCGAGAATATTTTGTAATCGTTTTTCCATGGTTATATAATTTGAAATTTATTTTTATTTTTATTGAGATTGCCGCGTCGCTTCGCTCCTCGCAATGACGAAAAAGGTTCGGTTTCGGTCCCGCAATGACGAAACAAGGGTTCGCCCTCAGGAGAGGGCTCCTACTAACGACTCCCGACTAACGACGAACAACCAACGACTAACGACTAATTACTCTAACGCCTGAAGGTTGTCTTTTAGCGTGTTTAGCTGTTCCGTAAACCTTGCGCGTTTTTCTTCTTCTTTGGCTACTACAGCCTCAGGCGCTTTATCTAAAAAACCTTTATTTGAAAGTTTTTTGTCAATTCCTTTAAGACAGTTCTCCAATTCCTCGATCTTTTTGTTTATACGCAGTTTCGCTTTATCGACATCAATAGTACCGCTCAAAGGAACAAAGAGCCTTACCCCCCCGGCTAAAGCCGCGACAGATTGTTCGGGCCTGGAAACATCCTGTTCCGCCCGAATAACCTTACATTTGGCTAATTTTTCTATATACTGAATATTCTTTTCTATCAATATTTTGTCTTGATCTTTCAGCACACTAAAGAAAACATCTATAGGCACTGTATGCGCTATGTTCCAGAATGCTCTTATATTGCGCAACAACGTAATTATTTCTATTATATTATCCATTTTTTGACGGGATCCATCATCATAAACATCTTCGGCTTCGGGCCATTCTGCTGTCATGATCCATTCGGGTTTGGTTCCCTTCTCAATCTCCACGGGCATTTTTTTCCAAATCTCTTCGGTAATAAACGGCATAATCGGATGTAAAAGCCGCAAAATACCCATAAGCATTTTAACAAGAATTTTTTGTGTGGCTTCCTTATCCTCTGAAAGTTTGGATATCTCAAGATACCAGTCACAATATTTATGCCATATAAAATCATATAACGCGATCGCGGCATCATTAAACCTGTAAGATTCAAAACCTTTTGTAACTTTGCGTACGGTATCATTAAAACACTGCAGTATCCACTTATCCGCCAGAGTAAGTCTCGAAGGATCAATCGTAAGGGTCTTCAGACTATCCCCTTCTATATTCATCAAAACATAACGGGACGCGTTCCATAATTTATTCGCGAAATTTCTTCCTAACTCGAATTTATCTTTTGACAGATAAACATCCTGTCCCTGTGAAGTTATAGAAATAATACTGAACCTTAACGCGTCACTGCCTACTTCTTTTATGATATCAAGCGGATCTATAACATTTCCCAGTGATTTTGACATTTTAGTACCTGTAGCATCACGCACAGTACCGTGTATATACACGTCTTTGAACGGTATCTTCTTCATAAATTTAAGGCCTGCCATTATCATGCGGGCAACCCAGAAAAATATGATCTCAGGCGCGGTAACCAGCACATCAGTAGGGTAAAAACTCTCCAGTTCCTTTGTTTGTTCCGGCCATCCTAATGTCGAAAACGGCCACAACCATGAACTAAACCATGTATCCAGAACATCCGGATCCTGCTCCCAATCCGCACCCCCGCAATCCGGACATTTGTCCGGACCGGCAGTTCCCACAAATATTCCCTTTTTCGCCGGGTCAGTAACTTCCACGTCACGTACGGTATCATATCCCAAACAACCTTTACAATACCAGACAGGTATCCTATGGCCCCACCATATCTGCCTTGAAATACACCAGTCCCTGATATTTTCCATCCAGTTAAGATATACTTTTGTCCATCGGTCAGGATAAAATTTTATTCTGCCTTGTTTTACTGCTTCCAGAGCCTCGCAAGCCAAAGGTTTCATCTTCACAAACCATTGTTTTGATAAACGCGGTTCAACCACAGTATGGCAACGGTAACAATGCCCTACCGCGTGTACGTGTTTTTCTGTCCTTAAAAAAAGATGTCTTGCTTTAAGATCCTCTATTATAGCTTCCCGGCACTCAAATCTATCCATACCTTCATAATCTCCGCCAATCTCGTTTATCCTGGCATCCGCGTACATCACGTTTATCCCGGGCAAACCATGTTTTGAACCAAGTTCAAAATCCACGGGATCATGCGCGGGTGTGACTTTAAGCGCGCCTGTACCAAATTCCGGATCTACGGTCTCATCAAATATGACTTTAAGTTCCCGGTTAAGAATAGGAAGCACTAATGTTTTATCGGCAAGAAACGCGTAACGCGAATCTTTCGGGTTAACAGCTACTGCTACGTCACCCAGCATAGTCTCGGGCCGGGTAGTCGCGACAACCACATAATCTTCATTCTCTTTCTCAAGTTTATCCCTGCCCTTAACGGGGTATTTTATATAATAAAGCATTCCCTCGACTTCTCTATGTTCTGCCTCTTCATCGCTTAATGCCGTACCGCAGCGCGGACACCAGTTTATAATATAATCACCTTTATAGATAAGACCGTCCTCATAAAGCCGCGTAAAAACTTCTTTTACCGCGAGGGAAAGGCCTTCATCCATGGTAAAACGCGTACGGTCCCAATCACAGGAACATCCAAGCCGTTTCAACTGTCTGATAATCGTACTACCGTATTCTTCTTTCCATTGCCAGACACGTTCCAGAAACTTTTCTCTGCCAAGATCAGCCCGTTTCAATCCCTCTTTTGCCAGATCTCGTTCAACCACATTCTGAGTCGCTATCCCCGCGTGATCCGTACCGGGCATCCACAATGAATCAAATCCCTGCATTCGTTTCCATCGGATCAAAATATCCTGTATGGTATTATTAAGAGCATGTCCCATATGCAGTATACCGGTAATATTAGGAGGAGGGATTACTATAGAAAACGGATGTTTTGCTTTTTTTTCATCAACATGAAAAAGCCCCTGATCCGACCATAACGCGTAGAGTTCCTCTTCTTTTTCCTGCGGGTTGTATCTTGTCGAAATATCTTTCATTTTTTCTTATGCTTTCTATCTTTAAAAAATTTATATTCTATAGAATCCAAAAGAGCCAGCCAGCTTGCTTCTATTATGTTTTCAGACACGCCTACTGTCCACCATGAATCAGTCCTATCCTGTGATTGAACAAGAACACGGACTTTCGCGGCAGTAGCTGATTTTTCATCAAGCACCCTGACCCTGAAATCCGAAAGATGCATTTCTTTTAAAGACGGATAAAACTCAATTAAAGCTTTACGCAAAGCCTGATCCAACGCGTGAACAGGCCCGTCTCCCAGAGAAACCGTGTGTCTGAATTTATCGCCTACCTTAAGTTTTAAAGTAGCTTCGGATAAAAGAGGGCTATCCCCCCGCTTTTCTACTATTACGCGAAAATCCTCTATCTCAAAATTCTTCTTAAATATATTTGACGCGCGCTGCATCAACAACATAAGTGATGCTTCTGCCAGTTCAAACTGGTATCCGTCTTTTTCCAGATCCTGCACATAAGAAAGTATCTTCTTTGCTTCGGGTGAAGTTTTTTCCATCTTAAGCCCCATCTCACCGGCTTTGTCTATAATACTGGACTTACCCGAAAGTTCAGAAATAAGCATACGTCTTTTGTTCCCTACCTTTGACGGATCCATATGTTCATACGATTTAGAATTTTTTAAAATAGCGTTCACATGCACACCGGCTTTATGCGCGAAAGCGCTCTTGCCGACATAGGGTTGAGAATCCTGCTGTTTTACGTTTGCAATCTCCGAAATATAATGGGAAGCTTCTGTAAGTTCCCTGAACGCGAAAGGTTCCAAACAATCCACATTAAGTTTAAATTTTAAAGTCGGGATAATGGATACCAGATTCGCGTTACCGCATCTTTCTCCGTACCCGTTAAAAGTACCCTGGACATGAACACACCCTGCCTGCACAGCCGCAACAGAATTAGCTACAGCCATATCCGCGTCATTATGTACATGTATGCCAAGAGGCACTTTAACAACGTCTTTTACTTCTTCGATTATCTCAAAAATACTTGAAGTAAGCATACCTCCGTTAGTATCACAAAGGATAAGAGCCTTTGCCCCGCCTTGCTCCGCGGCCTTAAGTGTATCCAGCGCGTATTTCGGGTTATCTCTATACCCGTCAAAAAAATGTTCACCGTCAAAAAATACCTTGCGTCCTTTTTTGGTTAAATAACGGACAGAATCTTCTATCATCTCAAGGTTTTCTTTAAATGATGTCTTTAATACAGATTTTACGTGAAGATCCCAACTTTTCCCGAAAATAGTCAAATAATCCGTATTAGACTTAAGCAGGCCTTTTAAAACTACATCTGATCCCGGAGAAGTATCCGCGCGGCGCGTACTTCCAAACGCTACCAGTTTTGCTTTTTTCAAACAAAGTTCTTTTCCGGCTATCCTGAAAAACTCATCGTCTTTAGGATTAGACCCGGGCCATCCGCCTTCTATAAAATCAATACCCAGTTCATCAAGTTTCCGGGCAATACGAATTTTATCTTTTATAGTAAACGAAATCCCTTCTGATTGAGCCCCGTCTCTTAAGGTAGTATCGTAAATATAGATTTTTTTATTTTTCATGTTGGCTTGCCTCACTTGTTTTTTATTATTACATATAACAATTATAAATTAATTTGAGATTGCTTCGTCGCCCCGTTGGGGCTCCTCGCAATGACGAAGGAGGCTTCCCTCCTCGCAATGACAAATTTGGATTTCTGACTTTTTCTTTTTTCCTTTTCAGGGAGGGGCATGCCCCTCCCCTACTAACGACGAACGACTAACGACGAACGACCAACGACCAACGACGAACGACAACCGATCACTTCCCATGTTTTTTGCTTAACCCAAACGCTTTATGCAACGCTTTTACCGCTTTGTCTCCGGATTTTTTATCAAGCACACAGGATATTTTAATCTCACTGGTAGAAATCATCTGTATGTTTATCTTGTTTTTTGCCAAAACGCTAAACATCTTTGCCGCGACTCCTGAATGGCTCCTCATACCTATACCTACTACAGATACTTTAGATACATCCCTGTCATATTTAATAGTTTTGGCTCCTATCTTTTTTGCTAAGTTTTCTGACATAGCTTGAATCTTGCAAAGGTCTTTCTCTTCTATAGTAAAAGATATATCCGTTGACTTTGTTCTGGATATATTTTGAATTATCATATCAACGTTTATATCTGCTTTTGCCAACATCTCAAACAGTCTACTGGCTTCACCCGGCCTGTCAGGAACATCACATACTGTTATTTTCGCTTCCTTTTTATTTATAGTAATTCCGCGTACTAACACATCTTCCATAGCTCTGGCCTCCTTAGTTATCAAAGTTCCTTCATCATCACAAAAACTCGATCTTACCCGCATAGGAATATTAAATTTACCGGCAACTTCCATGCTTCGCGCCTGCATAACCTGAGCCCCCATAGAAGCCAATTCCAGCATTTCTTCATAACTTATACTATCAAGCTTTCTGGCACCGGGCACTACCCTGGGATCAGCGGTATATACACCTTTTACATCAGTATATATCTCACACATCTTTGCTTTCAAAGCCTTTGCTAAAGCAACAGCTGTCATATCAGATCCGCCTCTTCCAAGCGTTGTTATTTCCCGATCAATATTAATTCCCTGAAACCCGGCGACAATGACTATTTTCCCCTTTTTAAGTTCTTTTTTTATACGATCCGCATTCACGTCAACTATCTTCGCTTTAGTATGAGAAGAATCCGTAAGTATGCCTACCTGAGCTCCTGTAAAAGAAATAGCTTCTTCTCCGAGCGTATGCAGCGCCATTGCTAAAAGCGCCACAGATACCTGTTCTCCCGTGGACATAAGCATATCAAGTTCTCTCTCCGAAGGGTTTTTGTTTATCTCAGAGGCAAGATCAAGTAATTTATCGGTAGTATCTCCCAAAGCAGAAACAACCACAACTACGTTATATCCTTTTCTTCTGCAATCGGCTACTTTTTTTGCCACACCCATAATCTTTTTGGAATTAGCTACACTGGTGCCTCCATATTTTTGAACTATAATACCTTTTTTGGCCATATTTTATCAGATCCTTTCTTGCTTATTTATTCGTATGTCGTATATCGTATGTCGTTAACATTTTGTCTATACATATTTCCTGAGTTTGCCGCGTCGCTTCGCTCCTCGCAATGACAAATTTGGATTTCTGACTTTTTCTTTTTTCCTTTTCAGGGAGGGGCATGCCCCTCCCCTACTAACGACCAACGACTAACGACGAACGACTATTAATTCCCGTCCTTCAACAAAAACTTCATCAGATCCGAACCTTTTTCAACAATCATACTGCCTGCTTCAGCGGCTCTTTCACTGAATACTATTACATCATCGGCATCAATTCCTTTTCCCATTATCGCAAAAGGAACAGGATCAGCGGTATGTGTTCTTTTAGCAACCGGAGTCGGATGATCCGGCAATATCATTACCCTGTAATCATCCCTGTTTGAAATATAAGATAATATTTTTCCGGTTATTCTGCTATCAAAATTTTCAATAGCCTTGATTTTCGCGGCTATATCTCCGTTATGCCCGGCTTCGTCCGGAGCCTCAACATGAACAAAAACCATATCTTTATGTTCTAAAATGTTCAAAGCGGCCTGAGCCTTGCCTTCATAATTTGTATCATAATATCCGGTCGCGCCCGGAACCTCAGCCACTTCCAACCCCAAAACACGGCCCATTCCCTTAAGCAGATCAACAGCAGATATCATTCCGCCGGAAATACCATATGCATCTTTAAATACAGGCATATCCGGTTTACGTCCCTGCCCCCATATCCATATCATATTCGCCGGATTTTGTTTCAGATCTACCCTGACCTTATTAATATCATGTTCTTCTAAAAGATCTCTGGACTTCTGCATCAGATCCACAAGCTCCGCGTCTTTAGGAAGATATTTTGCTATTTTCTTATCCAATATATCATGCGGAGGAAAACACTGTACCTTTGCCAGTTTTTCCGCTTCCATATCCGAATCACAACGTACAACCAAAAGGTTACGATAACTTGTTCCCGTATAAAAACGCAAACGAGAATCAGCCAGTTTTTCATTAAGAAGTTTCACTAAAATATCTGTTTCTTTAGTAGTAATATGTCCCGCGCTGTAATCCGCCATTTTATCATCGGAAATTGTCACTGTGTTAAATCTAAAAGCCACATCACTGGCAGTCAATTCAACGCCCAGATTTGCAGCTTCCAAAGGACCCCGTCCGCAATAATATTTTTGCGGGTCATACCCTAATATAGACAGATTAGCCACATCACTGGCAGGAGTCATACCATTTGGAACATTCTTCACTGTACCAACAATTCCCTCACGCGCTATACGGTTCATGTTCGGAGCATTAGCGGCTTCCATACAAGTACGGTCATTAAGCTCTTCCAACGGCAATCCTGCCATTCCATCGGGTACAAGTATAATATACTTCATTATTTGTAAAACCTTTCTTTAATTTTCGTATGTCGCATATCGTATGTCATTGATACTTAGTATACACTTTTTTTGAGATTGCTTCGCCCCTCGCAATGACGAAACTTGCTCTTTTGCTTCGCCCCTCGCAATGACGGATAAAGTTCTGTCTTTGCGAGGGAGCAAGAGCGACCGCGGAAATCTCTGTTTTTGCGAACGCAGCGAAGCAATCTCCCCTAACGACTAACGACCCCCGACTAACGACTAAATCACATTCCCGCGGCTTTCAGCACATCGTCCAAATTCGCGTCAACTACAGGCGGATGCTTTAATAATTTGATTGCCCTGTCAGGATCTTTAAGACCGTGTCCGGTCAAAGTACAAACAATATCTTTTTCTTCTCCTTTAGCCAATGCCGGAAAATAGCCCTCACCAGCTTTCTTGAGAATACCCGCCACACTAGCCGCGGACGCGGGCTCAACAAATATTCCTACTGTATCAGCAAGCAATTTATAAGCCTCTAATATTTCATCATCCGTAACCTTATCTATAAGTCCGCCTGATTCATCCCTCGCCTCTTCTGCCTGTTTCCAGCTCGCGGGATTACCGATTCTTATAGCAGTAGCTATTGTTTCCGGTTCCCTGAAAATTCTGCCTTCGACTATCGGAGCCGCGCCTGCCGCTTGAAACCCAAGCATTTTAGGTAATGTGTCTATTTTTCCTTTTTCCTTATATTCGTTATATCCTTTCCAGTATGCCGTAATATTCCCGGCATTTCCAACGGGCAAAGAGTGATACTCCGGTACACGCCGCAATTTATCACAAATTTCAAAAGAAGCTGTTTTTTGTCCTTGTATCCTGTACGGATTGATCGAATTAACAAGCGTTACAGGATATGTCTCTGTCAGTTCACATGCTAATTCAAGCGCTGTATCAAAATTTCCTCTGACAGCTATTACACACGCTCCGTGTATAAGCGCTTGCGCGAGTTTACCCAAAGCTATTGCCCCTTCAGGGATTATAACTATACATTTTATTTTAGCCCTGACAGCATACGCTGCCGCGGAAGCGGAAGTATTACCGGTAGAAGCACAGGCAACCGCGTTCGCGCCTTCTTCTACTGCCTTGGATACCGCAACGGTCATGCCTCTATCCTTAAAACTCCCGGTAGGATTAAGCCCTTCATACTTAAGCCATACTCTGTATCCAGCACCTATTTTTTCTGATATCGGCGGCGCCTCAATAAGCGGCGTATCCCCTTCTTCCAGACTTATTACAGGCGTTTTTCCGCTTATCGGAAGATACTCTCTATAACGCGTTATTACTCCCATGACGCTCCTTTAATTAGTTATTTATTATATACAAGTTACTAAAATAAGAAATAATTATTTTCTGCCATTCTCCGTAGGAGCCGTCTCCCGACGGCGAACCATTCGCATTTTCCTGTTCGGGGTCAAGAGACCCCTCCTACATACATGCTACAAATTCGCTTATAAATTTTCCCTTTTTCCCTATTAGGGCAGGTTTAGAACCCGCCCCTACTAACCAACGACTAACGACTAATTTATTCCTCAATTCTGATAATAACCGTAGGCGCGGACACATAATCACGAGCATCTATTTTAGCGATAGCTTTGCGCATGTCACCTTCTTTTGCCTTATGAGTGATTATAATCACAGGAACAGTTTCTCCTTCTCTTCTTTCTTCCTGAGAAACACTGGCAATACTTATATTGTGTTCCGAAAGTATAGAAGAAATACCTGCCAATACCCCAGGCCTGTCTATAACTGAAAATCTCAGATAACAAGACATAGGTAATTCTTCCACTTGGATAAGGTTCTTTTCTTCGCCCGCATAATCCAACTTATATAAAGACGGTCTCTTTTTCGACGGAAAAGCCACTTGACCGGCTATTTCCACCAGATCACTGATAACAGAACTCGCAGTAGGCTTACTGCCCGCGCCTTTTCCGAAAAGAAGCGCATCACCCATAAGGTCACCTTTCACAAAAACAGCATTATCAGCGCCTTTTACGTCTGAAAGCAGATGAGCTAAAGGTATCAATGTAGGATGCACCCTTACCTCTACTCCTTGATCCGTACTTTTAGCTATGGCAAGCAATTTAACTCTATATCCACAGCAAGCGGCATTACGAATATCCTGCGGTTCTATCCCGGAAATTCCTTCGGTATAAATATTTTCCGGAGAAATGTCCACACCAAAACTCAGTAAAGAAAGAATAGCAAGTTTATGGGCGCTGTCTTTACCGCTTATATCCAGTTCCGGATCGCTTTCAGCTATACCGGATTCCTGCGCTATTTTAAGAGCATCCTTAAATGAACAATTTTTTTCGCCCATTTCCGTTAAAATAAAATTAGTAGTACCATTTAAAATTCCGTAAATAGTATTTATTCTATTTGCCACAAAACTATCACGCAAAGTCCTGATAATAGGAATTGCTCCACCAACACTTGCTTCAAAATTGACAAGCATTCCTTTTTCTAAAGCCGCGGAAAATATCTCTTTCCAGCACTTAGAAAGCACTGCCTTGTTTGCCGTAACAACGTGTTTTTTCTTATTCAAAGATTTTAAAATAATGTCTTTTGCCGGGTCTATTCCTCCGATAAGTTCTACGATAATATCAATATCCTTTTTATTGATCAACTCATCAGCCGAGGTTGTTTTGATAACACCTTTTTCCTCAGGAAAAAGAGACAAAGCCGCTTCGTCTTTATCGCATACAGCATTTATTTTAAGAACAATACCCGTACGCTGAGCAATTAACTGCCCATTATTAGCTAGAGCATTATACACACCTTTACCTATAGTCCCTAATCCTATTAATCCAACATTTATCGGCTTCATTTTACCCGCTTTCTTTTTCTATGTATGTATAAATTTTGTTTCATCTATAATGCCTTTGTAGCCCTAATCACTATCCAATCTGTGAGAAATTTAACGCGAAACTCACACAGCGAGGACATGCAAACAGCGCGACAATCTCCTTCTAACGACGAACAACCCCCGGCTACCGACTAATTATGCGTAATCTTAAACATCGACTGAGGAAGTTCATATCTACGAATAATCTCTTCGTTTTGCTTGTTTTGTTTGAGCAATATTATCGCGTAGTCATCGACAAAAACCGGAATCCATTCAGGATCCTCTATCCTTTTGATCAAAAAAGGCTGTGCATGAGGCGTCATATCATGCCTGTAAAAACAAATACAATTAAACCCGTATTTTTTGTCGATTTCGCGCCATTTATTTTCATGTTCCTGCAAAGGTTCATATTCTTCCTTAAAAAACGCCACAGTATATGCCTCCGGCCTGTTATCGACAAATACTCTGTATCCGGGAAAAAGATGAAATATTAAATATCCGCCTATATCATAATTATTTAATATAGGTCCCTTTATTCTAACATTTTTTAAAAAATCGGCGGACGCGTTCACCCCGGGATATAACCCTAATCCTAATTTCCCGGCTAAAGGAGAATATGCCTGATCCCCTGAAAAAATAAAAGCCGCTATCATAACCGAACACGCGCAAATACCTGTTTTTTTCAAAACCCGTCTGTATCTATAGATAAACGGCTCCTTCATCAGCTGATAAACCGTAACCGCTCCGATCGGAATAAAGAAAAAACCAAAAATAGGAATTCCCCTTATCATTCTCCAGCTTAAAACACTGAAAGAAAACATTAATAAAAAATCTTTAAATATAAATCTTTTTCTGCCTTTAAAAAAACGCAGGGTAAAAACAGACGCAATAAAAAGAAAAAGAACTTCAAAATGAACATATCTAAAATTCAGGGGAAATCTTTTCTGCATAAAAAAAACCGATTGGTTTTCCGCGATCATATAGCCGTATTCTTTTAGAACCAGGAACGGCTCCAAAAATCCGCGTATCCCGAATGGATTTAAAAAACTCACCAAAAGAACAGAAAATCCCAATCCGAAATAATATCCGCGAAAATCCTTCCGGTTTGCGTTCATAATACTATTTAACCAAAATACCCCGATCAAAAATATGCCTAATACGAAAAAAATATGCATATTTACCCAGAAAAGCTGAAGAGGCAGTATCACAATAAGCAGTCTTTTAAATGAAAGTTTCTTTTTATCAAAAAGCTGAAGAACATAATAGTAAACCCCCAGAAATAAAAAACTAAAAACTTCGGGCCTTATCTCTGTCCTGAAAGAAATCAAAGGTACGCTTAATATCGAAAATACACACGCGTACTTAAACCCTGATAATTTCTCCGCTGTTTTAAAGAAAAACGCGAAAGCCGCTACATAAAGCAGAATATTAAAAAAAGAGATACCTGAAAACCCGAACAGTTTCCATACCCCATAGAATACCGCTCCGGAAGCCCAATGATGGTTTACCACAAAAAGATTCGGTTCAGTGTATGAATAAAAATTAGTCGAAACAGGAAACAGCACTTTGAAAAAATATTCACCGTTTCTGATATGTCTTCCGATATCAGCGTTTATAAAATAGATCTTTTGGCTGAAAAACATTCCCGCAAAAACCAAAATAGCAATAAAAATAATCTTGTTCCAAAAATGAAATTCATTTTTTTCTTGTACTTGTATTTTGGGTTGCCTCTTATCCCGCCGTTTTTTTTTCTTTTTTTCCATACCCCCCCCCACAATTAACCGAACCTAGCGCGGAAAAAGATTGTATTTCAAAACACAAAGAATAGCATGAACGCCGTCTTTCCAGTTTATTTTCTTACCCTCTTTATATGTGCGGCCATAATAAGAAATGCCTACTTCATAAACACGAATATCAGGCACCTTTGCCATTTTTGCGGTTATTTCAGGTTCAAATCCAAACCTTTTCTCGCAAAGAATAAGAGGTTTTACTATTTCGGCGCGAAACATTTTATAGCAGGTTTCCATGTCCGTAAGATTTAAATTAGCAAACAGATTTGACAACCACGTAAGAAACTTATTCCCCATATAGTGCCAAAAAAACAAAACACGATGGGGATTACTTCCCCTGAAACGTGACCCATAAACAACATCCGCATATCCCTTATGAACAAGATCCAACAGTGAGCCCAATTCATCCGGATCATATTCAAGATCAGCATCCTGAATAACTATATAATCACCGGTTGCCTCTTTTATCCCCTTACTGACTGCGGCGCCTTTTCCATAATTCTCAGGGTGTTTAAAAAACTTAATGTCATATTCCGAATGTTCTTTTATATAAGTTTCTATAAGAGAAGCTGTTTTATCTTCTGACCCATCATCCACAAGAATAAGTTCTCTGTCTACTTCTTCCGATAATACCGCGTTAATCACTCTCTCCAAAACCTTGCAAATATACCCTTCCTCATTATAGACAGGAATTATTATGGAAAGCTTTTTCATGTTTCTCCTATTTTACAGGATAAAAATGGTCGGGACGGCCGGATTCGAACCGGCGACCCCTAGTCCCCCAGACTAGTACGCTAGCCAGACTGCGCCACGTCCCGTTATTTCTTATTTCGCATGTCGTCAACTACCCCTGACAACCAACGCCGTTGGAAACACTAAACTCTAAATCCTAAACACTAAATAAACCAAAAATTCAAAACTCCAAATTAAAAAAGCTCTTTTTCTTGTATAGTTTTATATTTTTAGTTTTTGCTTTTGGATTTATTTAGAGTTTAGTGCTTTGCATTTAGGCTTTCCCTTTATTTTTTCACTTTCATCTGTTCGCCTAACACCTAACGACCAACCAACGACTAACGACTCTATTACTCGCTTTCTTCCCTGGCATCTCTTGTCATCAACTCATTAACCGCGATTGCCGGATGTTTTGATTCATAAATTATTTCAAAAACCTTCTGTGTTATGGGCATATCAACAGAATGTTTTTTTGCCAATTCATACGCGGACCGGCATGTTCCCGAACCTTCTACGACCATCTCTGTCTCCTGCATGATCTGGTTTATACTACGGCCCTTACCTATTTGTTCCCCAAACCATCTGTTTCTGCTTTCACTGCTTATACATGTAGTAGCCAAATCACCCACACCGCTTAATCCGCTAAAAGTTTCCCTTTTTGCTCCCATTCTTACTCCCAAACGGGTTATTTCTGCCAGTCCTCTTGTTAAAATAGCCGCTTTCGCGTTTGTTCCAAATCCTAACCCATCTGAAATACCGGCGGCAATGGCAATAATATTTTTAAGCGCTCCCCCCATCTCAACCCCTGTCACATCACTTGAGGTATAGACCCTGAATTTTTCCGTCATTAAAAGATCCTGTATGTTTTTCTTATCTTTACCTTTAGAAGCCGCGACAATAGTAGCAGGAATTCCCCGGGCAACCTCAAAAGAAATACTGGGCCCGGATAATACACAAATATCAATATCATCAAAATACTCGGCTAATATCTCTGAAGGACGCATCAAAGACCCGTTTTCTATCCCCTTAGTAGCGCTTACAATATATTTGAACTTTGCGTCCGAAAACCTTTCAGCAACAGACCTTAAATATTCACATGGAACAACAAAAAAAGCGTAATCAGCCTCTTTGGCAATAGAATCATCAGCTGTAATTTTCAAGTCACAGGGCAAAGAAATCCCTTTGAGAAATTTAGTGTTTTCCCTTTTTTCTTTTAAGTATTCGGCATATTCAGAAGAAACGCTCCAAAGGATAGTATCCACGCCTTTAGAATGGAGCAAAAGCGCCAATGTCGTTCCCCATCCACCGTCTCCGATAATGCTAACTGTATTCATAATAACTTCAAAAGTTTAGCATATTTAATATTTATAGTCAATATTATATAAGGGAGCGTTAAACTAGTCGACAGTTTAAAGTTGATTGACAAATAGTTGTAAAAATAAAAATCCGGCGCGGCAATCTCTTTTACTTTCATATTGAGATTGCCGCGGTCGCTCTTGCTCCCTCGCAAAGACGTGGGGAGATTGCCGCATCGCTTTGGCTCCCTCGCAAAGACAGAATTTGAATTGCGGCACAACCTTTTGCGAACAAAGTGAAGCAATCGCTTAGCTCCTCGCAATTGTTGAAAAATTGAGTTATATGTGGTGGATGAATTCTAGAAATCCAATACGCGCTTTAATTAGTAAAAGCGCGCACAAAGCAGTCACGACCATATAAATATGATGCATTTTAGATGTTAATGGCATGTACATTTGATCCCTCGCTTCGAATAATGTCAACCCTTGGAATTATTTTACCAGCTTAATTTTTATCTCATTTACATAAACGATCTTATACGCGGTATTTCCACAAACAATAAAAATATCACCTAACAATTTACACACTAGCTTGTTTTCCCGTGTCTTCGAATTATAGACCCGTAAGACATGACAGTTTTTTCGACATTCTATTTTTTTCTTAGCCTCAATCCAGTTTTTTATATCTTGAATATTATCAGAAGTATAGGCCTCTTTAATAAAATATTTATATGACCTTTTCCTCGATATTTTGGGATCTGTATGATCTGTTATCTCTTCCATAGAAACTTCATGTTTTCTTGGATTATTTCCCCGCATATCTCTATAAACTAATTCCTTCATTGTATCTTCCTTTTTTGAAACTTTTTAAAAATATTTAGAAAGTATGCAAAAAAAAACTTTTCCTTTCTCTTCCGTTCTTTTTAAATTCCTCCAGACTCCTACACTATTATTGTTCAATTATATATCCTAATTTTAGTTTACGTTTTTTTCTTATAAATGCAAGCCGCTAATGCTGACTTTTTTCTGTTTTACTCACCTTTGCTTCTGTTCCCTGTAGTAATCTTCTAATATTTCCTCTATGCCCAAAAAGCCCTACCACGCATAACATTGAAGTGAAAATTATAAATTCAAGAGATTTTCCTAAAAAAATAGCCAAAATCGGCAATGAAACAGCCGCCAGAATAGAAGCCAAAGAAACATAACGCCAGAGAAAAAACACAATAATCCATATTAATAATCCCATCCCAAGGATTTCAGGAGCAAGCCCGGCCATTACACCCGCGGTAGTTGCCACGCCTTTTCCTCCTTTAAACCTTAAAAAAACTGTCCATATATGCCCGCTTACAACAATAGCCCCTAACAGGATACAAACCAGACTATATTTGCCGTTAACAGCAGGAAACACTCTAATAAGAACTGAGGGAATCACAATAACACAAAAAGTTCCTTTTAATAAATCAATAATAAAAACGATTATGCCCGGAACTTTGCCCACAACCCTTACGACATTAGTTGCTCCGACATTCCCGCTTCCGTGTTTTCTAATATCAATACCTTTAAACAATTTCCCCGCGACATACGCGCTGGGAAAAGATCCTATAACATAAGCCGCCGCAAATGCCGCGATAATATATATCATTTTTACTCCTTAGTTTAGCCGCCAAACCATATCACTGTTAACTAGATAGATTGCCGCATATTCACATGTCGTATATCGCATAAACCCAATCTAAAATTCGCAGATTATCAATAATCCTGTAGGGAACGGGCCTGCCCGTTCCTCTAATAATCATACAAATAAAAATTCATCAATTATACAGGTTCAGGCAGGCCTGAACCCTACAGCACTGCTCCCTCACAAAGACAGAAATTGAATTATGCCACAATCCGAATAACAGAATCTCGAACTATTTACTATTTACTATTTTTTTTAGACCTTCTTATCAATATCTTTATCGGGATACCTTTTAACGGCAAATTTGACCTCAACTGATTCTCAATAAAACTTAAATGAGAAGGCCTTACATCCTGCGGCGAATTTACAAAATATTTAAATTCAACCGGCCGGGACCTGCTCTGAATAACATAAAGAAAATTAGGCCTTTTATACCTGCGAGGAACAGCTACCAGAGAAGGATCATGTGACTTAAATATCCTGTTTAAAACTCCGGTAGAAACCTCGAGATCCAGATTAGTATCCAGCACTTTAACCATAGAAAGCATATCAACTACATTTCTGCCTGTTTTTGCAGAAACAAAAAAGATAGAAAACTTTCTCAAACGATTTGACGCATAAAGAAGATGTTTTTCATAATCCTGCATTGAAACATCTTCCGCATCTTTTGCCAGATCCCATTTATTAACAAGGATAAGACACGCACTTCCGGTTTCTTCAATAAGATCGAGTATTCCCATATCATCCCGTGTTATGCCTTCTGCCGCATCAAAAAGAAGCAAAACAACATCAGCCCTTTTTATCGCATCCTGAGACCTCATCATGCTATATGTATCCACAATATCTTTGACTTTGCGTTTATGCCTGATACCGGCAGTATCGATCAGGATATAATCCGTATCTTCATAACTAAAATATGTATCGATCGAATCTCTTGTAGTCCCCGGGATATCACTGACAATAACACGTTTCCTTTCAAGAAGATTGTTTATCAGAGATGACTTTCCCACATTCGGCCTGCCTACAACAGCTATTTTTATACATTTTTTTTGAGAAGGCTCCTTTTCCAGTCCAAAAGACTCTACGGATTCCTGTATCTTTTGTTTCAGGCCGCGAATACCCCGCCTATGCAGACATGAAATAGTCTCCGGAGCTCCAAACCCCAGCTGATAAAATTCAACCGCATCATCTATAAGTTTTTCATTATCCGTTTTGTTAGCAACCAGAATAACTGTTTTACTGAACTTCCGTAAAAGCGCGGCAACCTCAACGTCAAAAGGCGAGACCCCGTCTATCGTATCTGTCACAAAAAGTATTACGCTGGCCTCTTCAATAGCCCGGCATATCTGATCCTTGACTTCTAAAGAAATAACATCCTTATCCTCAGAAAGATAACCGCCTGTGTCCACAATTTTCACGTTTATGTTTCCGGTATTAACTATCGCTTCCACACGATCACGTGTTGTTCCGGATCTTTCCACAACCACAGATCTTCTTTCCCCTATTAAAATATTAAAAAGAGACGACTTGCCGACATTTGGTCTGCCAATTATGCATATTGAAGGAATTGAATTATATTTTTCCATTGATTTGACGTGATCCTGTTCTTATGTAATCCAAGCCTGAAACAATAGTAAGCACTATCATAATGTTCCAAACCCAATTTGAATAAACAAAACGTAAAAGTATACATATAACCGTAAGCATTTGAGCAAAAGTAGTTAGCTTTCCTGTGCGTGAAGGTTTAATCTTTATCTTTCCTGACAGCAAATAAATAACAGCGGCCCCTAAAAGAATGATAACATCACGGCTAATAACAACAATAGGCACATAAACAGGCATCTTAAGATATTGAGGCAATCCACTGACCAGACTGAAAGAAACAAAAGCCGTATCTATAAGCAGTTTATCCGCTATAGGATCCAACACCGCGCCTAATCTTGTTTTCATGTTCTTTGTTCTGGCGATATATCCGTCCAGCCCATCAGTGACTGCGGCTGTTATGAAAACAAAAAACGCGATATCAAGTCTATGATAAAGCACAAAAAGTATAAAAGCCGGCACTAAAATTATCCTGCATATTGTTAACCTGTTAGCCCAATTCATTAAATTATCCTTTCACATGTCATATGTAGTGTACAACAGATCTACATATTTTTTAGATTGCCGCGTCGCTTCGCTCCTCGCAAAGACGGAGAAGGATTGCCGCGTCGCTCTTTCAGATCCTTCCCGCAATGACGAAAGTCTGTCTTTGCGAGCTCCGAGCCAGGCGAGACGCACGGCAATCTCCCTCGGTCTGTGCGAGCCGTGAGCCAGGCGAACGGCGCGGCAATCTCTGTCTTCTTCGTCTTTGCGAGGGAGCTAGAGCGACCGCGGCAATCTCCCGTAATCCCGTAATAATAAACTTTTTCATTTTATTTTTATCGAGATTGCTTCGTCGGCCTCTGGCCTCCTCGCAATGACGAATGGAGCGTTTTGGCCTCCTCGCAATGACGTATTTGGCTGACAATAGTCCGTTAACCATCAACAAACCAACCGTCAACTATCAACCGAACTAATCAGTTCCCTTTTCTTATTAACTGTATCCTCTTTATGGGCCAATGTATCAGAAAGGCTTTTCCTACAAGATTGCGTGCCGGGACAAATCCCCAATATCTGGAATCCATGGAATTAAGACTGTTGTCACCAAGCACAAAAAAACTATCTTCAGGCACCGTTATAAAGACATTATCTTTCCCATAATCTCCGCGATTATAATATAAAAAACGGTTTATCGGAGCATCCTCAACTTTTTCATTGTTCACATATATCTCACCGTCTTTTATTTCAACGGTGTCTCCTTCTCCGGCAATAAATCTTTTTACCAGATACTTCTTTTTTTCGATCGGAGATAAAAACACCACAACATCTCCCCTTTGCGGAGATTCTATCCCGGGAAACCTTACATTGACAAAAGGAATTTTTGCTCCATACACAAACTTGTTTACAAATATACGATCCCCGGGTTTTAACGTAGGATACATGGAATTAGAAGGTATCTTAAAAGGCTGTATAATAAAAGTTCTTATAAAAAGAGCCAGAACCACTGCCACTAATATAGGTTTTATCCATTCTTCCCACCAATAATCCCATGAAAATTTACCTATCTTCATGCTACCCTCATTGCTTTTAAAAATGCTTCTTTCGGGACATCTACTTTACCGATTCTGCGCATCTTCTTTTTCCCCTCTTTCTGTTTATCCCATAACTTTCTTTTTCTGGTAATATCACCGCCGTAACATTTACCCGTAACATTCTTTTTAAGCGCTGAAATATTTTCCCTGGCTATCACGTCCCCGCCGACAGAAGCCTGAACAGCTATTTTAAACAGATGTTTGGGAATAGTCTCCTTTAATTTCGCTGCCAGTTCCCTTCCTCTTTTTTTCGCCTTGTCTTTGTGAACAATAGATGAAAGCGCGTCGCAAGACACACCGTTTATTAAAATATCAAGTTTTACTATATTTGATCTCTGGTACCCGGAAAACTCATAATCTAAAGATCCATACCCTTGAGTAGAAGATTTTATTTTATCATAAAAATCAATTATTATTTCCGAAAGAGGCAGATTATAAGTAAGCTGTACCTTTGTGGGATCAAGATATTTTGTGCTGACAAACTCGCCTCTCTTCTCCTCACATAATTTCATAATAGGCCCGATACCTTCCGCAGGCGTTATAATATAACATTTTACTATTGGCTCCTCTACATATTCTATTTTTTCTTTCTCCGGATATTTTGTCGGATTATCGATTTCCATAATATCGGTTTTGAACATTTTTATCTTATAATTCACGCTGGGAGACGTAGCTATAAGATTTAAATCAAATTCTCGTTCCAGACGTTCCTGTATTATCTCCATATGAAGAAGCCCCAAAAATCCGCACCTGAAACCAAACCCCAGAGCCGCTGAAGTCTCAGGCTCATAAATAAAAGACGGATCAGATAATCTTAATTTTTCCATAGCACTTTTGAGATCCTCATAATCTTCATTACTTACCGGATACATACCGCTGTAAACCATTGGTTTCACCTTCTTATATCCGGCTAAAGGTTCTTTGGCCGGATTAACCGCGTCAGTTATGGTATCTCCCGCGGCAACTTCACTGGCATCTTTGATATTGCAAATAATATATCCGACCTGGCCGCATTCCAACCGATTGACAGCCTGTTCCTCCGGAGTAAATACTCCAACCTCTTTAACCTCATAATTCGCGTGCCGATTCATCATCTCAATTTTCATACCGGCTTTTAAATATCCGTTCATAATCCTTACATAGATTATTACGCCCCTGTAAACATCATAAGAAGAATCAAAAATCAGCGCTTGAAGAGATTTTTCAGAACTGCCCGAAGGCGGAGGAATCCTCGCGACTACAGCTTCGAGAATTTCATCTGTTCCTATATTCTCCTTTGCGCTTACAAGTATTATTTCTTCGTCTTCTACTCCCAGTATATCTTTCATCTGAAGTTTTACTTCTTCTATCCTGGCGCTTTTTAGATCTATTTTATTTATAACAGGAATAATCTTAAGATCATGCTCCATTGCTAGATAAAGATTAGCAATGGTCTGCGCTTCTACACCCTGTACCGCGTCAACAACCAAAAGCGCGCCTTCACAAGCGGCAATACTCTTTGATACTTCATAAGAAAAATCCACATGCCCCGGAGTATCTATAAGGTTCAGCAGATACTCATTTTGATCCTTAGCCTTATACATTATCCGGACCGCGCTTGATTTTATCGTTATACCCCTTTCCCTTTCCAGATCCATATTATCCAGAAACTGATCCCTGAAATCCCTTTTATCTACACTCCCTGTAAACTGAATTATTCTGTCTGCAAGCGTGGATTTTCCATGATCAATATGCGCGATTATACAAAAATTTCTTATGCTTTTAAGTTTAGTTTCCATGTTTTCTTTCCGATTGCTGTTCACTCATTTATTTCTTCTATTTCCATCGAGTTTGTCCTCCAAAGGCGGATCCGCCTCCGGCGGACCGCGTCGCTTCGCCTCGCAATGACAAAGAGGGGATTACCGCGGTCACTGTTGGTCGCCCGCAATGACGAAGTCCGTCTTTGCGAGCCCTGAGCCATGCGAAGGGCGCGGCAATCTCTGTAATAATAAAATTTTTCGCCCGTCCCAACGACCAACGACTGATTATAAGGCCCTTTCCTCTTTACATCAATGAAAAAGCATATTTTTTTCCAAATTCCAGATATTTTAAAGATTCTTGCTTGGAACGGGTCTCACTATATATCCTTAATTTAGGTTCAGTCCCTGATAATCTCAAAAGCAGCCATGACCCATCTTCACAAATAAATTTTGTGCCGTCATAATCCACAATCTTAACAACCGGCTTATTTAAAACATCGCTAAGAGGGCTCTTTTTGATGCCCTCCACAAGATCTTTTCGTTTTGACGGAGAAAACGCTAAATCCTCCCTTTCGTACACATAATTGCCATATTTATCACTCATCTGCTCCACTATTTTTGATAGAGGTTTCTTCTCTATTATCATCATTTCCATTATTAAAAGAGCTGAAAGCAGACCGTCCCTTTCCGGTAAATATCCCTTAAACCCTATTCCTCCGGTTTCTTCCCCTCCGACCAATATATCTTTCTTTGTCATTATATCACAAATATATTTGAACCCTACGGGTGTTTCATATGTCTTCAGCCCATATTCATCGCATATCTTATTTATAAGCGTTGTTCCGCATATAGTCTGAACAACACCGCCTTTCATTTTTCTGTTTCTAAGCAGGTGCAAAATCAACAGTGCCATAACTTTATGTCCGGAAAGAATATTTCCCTTTTCATCCACAATACCTACACGATCAGCATCCCCGTCTGTCGCAACACCAAGATTATATTTTTCCTTTTTTACGCGCGTTTTAAGTTCTTTAAGGTGTTTTTCGTTAGGTTCAGGAGCTCTGCCGTTAAAAGAAGGATTAGGTTCCGCGTACATAAAATCCAGTTTAATGGAGGTATTTTTTAATATATCCCGAAAACAAGTACCGCCTGTACCGTTCATAGAATCAACCAGCACTTTTAAACTCGAGCTTTTTAACTTTTTCATGTCCGCGTATTTTTTTATACAATCCAGCTGAGGTTTTATCAGATCCTCTTTTATTATTTTTCTTGATTTCACCGCTTCATCAAAAGAAATTGTTTTCACTTTTGACTTATACAGCCTCTCTTCTATTTTATCGATGATCTCACTTCCCGCGGATCCGGCATAATACCCCTTATACTTTATACCGTTATATTGCGGAGGATTATGACTGGCCGTAATCATTAACCCACCGGTCAGCTTATTCTTCTTTATATAAATACATGTAGCCGGAGTAGGACAAGCCCTATCCGAAAGGATAACATTTATACCGTTTGCCGCTAATACAGATGCCATTATTTCCGCGTATTTATCAGAAAGGAAGCGGGTATCATAACCGATAACAATCTTTTTCTTTTTATATATAGGCGCTCCGCTCTTTTCGATAAAATCCGCGACTGCCTGCGCTGTTATTTCGACATTTTCAAAAGTAAAATCTTCGCTTATTACAGCCCTCCATCCATCTGTACCAAATTTAATCATAACAATTTCTCCTTTTCTTTTAGATCCTTGGGTTTGATGAATCAAACCCCTACCTTGAGATTTCCGCGCTCCTGCCGGCCGCTCGCAATGACGAATAGGGCGTTTCCCTTCAGCCTTCAACCTCTCTGGCGCTCCTCGCGATGATGTATTTTGGTTAACGGTTGCCAGTTAATTCGTTGACTGTTTAACCATCCAGAGCTGTATCGTCCTAAAAAAGTTGACACTTTTTATTCACTATCAACTCACCCGTTTGTTGACGGTTGATCGTTGGTTCGTTGACCGTTTACCCGTCAAGAGCCTTTCCCCTTAACCATCAACCAACTAACCGTTAACTATCAACCGAATAACCCTTAACCATCAACCGACTAACCATCAACAAACAACAAAATAACTCACGACTCTGCCTTATCTCCTTTATCGCCTGCTCGTAATCTTTATTTCCAAAAACAGCGGTTCCCGCAACAAGAACATCAGCACCGGCCTCCACTGCTTTCAAAGCAGTCTGGCTGTTTATCCCGCCGTCCACCTGGATGAA